>CANOID010000079.1 GCA_947565985.1 uncultured Lachnoclostridium sp.
GTCACCAAAATAAAAAAATTTCTAAATTGTAACCATAATAGTAATAAAATGGCATTATATATGCCAACCTTTCGTGAAAGTGAACGAGAGTTTTTTAATATAATTGATATGGGCAAGTTCCAGCAGTTTTTACAAGAGAACAATATTTTATTTTGTGTGAAACTTCATCCAAAGTCTAAGCTTAGAGAGCATTTTGCGATGGTAGAGGAGAGTAATATATTGGTTATAGACGCTGATGCTGACCCATATGTTTTTTTAAGTTTGTCAGATATGCTTGTAACTGATTATTCTTCTATTTATTTTGACTATCTTTTACTGAATAAGCCGATTGTATTTTTTAACTATGATTTAGAAGATTATTTAAGCAATTCCAGAGATATGTATTTTGATTATGATGAATTTACGCCAGGAGAGAAGGTGCGAAACCAGAACGAACTTCAACAGGCAATGTCTAATGTAGTCTCTTATAGTGGTGTTTATAATGACAGTTATAAACTGCTTAGAGATAAAATAACAAATAAAGTATTTGATAGTAAAGATAAGATGGGGTGTCCAATATTTATCAATAAGATAATACATTTATTGAATAAATAATACTAATAGGCACAGATATATTATGTATCCGTGCCTTAAATTCTGTAGTAAATTTATATAGCAAGTTTGTATAAATATTTTATTCAAAAAGTTTAACAGCGTTGTTTATTTCTTTACGTGCTGAATTTCTTTCAAGGTCTGCATAGTCAAAAAATATAAAGCCATCTACTTCTTCTGTATCTCTTGCATATATTATTTCTCGCTTTAGTATTGTGTTACTTGTAGACCAGCTCTTATCTCCGATAAGACGTGCTTCTTTACTGCTTATGCCAGCTCTGTATGCGGCAAGACCAGTATAGAGTTTAACACTGTTATCTCTATCTATATCTGTCCATTTATTTAGGGCTTTTTTAAATGGGCATGATGGATGTTTAAATGACCAGTAAATTTGTGGACATATGTAGTCAATGTATCCAGTGTTTCTCATCCACTTTTTGACATCGCAATAATAATTGTTTTTTAGATACAAGTTGTCGATATTGCCAGCGGGACTGATTCCAAAGATACAGTTTTCATTTGCTTTTTTTACAGTGGAATATACTTTTTTTATAAGTGTTGAAACATTGTTGCGTCTCCATGCTACAATGCTCATTGCGTCATCACCATTATTTTTGCATTTTTTCACATAGGAGTTGTACTCCTGTGCATCAAAATTCTTTTTATAGTCTGTACCAAGGTAAGGATAGAAGTAATCATCAAAGTGTATTCCGTCTACATCATAATTGTTTACTATTTCTTTTACACCATTTATTATTAGGTTTTGCACTGTAGATTTGGATGGGTTAAAATATAATTGACCACCATAGTTTAATACGTTGCGTCTGAGCGAAGGTGATTTTGAGTTACGCCATTTATATGCATATGAGGATTTTGCCAGTGCTGAGTTACTTGTGGTTTCTTTAGTAATTCGGTATGGGTTAATCCATGCATGGATTTTTAAGCCAAAGTTGTGTGCCTCGGAGACCATAATTGATAGAGGGTCAAAGCCAGGACTTTTGCCGATTTTGCCTGATGCATATTGAGACCATGGGAAGTACTTGGAATTATACATTGCATCAGAGAACATTCTTACATGGACAAATACTGTGTTAAAGTTATCTTCTTTGCATTGTGCAAACATATTTTTTACATGGCTTGTAAAAGATGCTCTTGTGTAACCTTTGCTGTTGTAATCAAGGAAAGAAATCCATACACCACGCAATTCTTCAGATGTATTAGACAAAACTTGCTGTTTGCTGTCATCATTGTTATATTCTGTACTGTCAGGTTCTGTTATATTATCACTACTAGGCTCTGTTATTTCACTTGAATTTTCTGTATTGCCAGAATTTTCATCACTTATTTCTGTTTCTGTAAGTGCTTTTGCATTATTGGAATGGTTGTACACACAAAGTACAAATATAGCACAGGAAAGTAATATTAGTGATGTTAAAGCTGGAAGAATAATATTTCTGCTTTTTTTCATAAAAATTCGCCTTTCTTTTTCTATAATTATATATATTAAGAAATATTATGATTTGTGTCCACTCTGGTATTTTAGTGCTGCACCTATAAATCCTTTAAATAGAGGATGTGGTCTGTTTGGACGTGATTTAAATTCAGGATGTGCCTGTGTTGCAATAAACCAAGGGTGGTCTGGAAGTTCACACATTTCTACGATACGTCCGTCTGGTGAAAGTCCTGAAAGTAGAAGCCCTTTTTTAACTAGTTCGTCACGATAGTAGTTATTGACTTCGTAGCGATGCCTGTGTCTTTCGTGAATGGTGTCCTGCCCATATAGTGTGTAGGATTTTGAGGAGTGGTCAAGGACACAAGGATAGGAGCCAAGCCTTAATGTACCTCCAATGTCTTCTATTCCATCCTGTTCTGGCATTAGGTGAATTACAGGGTGAGTGGTCTGTGGGTCAAGTTCTATGCTGTGTGCATCGTTAAATCCAACGATATGTCTTGCAAATTCAACTATTGCAAGCTGCATCCCAAGGCACAGTCCAAGAAATGGTATATTATTTTCACGGGCATACTGTATAGCTGCCATTTTGCCATCTATGCCACGGTCTCCAAAGCCACCGGGAACAAGTACTCCGCTTACATCACTTAGTATTTCTGTAACATTTTCAGTGGTAAGTTCTTCTGATGGAATCCATTTTATATTTACATTGCATTTATGTGCAAAGCCACCATGTTTTAATGATTCTACTACGCTGATATATGCGTCGTGAAGAGATGTATATTTTCCAACAAGTGCTACTGTTACATCTTTATCAAGGTGTTTGATGTTGTCTACCATTGTTTGCCATTCTGTAATGTCAGGTTCTGGACAGGCAAGTTGTAACTTTTCACATACGACATCTGCAAGGTGTTCTTTTTCCATCGCAAGAGGTGCTTCATAAAGTGTTTCTACATCTAGATTTTGTAGTACACATTTCGTCGGAACGTTACAAAAGAGTGCAATTTTATCTCTCAGACTTTGCTCAAGCTCATGTTCAGTGCGGCATACAATAATATCAGGTCTTATACCCATACCCTGTAATTCTTTAACGCTTGCCTGTGTAGGCTTGGTTTTCATCTCACCTGATGCATGAAGATATGGAATCAGGGTAACATGTATAAGGATAGCATTTTCATATCCAATATCGTGCTGGAATTGACGTATTGATTCAAGGAAAGGCTGGCTTTCGATATCACCAACTGTTCCTCCTACTTCAATAATGGCAATCTGTGTGTCTTTACAGCCATCGTTGCGGTAGAAACGGCTTTTGATTTCATTAGTTATATGTGGAATTACTTGAACAGTACCTCCACCATAGACACCACGGCGCTCTTTATTTAGCACAGACCAGTATACTTTTCCTGTGGTCACATTGGACTGTTTTGTTAGGCTTTCATCAATAAAACGTTCATAGTGTCCAAGGTCAAGGTCTGTTTCTGCACCATCGTCTGTAACAAACACCTCACCATGTTGTACAGGGTTCATAGTGCCTGGGTCAATATTTATATACGGGTCGAATTTTTGCATTGTGACACTGTAACCACGCATTTTAAGAAGTCTGCCAAGTGAAGCAGCTGTTATCCCTTTGCCAAGACCTGATACAACCCCTCCAGTAACAAACACGTATTTGACTGCCATTTGAATTTCCTCCTAATATTCTATTATCCTTTTACCAATATTTTTTATTATACCCTATAAAGTGTGCCATGTTCAATCATTTTTTTATAAATTTCAGACATAATTCACAGCATAATGTATTGATTTATCTTAAGACTAGCTTTATAATGTGTAAGTATTGGGTTACAATAAATGTGCGGAAGGCTCACTCCTGTAGGTGTGGGATGGATAGCACAATAAATGTGTACAAAATATTTGACGACGTACAATATAATGCGTTATTATATATGGAAAATAACTATAAACATACAAATACAACCGTATTTTTCATAAATTATCATTTTGTATTTTGTCCTAGATACAGGAGAAAAATTTTTATGATAGCAAATGTGGAAACGCGATTTAAAGAATTGGTTAAAATTAAATATAAGAAGTTGGAAATTGAAATTATTGCAATTGAATGTAATAAAGACCATACACATATGTTTTTAAATTGCCAACCTACATTAAGCTCATCAGATATTATACGTTATATAAAAGGATATACAAGCAGGATTCTAAGGAAAGAATTTAGTATATTGTCTAAGATGCCAAGTTTATGGACTAGAAGCTATTTTGTTTCAATAGCTGAAATGTATGTAATGAAACTATAAAAAAATATGTAGAAAACCAAAAGAAACGATATTAAGAAAGAGAGGTTAGTACGATAGCAAACTTTATTGTGCAGTTTCCCTTGAAAACGGAAACATATCAGGAAGATATATTAAATAAGCGTTTTGAAATAGGCAGACAAATTTATAATTCATTGGTGCGTATAACACAGAAGCGTTATCATGAAATGATTAAAACTAAAGAGTATAGAAATTTAATAGCGTCTTTATCAGGTGATAAAATAAAAGATAAAGATATTTGGAAAAAAATAAATGATATGCGTAAAGAGTTTGGTTTGTCAGAATACACATTTCATAAAGATGTGAAATGTATGCAAAAGCATTTTAAAGAAAATATTGATTCATCTACAGCTCAAAAAATTGCTACAATATTATGGAAATCTTATTGGAGTTTGTTTTATGGGAATGGAGAAAAGATTTATTTTAAGAAATATGGTAAATTTAATTGTCTTGAGGGAAAATGTAACAAAACAGGAATTAGATTCAAAGACGATACATTGTTTTGGAATGGTTTAAAAGTACCAGTGCATATAGACTATAATAATGACTATGAATGTCAGGCAATGCAGTCAAAAATAGCATATTGTCGGATTGTAAGAAAATATGTAAGAAACAAATATAAATTTTATATTCAGATTGTTTTTAAAGGGAGACCACCTGTAAAATTGGATATAGAAACAAACACACTAAAACATCCTATAGGAAAAGGTGATACAGGACTTGATATAGGTATTTCCACAATTGCAGTTTCAAGCCATTCAGATGTAAAGATATTGGAACTTGCAGATAGAGTACAAGATATAGAGAATAAAAAACAAAAGTTGCTTAGAAAAATGGATAGGAGCAGACATAGCATGAATCCAGATAACTATAATGAGGATGGAACAATTAAAAACCATGGAAGAAAAAAAGTAGTCTGGAATAAATCTAATCACTATAAAAAATATGTAAATGAATTAAAAGAAGTATATAGGAAGCAAGCAGATATAAGAAAGTACCAGCATGAATGTATGGCGAATTATATTATATCGCTTGGAAACAAAGTGTATGTTGAAAAGATGAATTTTGCTGGACTGCAAAAGCGTGTTATAAAGACAGAAAAGAATGATAAAGGAAAATTTAAAAGAAAGAAGCGTTTTGGAAAATCATTAGCAAATAAAGCACCAGCTATGTTGTTTTCAATAATAGAAAGAAAGTTAAAATATTTTGGAGAACAATTAATTGAAATAAATACAAGTGAAGCAAAAGCCAGTCAATTTAATCATTTTGATTGTACATATACTAAAAAAACATTGTCAGAAAGATGGAATGATTTCAATGGTATAAAAATTCAGAGAGATATGTATTCTGCATTTTTAATAATGAATATAGCGAGAGATTTAAAGAATTTTGATATAGAAAAATGTAATAGTAGATTTAACAATTTTAAAAAATTGCATGATATAGAAGTACAAAGATTAACAGGGCATAAAAATTTAAGTAGTATAGGAATTTAAGGAATAAATAAAAGGTTTTGACACGAGCCTTATGCTGTCGCTAATGGGTACAAAGATATCTGTGGCAGTAAAAGTCTTAATGAAATAAATTAGTCTTATATGCCTTCGAGTATATTTGAAAATTTATGTAATTAAGAACCCAACATGCTTTAACCGTTGGAGTGTCAGAGTAATATTAATATAGATTAATATAGAGGGAGAAAAAGGAGGCGTAAACTTGGAAAATAATAATAACCGACAGGACCCTAAAAAGAATCAGAATAGGAAAAATATAGTAGTATGTCTTGTAATTGCACTTGGTATGTTTCTTATTTTTTCATTTATGAACAGCCAAGTGGAAAAGGCATCAAATAAAGAGATAACATATGACCAATTTATACAAATGCTTGAAGACAGGCAGGTTAAAGAGGTAGTACTTTCAGCAGATAGAATTAAAATAATTCCTGTATCGCAGGGTAGTCCTCTTTATGAGATTACTTATTATACAGGCGTTATATCAATGGACTATAATCTTGTGGAGAGGTTAAATAATGCTGGTGTCAGATTCTCAAAGGAAATCTCAAATGGTACATCCAGCATTTTATATATGGTGCTTACGACACTTCTTCCAATACTGCTTTTATGGGGCGGATTGTTTCTAATATTCCGCATGATGTCTAAAGGTTCAGGTGGTGTTATGGGAGTTGGCAAAAGCACTGCTAAAATGTATGTACAAAAGGAAACAGGAGTTACGTTTAAAAATGTTGCAGGGCAAGAAGAGGCTATGGAGTCTCTTACTGAACTTGTTGACTTTCTCCACAATCCACAAAAGTATTCTGATATAGGTGCAAAACTTCCAAAGGGTGCTCTTCTTGTAGGCCCTCCGGGAACTGGTAAGACTTTGCTTGCAAAAGCCGTTGCAGGAGAAGCAGGAGTGCCATTTTTTTCTCTGTCAGGTTCAGATTTTGTTGAGATGTTTGTAGGTGTTGGTGCATCAAGGGTCAGAGATTTGTTTAAACAGGCACAGTCAATGGCACCATGCATTATTTTTATAGATGAGATAGATGCAGTTGGAAAGAGCCGTGACACACAGTATGGCGGAGGCAATGATGAACGTGAGCAGACATTAAATCAGCTTTTGTCTGAGATGGATGGTTTTGATAGTTCAAAAGGTCTCGTAATACTTGGAGCTACTAACAGACCAGAAGTGCTTGATAAAGCACTTTTAAGACCGGGGCGTTTTGACAGGAGAATAATTGTAGAAAAGCCCGACCTTAAAGGTAGAGTTGATGTGCTTAAAGTACACGCTAAAGATGTCCTTATGGATGACTCTGTTGACTTTGATGCGATTGCACTTGCAACAAGTGGTGCGGTTGGTTCTGACCTTGCAAATATGATTAACGAAGCGGCTATTATGGCAGTAAGAGCAGGGAGAAAGGCTGTGAGTCAGTCAGATTTATTTGAAGCGGTGGAGGTTGTAATAGCGGGTAAAGAGAAAAAAGACAGGATATTAGGCAAGGAAGAAAAAAGAATTGTTGCATACCACGAGGTTGGGCACGCACTTGTTACAGCTTTACAAAAGGATGCAGAACCAGTTCAAAAAATTACTATTGTACCAAGAACAATGGGTTCTCTTGGCTATGTAATGCAGGTACCTGAAGAAGAAAAGTATCTTATGAGCAAGGAAGAAATACTTACACGTATTATAACTCTTTTTGGAGGGCGTGCGGCTGAACAGCTCGTATTTAATTCTATAACTACAGGTGCTTCAAATGATATAGAAAAGGCTACGCAACTTGCAAGGGCTATGGTGACACAGTATGGAATGACTGAAAAATTTGGAATGATTGGTCTTGAATCAGTTCAAGGCAAATACCTTGATGGTCGTACAGTATTAAATTGTGGCGATGCAACAGAGGCTGAGATAGACCAAGAAGTTATGAGGATTCTTAAAGAATGTTATGCCAAAGCCGAAAAACTGCTGTCAGGTGACAGAGATGCACTTGACAGCCTTGCAGAGTTTCTTATTGAACATGAGACAATTACAGGTAAAGAGTTTATGAAAATATTTCGCAAAGTCAAGGGTATTGAAGAACCTGAAGGAGATAATTATGATATGCTTGTTCTGGATGTCGATGGTACACTTGTTGGTTCAGATAAGCAGATATCAGATAATACAAGAGAAGCTATAATTGATGCACAGAAACGCGGCAAAGTAGTTGCTATCGCTTCGGGACGCTCTATTGCTGGCATTAGAAAGACTGCATCGAATATTGCACTTGGACAGTATGGTGGTTATGTGCTTGCTTATAATGGCACTACTGTGGTAAACTGTAAGACAGGCGAGTGTATTTATAATCAAATGGTGCCACAGGAGATGGTGAAGCCAGTTTTTGAAGCAGCTAAAAAGGCTGGCGCACAGATAGTTGTTTACAATGACAGTACAAGAGAGATGATATCGGGTAATGGTTTAAATGAATATCTAAAGATTGATGCATCGGCTTGTGATGTTACAATATGCGAAGTTAATGACTTTGTAAAAGCAATTAATTTTCCATTTAATAAGTTCCTTTTGAGTGGAACCCCCGAACACATGGCAGAAGTCGAAAAAATTATGGATAAGGAATTTGGAGATAGGCTTAATGTATTTAGGTCTGACCCATATTATGTTGAGTTGCTCCCAAGATATGTAGATAAAGGGGTTGCAGTTGAAAAACTTGCAAAGCACCTTGATATACAACGTGAAAAGGTAATTTGTATAGGTGACAGTTACAATGATTTGCCGATGTTACGCTATGCAGGAATGGGCGTTGCAATGGGCAATGCACAGCAAGAAGTAAAAGAAATGGCTGATTATGTAACAACGTCTAATGATGAAGATGGAATTGTAAATGTTATTAGGAAATTTATGACTTCAAAACCTATTTTAACAGAGACAGAGAATGAGGAGGTAGAGGCGTAGTCTATGTTTTTTTATGATTATACTTATATGTTAGTAATCATTGGAGGAATTCTTTGTATGATTGCATCGGCTAATGTAAAGGGAACTTACAGTCGGTATATGAATACAAATAATTCTAGAGGACTTCGAGCAGAAGATGTTGCACAGAGAATATTAAATAATGCAGGTATATTTGATGTGAGAATTGAACGCATATCAGGAAATCTTACAGACCATTATTCACCAAGAGAGAAGGTACTTCGTCTTTCTGATTCGGTGTATGGCTCAACATCTGTGGCAGCTATTGGTGTAGCTGCACATGAGTGTGGTCATGCGATACAACATCAGAATGGATATGTACCTATTACAATACGCAATATGATTGTGCCTGTTGCAAATCTGGGTTCAAATGCAGCATGGCCAGTACTTGTTTTTGGAGCTTTAATAAACAATGGTACTCTTGTAAATATAGGGATAATACTTTTTAGTTTTGCTGTGCTTTTTCAACTTGTGACACTTCCAGTTGAATTTAATGCTTCAAGTAGGGCATTAAAAATCCTAAAGGAGCAGAATATGTTGCAGGGAAGCGAGCTTGGCGGAGCAAGAAAAGTACTTCGAGCTGCGGCAATGACATATGTGGCCTCAATGGTTGCAATACTGTTGCAGCTATTAAGGCTTTTGCTGATATTTGGCAGGAGAAACCGTAGTAATTAGATATTAGTATCATATTAATTATCATTATGGAGAGTGAAGTATGATGAAAGCAGGCAAGAGAGCTATTCTAATGTTGCTATGTACAGTAGTTATTTTTTGCCATACAGGTTGTGCAAAAAATAAGGAGGCTGCTAAAATAGAAAGCAGTATTGTCGCTGTGGCTTCCAATACCCCAGATGTGTCTGCTTCGCCTTCACTTTCTCCAGAACCTATGAAAATTGACAGAAACGAAGATTTTATATTGGGAGTGGATATATCAGACATTAAATCTGAATATAGCAGTGGTGCCAGATACTTTGATTTTGATGGTAATAAGCTTTTTTATGCTCCAGAAACAGAAAGGCAGAAAGGTTTTTGCACATTTCTAAATGAGTGTGGGTTTAACTGGGTGCATATACGCACTGAGTATGGCACTAATGATTTAGAAGACGTTAAAGAAGCTGGAAAACTTGCATCGGATGCAGGCTTGAAGGTACTTATAGAATTTTCTTATCCAGAATTTTCGTCAGATATGGATATAGACATAGAAGAAAAAACAGAAGCACTTAAAGAATATATGGTGGAAAGTCTTATAGAGATTATTGATTATGGTGTGGATGTCTGTATGGTACAAATTAGCAATAAGTGTGCTGGTGAAATCGATTGGACTAATATATGTTTACTGATAAACAGCGGATGTAATGCAATAAGATATGTTGCCGACACGATGGAAAAGGAAATACTTGTTACACTGCATTTTACAGATATAGTAAAAAGCCAGTATGAGACTACTATGGCAGTACTTGAGAATAATCAAATTGACTATGATATTTTTGCTACTTCATATCATATGCATACCGATGCTATAAAAGTGATTGCAGAAGAATATGACAAAGAAGTGATAGTTATAGCGAATAAAGTAAAAGGGAAGAAAGCTGATAAAATAGTTACAGATATGACACAATCCGCTGTTAATATAGGAGAGGTAGAAATTGGTGTGTTCTTTGAAACAGAGTTATTTGGGTCTAAAGGACATCCATTAAAGTCTTCCAATATGTTTAAATATATTGCAAATTAAGGAAAGGTATAGGTATTCTAATGTTGAAGTATGTTAAAAGAAGAAAAGCAGTGAGTGGGCTTTTTATGGTTGTTTGTCTATTTATGGCACTGTCTATGGTGTTTGGCAATGTAAGAGCAAAGGCAGCAGAATATAGTGCTACACTAAATACAGACCGAGCAAGTGGTGTATGTACATATAGTGTAACTGGTATTGACATTGCTGCTATACAGGAGATGACTCTAAAAGTTACTTATAATACAACCAATAATACTACTACAAGTACTGGAGCTGCTGTAACTACCAGTAATGTTGTTACTGCACTTGAACAAAAGATTACTCTTGATAATACAAATTGTACTGGTGGAACATATACAGGTTCATTTTCAATGGACAATATAGAAAATTTTTCATTTGAAGAATACAGTGTTTCTTTTATAATGGGGACACCTGTGCAGAATACAGAACCTCAAATTGTAGACGCTGGCAAATGTGATTTTACTATACATAAAAATGCCTATAAGCTTGCAGTGGCTGGTAACAGGTATGATATTAACAGAACTTTTAATTTTGCTGCAAATGTAAAAGATGATATTGCTGTGCCCGGTACAGGTAATAAGATACAGCTTGTCGTATGGGATGGTAAATCGAATATATCAAAAGGTGTGTTATGCGGTGCTGAAAGAGAGCTTACAGACGTAACTAAGACATGGGAAAGCGACTTGTCTACAATATGCCATTCATATGGCAAGTACAATGCAGCAGTAGTACTTGTAAATAAGTATGTTGAAAAGAATAGTGTTGTCCTTGCATCAACAAACTTTCAAGTTTCACTTGTATATTCTAATGTGGGAAGCAAGAAATCAACAGCACTTGAAAAGAACAATTCATTTAGGGTTTTTGTTGGTTCACTTAACAGTGCACTTGGCATTAATAAAGTAAAATTTGGCATATATAATAAAAAAGATGCTCTAATATACAGCAAAACAGCTACGCGTAAATCAGGTACTGCATATTATTATGCAGATATAACATTAAAATCACTGGACTATAAGCTTGATATCTATAATATTAAAGTAACTGTTACTGACAATGTTGGCAATAAAAGAGTTTTGTCAAAGACGGGCAAGGCTGATATAAGAATTGTAAAAGGTACAATGGATGTACAAAAGAAACAAAATGCTGTGTGCAATTTTAAAGTATCAGGTTTTTATATTCCGGGCAATATTAAAACTATTAATTTTAACATATATATAAAAAATAATGGAAAACAGAAATTTTATAAGAAATTTCCAGGAACATTATCTGGAGATTCCTGTTCAGCAGATATGGCATTTCCTGAAAAGGGAAATTATGTTGCTTATGCATATGCCATTACACAGTGGGGCAAAACCATCCTACTAAATAAGGAGCCATTTAAAATAAGAAAATCTGATTTAGGAAAGAATGGCTGGGTTTATGAAGTTTATGGAGGTAAAGAATATAAACTCTATTATAAAGATAATAAACTTGTTACAGACCTTACAAATATATTAGGTTTAAAAAAAACAGGTAATAAGTTGTATCTTGAAATAAACAGAGCAGCAGGATGTGTAACTGCTTATGCATATGATGAGGATAAAAAGGCATACATAATACCAGTAAA
>CANOID010000080.1 GCA_947565985.1 uncultured Lachnoclostridium sp.
CTTGTGAACAGAATGATAAAAATGCAATTGTACTAATTCATGATGGCGTGCGTCCTTTAATAAATGAAAAAGTTATTACAGATAATATTGATAGTGTTCATAAATATGGTTCAGCAATTACTACGGCTCCTGTCAATGAAACAGTTCTTGTGGTTAATGATGATACATCTACAATTGATTATGTACCAAGCCGAAAAAATTCCAGGGTTGCCAAAGCCCCTCAGAGCTTTTATTTAAAAGATATTTTGAAAGTACATGAACAGTGTTTGGCAGATGGAGAAAATAATTGTATAGATTCGTGTACAATGATGCAGAAATATGGACATAATCTTTTTTTAATTGATGGATCAATTGAAAATATTAAAATTACAACACCAGAAGATTTTTATATTATGCGTGCAATTCTAGAAGCAAAAGAAAATGCACAAATTTATGGGTATTAATAATTAAATATAAGGAGTTAATATGCAAAAAAATTTGGAAAGTCCTAATGACAAATACTTGCAAGAAGATCTTGAAATAATTGTAAATAGTGATATCCCTTTTAGTAAATTGGATGGTTCTTCAATATTAATAACGGGTGCTACAGGACTAATAGGTGTACACATGGTTTTAACATTATTGTGTTGTAATAGAATAAATAAAACTAGAATAAAAATTTATGCTTTAGTACGTAATGAAAAAAAGGCAAACGATATTTATGCAAGTTTGCTTTATAGGGAAGATATAGAACTTGTGATTGGTGATATCACAAAGGAAATATATATTAATGATAATATTGATTTTATTATACATTGTGCAAGTATTACTAGG
This sequence comes from uncultured Lachnoclostridium sp., assembly GCA_947565985.1. Lineage (GTDB taxonomy): Bacteria > Bacillota > Clostridia > Lachnospirales > Lachnospiraceae > Butyribacter. The sequence continues at coordinate 814 of CANOID010000080.1, forward strand.
TCAGAATCGATGATAAAAAATCCTACGATGGTTATAAAAACATCTGTATTTGGAACAAACAATATTTTAGATTTTGCAGTCAAAAAAAATATTAAATCATTTGTATATGTTTCTTCTATGGAAATGTATGGTACATTTGAAGAACCAGCAGTTGATGTAAAGGAGACTCAGCTTGGTAATATTAATCCATTAAAAGTGAGAAGCAATTATCCTGAAAGCAAGAGAATGTGTGAAAATATGTGTATTGCTTATCTAACAGAATATGGCATTCCAATTAAAATTGCAAGGCTAGCACAGACGTTTGGTGCTGGTATTCTACCTAGTGAAAATAGAGTATTTGCACAGTTTGCAAAAAGTGTTATTGAAAATAAAGATATTGTATTGCATACGTCTGGAACTTCAGAAGGAAACTATTGTTATACAAGAGATGCAATTTGTGGTATTTTAATTATTTTGTTAAAAGGCGTAAATGGTGAAGCTTATAATGTTTCTAATGAAAATTCGCATACTACTATTGCAGATATGGCATTATTAGTAGCTTCTGATATTGCAAAAAATAAGATAAAAATAAAATTTGATATTCCAGAAACAAATATTTATGGATATGCTGTTGAAACTAAAATGAAACTTAATTCAGATAAATTAAAAAAGTTAGGATGGCAACCACAGGTTAATTTAAAAGAGGCATATATAAGGTTGATTAAAAGTATGAAAATATATTAATTAATTTTTTCTAGCTTATAATATATTGTTCAATTTTAATGATTTTATATTTGTTTTATGATAAAAAAAACTATGAAACATTTTTTAAAAAATAAGGAGGAATGTAGTTTGAGCGAATTGAATATTTTATGTGGGGCAAGTTTATTTGCAAAAGTAGCAGTTAAAAAATCAGGTATTTGTTTTCATTATATATGTGATAATGATTTATCTAAAGTTGGAAAGCTTTGGGAAGACATAGAAATTATAAGCTATGATGAAATCAAAGAATTATTAAAGCAAAATGAAATAAATATGTTTTTGGCTAATAGATATACATCAGAAACAGTGAAAAATTTAGTACATTATTTTAAAAATGAAAACTTTAGATTGTATGGTTGGATTTCTGATGATTTAAAAAATTTAACAGAAATTAAGAGTATTTTAGATTATTATAAAAATTGTGATTTGATTAAAAATACTATTTTTAGAGAAGGAACATCAGTAAGATATAAGGATTGTTTTAGTGATGATATTTTCATTTATACAATGAAAAAGGTTGGAACTATGTCTATAAGAGAAGGATTGGGAAAGGCATTGGGAGTGCCACAAATGCATCTTCATTCTCTTAATTCTAATCTTACAGGATTGGAAAAGGAAACATTAACACCATATTCCCAGAAAACAATATTTAAGGTTAAAGATGCGATTAAAAATGGTAAACCATTAAAAGTGATAACATCTGTAAGGGAACCTGTTGCCAGAAACATATCATTTATGTTTTATATTTTGCCAAGAGTATTGGGTGAATATGCACATGTTCATAATACTTTTAAAACAAAATATGCATATACTGAAATTTTTGAAGATATATATTATAAATTAATGGATCATAATTATGTTTTAAACTGGTTTGATGATGAAGTAAATAAATATTTAGGGATAAATATTTATGAATATCCATTTGATAAAGAAAAAGGGTATTCCATAATAGAGAAGAATAATATAAAACTTCTTATTCTTAAGTGTGAAAAGTTAGATAATTGTGCTGAAATAATCCAAAAATTTGTTGGTGTAGAGAAATTTGAATTGTCAAAAGAAAATTCTTCAAATGATTACTGGTATAAGCCTATTTATGATAAATTTAAAAGTGAATTTATACCACATGAAGAATATTTGAAAGGGTTATATGATAGTAAATTTATGAGATATTTTTATTCTGATAAAGAGATTCAAACATTTTATAGAAAATGGCGAAGAATATAAATATTGCATGGTGTCAACAAGACCTCTTTATATTATACTATAAGCAAACATCCATATGTTAAATTTCCATAGAATCAAAAATGTTAATTTTAACGTTTGTAAGTTGATGGCATTCACATTTATGGAACCAAATGTGTGGTGTTCACATTTGGTTCTTTATAAAGTTAATGCATCTATAGTTATTGGTATATGATGACAGCAGTTTATTGAAATTGTTTCATTTATAGCTTTAATTTATGAATATAATTCTATTGTGACATAATCTCTGAATTCTGATAACTGATAGGTATTGAATTTTCGAAGTGTATAGCCAAAATCTATGCATGAAGTTTGATTAATAAAACAAACGTGCATATTCTTTTATATTTTTTATTAAAATTTTATCATCAATTCCCATATTTTCATTATCATAAAGAAATGCAGCTAAATATCTTATGTGTTGAAAGCAGAGATTTACATGATAACTAGATACCTTCATCCAATATGATAAACACTGTAACCATTCACTTATACGTATAGGATAGTTGTTTTTTTGGCTTTCAATAAACTGTTTCATTAGTGGTAAAACATAATCAATAGGCATTAGTAAAAAGGCTGTCATAATATCACAAGCATTTTCTTCTCCACTTTTAGAAAATAGTACATTCAAGCAATACTTAATCTCTATTTCTTTTTTTATTTTTTCTGTTTCTTTTTGCTTTTGCTGTAAAATATAGTGCGAAAATTCATGTGCAATTACATATCTTTTTGATGTTTCACTTAAATTTTTGTTTACATAAATAATATATTGAATATGGTTTTCCTTTTTATCTTTATCTAAATATCCATCAATTTGATTGATAAATAAAAAGCTATTTGTATACATTTCTCTTTCTATAATATCAATTTCGTGCTTTTTAACTATGCCCCTTATATCTATTGTATGGTATTCTTTTAAGTCACCATAATAATTTCGCAAATAAGTATTAGAAATATTATAAATCTCTAAATATATCTTTTGCATATTACATATTAAATCCAAATTGGCATTTTCATTTAATTCCGACATCTTTTTCCCCAATCTTATAAAATCATATTACATATATAATAAAATATATGAATTATTTTTACTGTTGTTCCTGTGGAATTAAGAGTTCCACAACTGTATTAGGGAAGACTGTCTCTAATGCCTGTTCCACGATATTCTTTTTCATACTTGTAATTGTTATATATACTTCTTCCAGAAAATAAGAGTATAATGTTTTTATTTGTGCTTTTTTAACCCTCATTTTAGTATTTTGAGTTACATATTTTATCATATTTCTGTATGATATTTCATTAATAATTTTTTTATTTATACTATTATTCCAAACTGATAATTTATTTTCTAGATCTTCATTTAATTCTTTCTTCAAGTCTAACACTTTTTTTGCAACAGCACATATCAGATTTTCTATATCATTCTCAGGTTCTTGTAACTCAATATCTTCATTTAGATGATCTATATATTCCATACATTCAGTATTATTAAGTTCATTTCTGTTTAATACTTCAATGTCTTTATAGTCGTTAGTTTGTACATAATCAAACAATGAATTTATTCTACTCTCAAAACGCATATTCAAATCTTCCTTATAACCAGTTTCATTCATATAGTTGGTAAGAGGCTTAATAAATTTATTGTACATATTGGCTACAGGCTTTGCTTTTTCTAAACAATTTTTAACATCTAATAGCTGCTGAAGGTTATTTCCTGTTAATGGAAAAATCATCTCTGCATATCCTATATTGGACATTTTGCCTCTATTGACTGTCAAAATACTGTTTCTATTTTGTTCCAGTGCTAAATAACGATATCCACTCCATACTACTGTACTAAAACGTGAAATATTATGATTCTCATATTCATTTAACATTTTTTGGATAATAAGTTTCTTCATATTTCTATCAAAATAAATTGAATCGCATATTTCTGTGTCTAAAACATTTAATCTGGTATTGCCATCTTCTAAGGCAAAGATTGCTATGGTGGGAACGTTATTAAGAAACCACTTTATAATTTGTATTTGTTTCTTTATATTATGTTTGTTTTTAAAATCACTAGGGTCATGTTCATTAGCAGAATTTTCATAATATGTATAATCTTTAGTCATTATTGCGTGTGCCATTTGATCTAAATCTTTAATAATAGTACTTCGATTGCCTATGTTGTGTTCATTGTGTAACTCTTTTATTTTGTCTTTTATTTCATCGTGTAAAGTCTTAGGTGGTTCTTTATTTTCTGGATTGCTGTTATTTTTTGAATAAATTTCAACAAGATATTCGCTCCATAACTTATTACTTTCATCTCGTTTAGAAACGATCACAAATTTTCTTTTCATATTAACAATTTCTAAAACAGATAGTTTATCTGTATCTTTAAATTGATTTTCCTGATTTTTTGATGGACGTTCTGTATTTTGTCCATAAACAAATATAGGAACATTAAATAAGGTAGAGCCATTTAAGACTTCTTTAGAAATGTTAGTATTGTTATCCTTCTTGTTTTTTGTTTCTTCCAATCTTTGTATTATCTTTTCTAAAAAATCATTCCATTTTCCCTTATATTGTTCGTTATTCTCTTTAAATAATTCATGTTTTTCGCTGACTGTAGCAAAATACACAAGAACGGCTACTGAAAGAATAATATACTCTACTTCTTCAAGATTTTCTTTCTTTAAATCATTTTTATCTAATTTAGTATATAGTTTTTCTAGTATTTTTTTCTTATACTTATCAAATTTATACGTATAATTTTCTTCAGCAAATAATTTAAGTGCAGTGTGTCCTGTATGAACCATAGCTTTGTAAACTTCATCAAGGTATTCATATCCTTTTTCTGAAAATCCATTTCGGTTCAACCTAAGAAAATCTTCTTTTAAGGAATCTTTTAAATCAATATATTCAATTAAATTAGCATCTTGCTTAAAACTTCTTTCTGATACTTTAATGCCCTTATAAAAGATTTTTACGCCAACTGATTTATCTTTGTTGTCTTTACTATCTTGCCTTAGATTATCACGCATAGACAAAATACGTTCAATTCCAAAACAAGCAAAAGCGTTATATTTATAATTCCAAATATACAACTTTATTTTTTCAGGATCAAAAAAATAAATATCATCTCCATTTGTAATAGTATAGTCATTATTTTCTAAATTGTAAGCCCATGAAACTTGTCTATATTGTGTATCAGATAGCGTATTATTGTTGCGTATGTTGTTACCATTAATATATGCTGTTATTCCAGAATTTTGAAACATTTTTTTAAATCTATTATTATAGTATTGGTTTAATTCTTCTTCTTTACTTATAGAGCCATCCTTGATATATAAGTTAATTGGAAACAATGGTTCTCCAACCATGTCTGCCAAATATAGAGCCATTTGTTTTATTAATTCTCTAGAATGTCTGATTGTTCTCATTTCATCATATCCCTCTTCAAATGGGTCAGTTCCATCCCATGTTTCAGGACTGTCTTTATGTAATTTTTTCTTTTCAAAAGGAATAAAGGTAGTAAAACATGTGCCATATGGCTCTTGATAATCTTTATTAATAATTGGTTTAACATTTATATATCCATGCGAAGTGCTTCTTCTTGGATAAAATGTAATTTCATAACATTCCTCTTTGCGAGTATATGTTTCTGCCGTTATTACATTACTGGATAAAAACGCTGATTGTAATCCTATCCCAAAAATTCCAGTGGTTTGAAGCCATCTTGGCATTGTCTCAATTTCTTTTTTTCTGTTTTCATAACTTGTGCCAACTTTGGCAATTTGTTTAACATCTTCTGCATTTATTCCAGTGCCATAATCATGTATTTTTACTGACACTCCATATATAATATCTACTGTTTTTTTATTGATATCTTCTAAATTTTTTTCTTCAATTCTTTCTAAGTCTTCTTTCTGAACTTCTTTAATGTTCATTCCTTCACGTTGGGCTATTGTGAAATGAATTTCTACAGGATAATTAGTTGGTGATATAACTTTTTGTATTTCATGTGGTTTTAAAATATTGTTAACATTTGCTCTTCTTTTTTGTTGTTTGCAATCACGATAATATTGGATTTTGGTAGCATCTATGGCATTTTGAAGGAATTCTCTTAAAAATACAAATTTGCTGTCTAGATAAATATTATTGCCTTCAAGCAAATGAAAAGCTTTATCTTGTGGTATTTCAAATCTGGTTTCTACTAAATCCTCAGGTATTTCATTGCCATCTAAAAGCAATTTAGTTTTATCAAATGTAGGGAGTCCTATATTCATTTCTTTAGGACGTATTACAGCCCAATAATATGTTGCCTTTTGCAGAATAGTTTTTATGCCATCACACTCTTGTCTGACTAATCTTAAAATATCTTGATTTTGGCAGTCAGCACTAATTGATATTTTTTGATTTGTAATTCTAAGTCTACGAATAGCTTTATGTTTGCCATAATGAATTTCAGACATAAGTGGAATCTTACCTAAATATTCTTTAAATAATGGATGAAAACGATCATTATCCATATCTAAAGCATCACCAAGTTGTAGTAGTATTGCAATAAATCTTGGATGAACATAATCATGTGCAAATCCAGAATCTTCTTGGTTTAATTTTAAAACTTCATCAAAATCCCATTTAGTATGTGTATTGGCACAATTGGCAATGATATAAAATAAACGGTCTGGAATTTCCATAGTAGAAAATCCTGCACCAAGCTTATCTCGAGAGTCAATCCAGTTGATTAATCTCTTGCTGGATATGTCACCATGTTTTGTTCTGCAATATTCTGCTAATAGATATGTAACCGCATAATAAATATCTAATTTTTTGCTTAGTATAATTTGGTTTTCATCTTTTCCAGGATTGTTATTAATTTCTTTACATTTTTCAAGCAGCATTTTTGCATGTTTATCCATTCCGCTTCCACTATCATGGGATAAATTTTCCAAAAAATCATGAAATTTTTCATCTCTTATAATATTTCGCTTGTCCTCATCAGTAATACACATCCCTATGTCATGAATATATACAGTATGTAATATTAAAAAACAGTCAGAAGCAGATAATAATTTAATATTATCTTCGCCAAGCAGCATTTCTATATTATGCAAAACAGCTTGAAAGTGTGTTACATCATGCATACTATACGAAGGAAAAGATGGAAGTATTAACTGTTGTACAAGAATGAGCCATCTTTTGTTGTGATTCCATTCGTGCCATAATATTTCATGTCGTTCAGTATGTTCTTTACATTCTATATAAGCTTTTAATTGTCTTTCTATTGTAAAAGAAATATGACATTCTGCTTCAACTTTTTTTCCCATTATTTTTGTGTTCCTCCAATATTAATATAGCTTTATTGTGGCTCTTTATCGTTAAAAGGTTGCATCCATTTTTCATGTGTTTGTAATTTTATTTTTTCTATTTCTGAAATAAGATTAATACTGTTTGTATCTGACACATATTCTGCTAATACAGACTTCATCTTTTCTGTCTGATTACGATACATTCCCCACTTTCTTTTATATCCAAATAATGGTAATATTGCTGCTGCTATTGTAGATATTCCCAATATGATTTCTGATACTAGTTTGGCATATGTATCTTCAATAGGCATAAGAAGTATAATTCCAGCAATAACAGGACATATGATTGTAATTAATGTACATATGTAATATCCCCATTTATTTTTAACAGCTTTTTGTATATACCACTTCAAATTACTTTCTACGTATTTCTTTAAAAAATCATCTTGTATTTCATCAACAAGATATTTATTCTGCTTAAATTCTTTCATATATTATTATATCTTATAAATTAATTAATTTATAATGTTAATTTTAGTTTCATATATGAATTATACTATCTAAAATATAAAAATACAAGGCTTTTTTACTAAAAAAATATCAAATTTACTGTAAAATTTATAAAAAATGCCTAATACATCAGCCATAAAAAGAACAATTCATAAATTTTAAATGATTGTTCTATCATGGAAAAATATATGTACAATTTCCTTAATAAGTATGTTATAATAATTTAAAGGAAGAGTTATGTGTAGAAAAAGATTTATCAAAAAAATAGAGTAATTCATAAAAAAGGAGAAACGTAAAATGAGCAATAAAGACACAAATAAACATGATATTAAAACAAAACGCAGTATTCGTTTTAAGATTATGACTATGACTATTATTATTGTAATAGGAGTTATGCTTGTTTGTACAGCAGTTATGCGTTATTCTATGCATAATCTTACAGAGTCGATACTTATCGATGTTATGCAACCTATGGCAAAGCAGTCTTCAAAGTCAGTTGAGTATAGTATACATCTTATGGCAGATAGGATTATTGGTTTAGCTGCAGATACAAATTTATCAAGAAGAGGCGTTACTGCTGCTCAGATGGATAAAATTCTTGAGGATGCTGCTAATACATATGAGTTTTATGGTCTTGGCATTTATGACCTTAATGGCAGTTTGATGGCTTCAGAAGGTGATACTTATGATAGTCTTTCAATAGCAGACTGGTTTGACATAATGAAAGAGTCTGACAATATGACTATTGCCGACCCTGTAATTACAGGTAAATATATAGGAATACCAATGGGGGTCCCTATAAAGGCAGATGGTAATACAGTATCATATTTAGTTGGAATTTATAAGTATGATATATTAAGTGATGTTCTTGGTTCAATACATATTGGACAGAGTGGCATGGCTATTATTATAAATGAAAATGGAAAGATAATAGGGCATCCTGACACAGACATGGTAAGAGAAGAACTTAATGTATACGATTTGGATGTAGACGAAACGGCAAGCCATATATTTGACAGTATGATTGCAAGGGAAACAGGTTCGACAGAAGGAACAGTTAATGGGCAGGATTCATATGTAAGTTTTTGTCCAGTTAGGGGAACGCGTTGGTCATTTGCAGTAGAAGTTCCAAAGGCTGACTATATGCATTTAACAAATGTTGCATTGTATAATACTATGGTTGGCACTTTTATAACACTGGTATTGGCACTTATGGCTATTTGGGCTGTGACTACAGTGATTTCTGTTCAACTTAAAAAAGCAATCAATAGAGTGAATATGTTGGCGAATGGTGACTTAAAGTCACAGATAGACATAAAAAAATCGGGTGATGAGGCAGAGGTTCTTTCTGTTTCTTTGAAGATTACAATCGAAACAATAAATGCAACTATTACAAAAATTAAGGATGTGCTAGAAAATATTTCAAAAGGCAATTTAAATGTATCAGCAGGTAGTGATTATAAAGGGGATCTTGTGGTAGTAGGTAAGTCACTTACGCAAATTATTGAATCACTAAATAAAATGATGAAACAGATAAGTTATACATCACATCAGCTTGAAGATACTGCTAGAAATATGGAAAGCCAATCCCATGAACTGCATCAGGCGGCAGTAGGACAGACTAGTGCAATGGAAAGCTTAAATGAAGAAGTAGGAAATATTAAAAATAATATAGTTGATGTGACAGAAAATACAAAAAAGACACAGCAACAAGCTTATGAGATTGCGGGGCAGATAGCGGATGGCAGCAATAAAATGAAAGAATTGGAACTAGCAATGAAAGATATTGAGCATAATGCACAAGATATTGATAAAATCAGTAAGCTTATAGAGGAAATTGCACAGCAGACGAAAATTCTTGCATTAAATGCTACGGTGGAAGCTGCAAGGGCAGGAGAAAGTGGTGCAGGATTTGCAGTGGTAGCAAAGGAAGTTAAAGAACTTGCAGAAGAGAGTGAGAGGGCTGCTAAACATACTGTTGAAATAACTGCATTATCTGGTGGACTTATTATGAAAGGTGTTAAACTTACAGAGGAAACAGCAAAGGCTCTTAAAGATATCAATAGAAGTTCTAATGAAGTGACCAAAATAGCTAGTCATTTATCAGAGACAGTTCATATACAGGAAGCTTCACTAAATACAATTACAAGCAAAATAGATGAGATTTCTGCTATTACAAGTATGAATTTACAGTCAGCGGAAGATGCTGAAAATGCAAGTATAGGATTAAAGTTGGAATCGGAAAAACTTGGAGAGATGTTAAGTAAATTCCAATTTCATTAGAAATTAATAAAATAAGTTTTTGCAACAGTTGATGGAGGTAAAATTATGAGCAGATTAAAAATAATATGTACATTTGTAATATGTATATTATTAACAGGAGGATGTGGTAAAGAACAAAAGCAGCAGACGATGCAGGATGGTTCATATACTGCACAGATGTCAGAGTATTCTTCTGGATGGCGAGAATATGTTACTATTATTGTAAAAAATTCTGAGATTGTTTCAGTGGAGTATAATGCAGAAAATAAGAGTGGATTTATAAAGAGCTGGGACAATTCATATATGAATAAGATGAAATCGATTACTGGTACATATCCTAATGAGTATACACGCTATTATGCAGCACAGTTGTATGGACAGAAAGAAATGCCTGAGATAGATGTATTAACAGGAGCGTCACATTCTGCTTCAAACTTTCAGAAATTGTCTCAAGCAGTTATAGAACAGGCGATAAATGGAGATTCTTCTATAGTAAAGGTAAGTGCATAATATTATATAGTATAGAAATTTGTTAAATTCGTGGTCTTAATTAGATATACCATTATTATACAAGGAGAAAATATTATGTATAAATTAATTGAAGTGTTTAAATACTGGTGTCAGCTTCTGCTCCTTCCACTTTATTGGCTATCTTTTCTTATTCCACGCAATAAACGGATATGGCTGTTTGGTAGCACTTTTGGTAGAAGATTTGCTGATAATCCTAAATACTTGTATTTATATATGAATCAGTATAAAGACAAACTTAAGATACGCCCTGTGTGGATTTCACATAACAAGAAGATAGTAAAGTTTTTAAATAAACATGGATATGAAGCGTATTACTATCACTCTTTAAAGGGTATTATTCTAGCATTAAGAGGAAAGGTATACTTATTTGACAATTATTCCAAGGATATTAATTTTTGGCAGAGTGGTGGTGCGTTAAAGATTAATATGTGGCATGGAATCCCATTAAAAAAGATACAGGCGGACAATATTTTTGACAAGTTCCGAAACCCAAGGAATAAGTGGGAGAAATTTAAAAATTTCCCTAGAAATTTATCAGATGAGAAACCAAACCACTATGTACTGGCTACATCGCAATTTCTGTTGCCTATATTTTCGTCTGCGTTTAATACAGATAATGTGCTGATATCTGGATATCCTAGAAATGATGTGCTTATCGCTGATAAAAGAAAGTGTAAAAATATTAGAAATCTTTTAACTGTAAGTGAAAGAAAGACTGTCACCAAAATAAAAAAATTTCTAAATTGTAACCATAATAGTAATAAAATGGCAT
>CANOID010000081.1 GCA_947565985.1 uncultured Lachnoclostridium sp.
AGCCAACAATAGTTACACAGTGATTTGCCATCGACTGTGCCATTTGACCAGCATATCTTGTTTGATAAAATGATTTTCCATGTGTGGTATTATCTTCAAAACCACTGGCATCATAATACATAGATATATCTATTGCACCATGTTCCATTAAAGCCTGTTTAATCTGTGCTCTTGAACTGTTATCATAACATTCTGCATTCTGCAGATGTGCGTAAGAATTATAACGCATAGTTTCTCCAGCAGCAGACATACTATTTGCCATGTTCCGCTCCTCTTCAAGAGTATTAGCTATAAATGGAGCTTGTTGCTCTGTTTCAGTGCCTGACCACTGTGCAAGTGTAGTTATTGCTGTAAGCACATTGCCGCCGATATCATAGGCAAATGTTGAAGACTGGCTTCCCATTGGCTGAAAGAATGGTCGTATAGTACCTGAACCAGAAATATTTGTAATATTGTCGCCATACATAGAATCAGATGTATCAGTTATACCATTATATGAATACCATGCAAGATGATTTTCCGAAAAATCAACACTATCTGCATCTGCAATATTGTTTAGGATTGCATTTGATTCAGAAGCTTTAATAGCCGCAAAAGCCCAACACGCACCAGTTACACCTTGGTCCTTTATGGACGTAGTCAGGTTGTGGTCACGCAAATCATATTTTGAAGGGAGGGAGGCAGCTTTTCGTGACTTGTAGTCCCCTGTTTTAGAAGATGTGTCAATATCATATTTTTCTCCATTTTCATCCATATATGCGTATTTTAAAAGTCCATTGTTATTGCTTTCTACAACCCTTGATAATATGTTTAATGTATCTGTTTCATCATTAGTTGCTGATAAGTCAGTGGCAGCACTAACACTTGTACTCGTAAGTACAAGACTTGCTGCTATAAGTGTACTTATGTGTTTAAAGTATTTTTTCATAGACAAGTCCTTTCTATATTATTAATATTTTGTTAAAGTTGATTAAGCCGTTGAGATAAATTGTTTTCTGTGATATAATTCTAAAATCGTTGTACGTGTAATAAATTAGATTAAACTTACAAGAATAGTGTGGCAGAAATTTTGCAAAATGTCAAACATTGTGTGACTATATTTATAATTTTATAATTTTTAATGGAAGGATATAGAAGAAATGAAGTTTTTTAAAGACATTTTAAAAGGTGTTGTAATAGGAGTGGCAAATGCAATACCGGGAGTAAGCGGCGGAACGATGATGGTATCTATGGGAGTTTATGATGATATAATATACTGCATTACACATCTGTTTACACAAATTAAAAAAAGTATATTGATATTGTTGCCGTATTTTATTGGAATGGCAGCAGGAATTGTTGGGCTTGCTTTTTCTATTAAATCACTTTATGCTAACTGTCCATTTCAAACTAGCATGGTTTTTATAGGTTTAATTATTGGTGGTATTCCTATGCTATATGAACACGTTAAAAAGACCACTATTAAAATAGGGCATATATTATTGTTTATTTTATTCTTTGTAGCAATTATAGCTATGGAGTATTTCGGTGGAAATGGAAAGGATGTAGTACTCAGTGTAGATGTTATTTCTATAGTTAAGATATTTTTAATAGGCATTCTTGCATCTGCGACAATGGTAATCCCTGGTGTCAGTGGTTCAATGATGCTTATGATACTTGGGTATTACAATCCAATTATAAATGCAATTACAGATTTTGTCACAGCTTTAGCAAACCGTGATTTAACTACAATATTAACTGTATGTGGCTCACTTGTTCCATTTGGAATTGGCGTAATTATTGGAATTTTTGCAATAGCCAAAATTATAGAAATCTTGCTAAGTTATTTTGAGACACATACGTATTGTGCAATATTGGGATTAGTAGTTTCATCGCCCGTTGTCATCCTTATGGGTACTAATATGTCAAATATTAATATTTTGTCAATAGTAACTGGTGTTATCTGTCTTGTAGCTGGAATCTTTGCATCAAGACAGCTTGGTAAGTAAGTTTTGATAGTGTGGAGGGTGTATATGGAAGAGGATAATAGAAAAGAAGTACACAAAAAGATATGTGTTCATCTTGCAGTAATTATATGTGGAGTGTTGTTATTGATATTTATCTTGCCAAAACTGGCAAGATTTTTTGCACCACTTATTATAGCATGGATTATTGCAATGATGGCAAATCCATTGGTACGTTTTCTTGAAAAAAAAATTAAGATAATGCGTAAACATGGCTCTGCCATTGTAATTATATTGGTAATTGTTGCAATAATTGGACTGTTGTATGCAGTGCTGGGAACTCTTTTTTCACAGGTAGAATCAATGATTGATACACTTCCTGATGTATATGAGACTGTATTAGACAACTTACAGAAATTTACACAGTCGCTTCATAAAAAATATCATATTATACCCGGAAATATTAATAAATTGTTTTCAGACAACCAAAGCAAAATAAATGACTATATATTAGCGCTGCTTAATTCAATCCAAAATCCATTTTCCACAGTAAGTTCAGTAGCAAGTTCGTTTATAGATATATTTATTATTTCAATTCTTACATTAATGTTAGCTTATTTCTTTACTGCTGGTAATGATAAAATAAAAGCAGTGGTTCAAAAGTGTATGCCTAAAAGTATAGACAACCCAATAACATTAATAAAGAATACAATATTTACTGCAATAGGAGGCTATCTTAAGGCGTGTCTGCAGATTATGGTAATTATGTTTCTTATCTTGTTTATGTTTTTTTGGGTAATGAAGATAGATTACGCTGCCCCTATTGCCCTTATTACGTCAATACTGGATTTTCTGCCATTTATTGGGACAGGCTTTGTGCTTATGCCATGGGCAGCATATTCTGTCATTACAGGTGCATATCTAAAGGCAGTAGTACTTATGATAGCATACTTTGCAACAATGCTTATACGCCGTCTACTTGAGCCAAAACTTGTAGGTGACAGCATAGGTATGAGCCCATTTCTTACACTTGTGTCAATGTTTATTGGCTACAGACTTATAGGAATGTTAGGGTTAATACTTGGAATACCTGTTGGAATGATACTAAAAGAATTTTATGATAAAGGACTTTTTGACAATACAATTAAAGGTATAAAAATATTAGCTGAGGATATTAATGAATATAGAAAATACTGGTAACCATAGAAAAAGGTTACCAGTTTTTTTCATTTTAATAAATATTAGAATTGAAGTTTCTTCTGCTGATGGTTTCTGTCAGTTGTAAAGTCACGTGTTGCAAATGAAAGAAACAAACTGTTCATTATCTGGTACACTACAATGCCAACTACAGCTCCAAGTAAAAAGATAACATAATCATCTATAGCTCCTCTGCCAAGTCCTGTAAAATTTTGTATAACTTCCAGTATAAGAGGGAATATTAAATATACAATAAGTTGAAGTAAAAAAGGTAATTGCTTAAGGTATACTCTTGCAAAATAGCCAAACGGAACTCCGAAACACGCTATCTCTGCAATATACATTATTATTGGCAGTAAACTTTGGTTTGTTCTAATAGCCTCCTCTATATACTCTGCTGTTGCCATAAATGGTACAAACAATTTTGCACCAAATTCAGGTGCATCATATGGAGGAATAAAAGGTGTGATAAAGTACTGTTTAAGTATGGAAAGTGCATATATAACTATAAAGAACTTGCTCATCCTATGGAAAAACAAATTAAAATCATCAAACCTAGGACCTCTGTCTAGTAAGTCTCTTAAACAGCAGTAAACAAAAGGTATAACCCAGTTAAGAAGTATCAATGCTATAATTGAGTAATCGTATTTCAACCATGGGTTTGGCTGTATAACATACACTATAACACAAAATGCAATAGAGGTTATTACCATAAACGATGCATGGATAAAGTTGTAATCATAGTTTAGCGATGATTCTAAGAAAAAGTGTGACAGACACAATGAACACACCACAGCAAATAGGATTACAACAAAACGCTGTGGCACGAAGTAGTATATACATACTTCCATTATAAAGCATAAAAGGCTTAAAAGAATTACAAGACTGCTAATATTAACCGATTGTTTGTTCATAATACAAATACCATCCTTAAAGTGTTTTAATTATTTTTTATAGCACCGCCTTACTAGTATACCACACTTTTTATTATATGTGGATAGTGTTTTTAAAAAAGAGTAAAAATTATTTTTTAAAAATTGCTTGACATAATTTATAATATCTGGTATATTTAACAAGTCGCAGTTGTTAGTAGTATTGATTATGGGATCTTAGCTCAGCTGGGAGAGCATCTGCCTTACAAGCAGAGGGTCACAGGTTCGAGCCCTGTAGGTCCCATTTAAGGCGACATTCTAATTGAATATGGCGGGATAGCTCAGTTGGCTAGAGCACACGGTTCATACCCGTGGTGTCAAGGGTTCAAATCCCTTTCCCGCTACTTAAAAACCTGATTTGTGATAATCAGGTTTTATTTTTGTGAAAAATTAAATTAATATGTTTGTAAACAGGAGATGATAGAATGCATAGCTTAGACAAGAAGAGTAAAAAATCTTTAAGTGCACAGATTGAAGATGAATTAATGAAATTTATTTTGCAAAAACCTATTGAATTAGGGCACAAGATTCCTAACGAATTTGAACTTGCAGAGCAGTTTAAGGTGGGACGCAGCACAATACGAGAGGCAGTAAAAGGATTGGTTTCTCGGGGAATATTAGAAGTTCGCAGAGGTTCTGGGACATATGTCATAAACATTAATTCTCTAAGTGAAGACCCTTTGGGACTTGGCAAAATTGAAGATAAATATAAGATGGCACTGGATTTATTTGATGTACGTTTGATGATTGAACCTGATATAGCTGCTTTAGCAAGTAAAAATGCATCTGAAAAAGAGTTGAAAACTCTGAAAAGATTATGTTATGAAACAGAACAATTGTATAGAGGTGGTCATAATCACATTAGCAAAGATGTAGAATTCCATACTTGCATTGCTAGGTGCAGTAAAAATAAAGTTGTAGAAACCCTTATTCCAGTTATAAATACAGCAGTTTATACTTTTGCTAATATAACTCATCGTTTATTAATGGAAGAAACACTAGAAACCCATCAGGCAGTTACAGATTCTATATGTAGAAGAGACTCTGTTGGAGCAAGGTGTGCTATGATGATGCATTTAACTTACAATCGTCAAGCAATTATGAAACTTCTTGAACAGCGAGATGGCAAAAATTTTATCAATAATTTAAGATAGAATTGAATTAACAAATGTATAAAATCAGTCAATACATCAGATGACTTTTAATCCTCATAAACAACAAATAAAATTTAATGTGTATATTGCACAAAAAAATGTAGGTTTTCACCTTTTTGTAGTATATATTTTTGTATAAAAAGTAGAAACAAAAATAAATACGTCAGATATATTGAATAAAAATATACCCGATAGTATAATTTAAAACACAATAACATAAGACGTCAAATGTTATCGGAACATTAAATAAAATATAAATTATGAGGAGGTTACAACTATGGCTGGTGAAACAATGACATTGAATCCCACCAGATTGGTAATAGCTGCAATCGTGGGTCTTGTGGTATTGCTTGTGTTAATTATCAAGTTTAAAGTACAGGCAATGGTTTCCATTCTGGTGGGAGCAATCGTGATAGGGCTGGGAGCTGGTATGCCTTTTGAGGATATTGTAACAGCAGTAAATGATGGTATTGGTAACACGTTAAAAGGAATTGCATTATTAGTAGGTCTTGGTTCTATGTTTGGTGCAATACTGGAGGCCTCTGGAGGAGCACAGACCTTAGCTGTTAGTATGGTGAAATGGTTCGGTGATAAGAAAGCAGCTTGGGCGTTGGGGATTACAGGTCTTGTTATTGCAATGCCAGTATTTTTCGATGCTGGTTTGATTATTTTAATCCCTCTTGCATTTTCACTGGCAAAGAGAACAAAACGCTCTTCTCTATTTTATGCTATTCCGCTTTTAGCAGGGCTTGCAGTAGGGCATGCATTTATTCCCCCTACGCCAGGACCAGTTTTGGTAGCAACAATGCTTGACGTAGAACTGGGATGGGTTATTATGATAGGTGCTTTGTGTGGCATCTTTTCGATGATTGTAGCAGGTCCTATATGGGGTTCTATATGTGGAAACAAGTATATGATTCCAGTTCCAGAACATGTGGCACAGCAGGATGATTTTGATGAATCAAAGCTGCCAAATTTCTGGACGATTGTAGGAATCATTCTAATTCCGCTAGTACTTATTATCCTTGACTCTGTGGCAGGAGTTGTTCCAGCATTAAGTGGTCTTGCACCAATTTTCGGATTTCTTGGAGAACCATTCGTTGCACTTTTGATTGCTACGATTGCTGCAATGTTTATACTTGGCTTAAGACATGGATATAATATGGAAGAATTAGAAAAAATTATGACAAAATCTCTGGAACCTACAGGATTAATTCTTCTGGTAACAGCATGTGGTGGTGTACTGCGCTATATGCTTCAGTATTCTGGACTTGGTGATTTGATTGGAAATGCAGTATCTTCTGCAAACTTACCAATTGTAGTAGTGGCATTTGTTGTGGCAGCACTGGTAAGAATTTGTGTTGGCTCTTCAACAGTTGCTATGACAATGGCAGCAGGTATTGTGGCAGCAATGCCCGGAATTGCAGAATTGTCCCCATTGTATCTGGCGTGTACAACAGCAGCAGTAGCAGGAGGAGCAACAGTATGTTCACATTTTAATGATTCTGGATTTTGGCTTGTCAAATCATTAGTGGGAATGGATGAAAAAACAACTTTAAAGACATGGACAATTATGGAGACTTTGGTAGGAGGAACAGGATTTGTAGTGGCATTGATTATTTCATTCTTTGCCTAAGAATAATATAGTAGCTATAGACAGAACAATTATTAAGAAAGGAAAAGGATAGTTATGGAATTAAAAAGTCAGCAGATGCGTAAAAATGCACCAGAATTAGACCCACTGCGTATAGGAACTGGATGGAAACCAGAAGATTTATCCAAACCACAGGTAATTATTGAAAGCACCTATGGTGACAGTCACCCGGGGAGTGGTCATCTTAATATTCTAGTGGAAGAAGTAAGAAAGGGAATTGAAGAGGCAGGCGGACATGGGGCACGTTACTACTGTACAGATATGTGTGATGGTGAGAGCCAAGGAACAGATGGTATTAATTACAGTTTAGTAAGCCGTGAAATGATTGCCAATATGATTGAAATTCAGGCTAATGCAACGCCTTTTGATGCAGGTGTATATTTAGCAAGCTGTGATAAAGGAATGCCTGGAAACTTAATGGGACTTGCAAGAGTAAACATTCCTGCTGTTGTAGTACCAGGGGGTACTATGAACGCTGGACCAGAAATGCTTACTTTGGAACAGCTTGGTATGTATAGTGCTAAATATCAGCGTGGAGAGATTGATGAACAGAAACTTGACTGGGCAAAATGCAATGCCTGTCCAAGCTGTGGAGCATGTTCATTTATAGGTACAGCTTCTACAATGCAAATAATGGCAGAAGCACTGGGACTTGCATTACCTGGAAGTGCATTAATGCCAGCGACTAGTCCTGATTTACTTGCATTTGCAAAAGAAGCAGGCAAGCAGGCAGTAAAACTTGCAACTATGCCAAATATGTGTCCAAGTGATATTATTACAATGGACAGCTTTGAAAATGCAATTCTTGTACATGCTGCCGTTTCAGGAAGTACAAATTGTCTATTGCACATTCCAGCTATTGCACATGAGTTTGGCATAGAAATTACAGGAGATACTTTTGACAGGTTGCATAGAAATGCCAGATATCTTTTAGATGTGCGTCCAGCGGGACGTTGGCCAGCAGAATGTTTCTATTACGCTGGAGGAGTTCCAGCAATTATGGAAGAAATTCGTGAACATCTGCATCTGGATGCTATGACTATAACAGGAAAGACATTAGGAGAGAATCTGGACGAGCTAAAACAGAATAACTTCTATGATAGATGTGAAAAATGGCTTGGAGAATTTAATAAGCGTTATCAGGTTTCTCTGACAAAAAATGATATTATTCGCCCTTATGAAAAGGCACTTGGAACAGATGGAAGTATTGCTATTTTGAGAGGCAATCTGGCTCCAGAAGGAGCAGTTATCAAGCATACGGCTTGCCCAAAAGAAATGTTTAAGGCAGTTCTAAAAGCAAGACCATTTGACAGTGAAGAAGAATGTCTTGATGCTGTTTTAAAACATAAGGTTCAAAAAGGCGATGCTGTATTTATTCGTTATGAAGGACCAAAAGGTAGCGGAATGCCAGAGATGTTTTATACATCTGAAGCAATTAGCAGTGATAAGGAATTGGGAAGAAGTATTGCATTGATTACAGATGGACGTTTTTCAGGAGCATCTACAGGTCCAGTAATTGGTCATTGTAGCCCTGAAGCAGTAGACGGTGGACCAATAGCACTTGTAGAAGAAGGCGATTTGATTGAGATAGATGTTGAAAAAAGATTGCTAAACATTGTTGGTATTGCAGGAGAGCATAAAACTATGGAAGAAGTGGAGGCAGTTTTGACAGAACGTCGCAAAAACTGGAAACCACGTGAGCCAAAATATAAAAAAGGTGTTCTAAGGATGTTTAGTGAACATGCTGTAAGTCCAATGAAAGGTGCATACTTGGAATATTAAAAACTAAATTATGACAATGAAAGGCTGGTTTCATATTTTGAGACCAGCTTTTACAAGGTTGTTCAATATCTGGTATATTTAGAGAGAATATTTTATTATAATTTGGAGGGATATTTATGAGAGTTGGAATTGGTTATGATGTACACAAACTTGTAGAAGGGCGAGAGCTCATTCTTGGGGGTGTTAATATAGCATATGAAAAAGGGCTTTTAGGGCATTCAGACGCAGATGTACTTGTGCATGCTGTTATGGATGCTCTTCTTGGTGCTGCTGCATTTGGTGATATAGGAAAGCACTTTCCAGACAGTGACAGTAAGTATAAAGGAATATCAAGCCTTAAACTTCTTGAGTATACAGCTTCACTTTTGGAAGAAAAGTGTTATGCCATAGAAAATATAGATGCTACAATAATTGCACAGAAGCCTAAAATGAGTAATTATATAGATAAAATGCGTGAAAATATTGCAAGTGTACTTAACATAGACAAAGAACAGGTTAATATCAAGGCTACAACAGAGGAAGGGCTTGGCTTTACAGGAACAGGAGAGGGGATATCCGCACAGGCAATTTGTCTGTTAAAATAAATTATAAAATATATTTAAGTTAAAATGAACCACATCCAAAGTTATGACAATGTATAGGTGTAAGGGTAATCCAATGGAAATGACGTCATATACCGGAGGTAAAGCTAATGAATATAACAGAGCTGGAAAAATGCATTGTCACATATGGAGATGACATTTATGCGTTTTGCCTGCATCTGGCTTATAACCAGCAGGAGGCAGAAGAACTGTATCAGGATACTTTTCTTAAAGCAATGGAACTTCTTAATGGAATAGAAGCTGAAGGGAATCCTAAAAGCTATTTATTGTCTATAACTATAAGATTGTGGAAGAATCGAAAAAGGAAATATGCATGGCGTAAGCGTATAGCAGGGATTGAAAGCTTAGTAGAAGATATAGAAGAAGCAGACATTGACAGCGGATATTCGCTAGAAGATGAAGTATTAAAAAAAGAACAGGCAAGACACCTTCGGCTTGCAGTTAATGCACTAGATGAAAAATACCGTCTTCCAGTTTATTTGTATTATATGGAGGATATGGTTGTATCTGATATTGCAAGTATACTTAAAATTCCAAAAGGAACTGTAAAAAGTAGATTGTATAAGGCAAGGGAAATTTTAAAGAATAAACTTGCAGATAATGACTAACCTTTCATTATTTATGTGCAGATAATATGCAGAAACGGAGTATATTATGAATGACAAGATTGATGATTTATTAAGAGAAGCCCTTACCCCGTCTAAAAAGCCAGATGCGAAACTTAACCGCAGGATTTTAGATAGAGCAGGGGAGAGAATTACTATGAAAAAACCATTTTATAAAACTTTACCAGTTGTAGCAGCTTTAAGTATCGCAGTTCTTACAACAGGAAGCCTGACTGCATATGGTGCTTGGAAGTATCTTGGCACAGAACAAGTGGCAGAAGAATTTGGAGATAAAAAGCTGGCGGATGTATTTAAGGGAGAAGATGCTGTTTCTATTAACGAGAGTCAAGTGTACGGAGACTATAAAATCACGTTGATAGGAACAGTTTCTGGGAATAATATAAGTGAACATCTGATTGAAGACAGTGGAGAAGTGCACACAGATAGAACGTATTCAGTTGTTGCTATTGAAAAAGCAGATGGTTCACCTATGCCAAAGACATCAGATGAAGATTATGACAATAAATTTCTTGTAAGTCCATTTATTAAAGGTGAAGACCCAGCATTTTTAAATATCTACTATATGGATGGTGGTTCATCTGCAACTATTAAAGATGGCGTTGAATACCGCCTTGTGGACCACACCAATATTGAGGCATTTGCGGATAGAGGAGTGTATATAGGAGTTTTAGGTGATGTTTTTTATGATATAGATGCATATAACTTTGATAAAAAGACAGGAGAAATAACTCGCAATGAAAACTACAATGGAATAAATGCACTTTTTAAACTTCCACTTGATACGTCAAAGGCAGATGCAGAGAAAGCCCAGAAATTGCTTGATAGCTGGTATGCCGATGATGAAGATACAGATGGAGATACACAGGAGGATACAAACGAAGATGAAAACTGGGAATGGGAGACACTTAAAGAAAATGTAAAACTAATTAAAGGTTCTGTCTGTAAATATCCAGCATCGGAATTTGACAATGTTGTTGTATATGACACAAAGGCAAAGTGGAATGGAGAGTCTATAGGATATGCAGAGGTGTGTCCTAAGTATATATTTAAAGAAAAGGAATATGGAACTAAGGTAGTTAGCAGTTCTAGTGATGGAAAAAATACAATTTATACAGTAATGTATAGAAACAAGAAAAATGGTGTAATTACAATTTCTGCATATCACGATTAAAAAAGGTAAAAAGATTTGGTATTATTCAAAACACTATAAAAAACTAAAATCAAAGCATACAGAATTATGCAGAATAAACGCCATAAACAGACAACTTGCCATAAATGAAGATGCAAATCATTTAAGAAGTCTTGGGGACATATTTATTACTGAACCCAAAAACGCCAGTAAACTTATGAAACGAACTAAAGAAACTACTAAAAGCAGCAAAGGAAAGTTCAACAAAAAAAGCGTTTTGGCAAATCTATAAAAAATAGATGCCCAGGCGGATTTCAGACCACTATTGAAAAGAAGTTTAAGCTTTCTGGTGGTATGCATATAGAAGTACCCAATCATTACAGAGCAAGTCAGTATGACTACACAGCAGAAGTTTATATCAAAAAGAAATTATCAGACAGAATGTATAAACTAAAGAATGGCACATTGGTACAAAGAGATTGGTATTCATCATTTTTGCTTTACTGTCACGATTATAGAACTCAGAATATAAATGAAAACAAATGTATGAACGAATTCAATGAATGTTACAACAAAGAAAAAGCACTAATTGAAAGGATTAAGGCGAAAGGTATTAAAGTCTTAAATAGTGGAATAAAAATAGCGTAAATAAAATACATAGGGAGATTGACTATACTTCTTTTATCGAAAGATAGAAATTTATCACCAATGTGGTCGTAGGACTGCTTGATAATAAAAGTTTTTACTCAAATGGATTTACACTTGTATATCCAAAGTCTGGAAATGATGTACGATTACAAGCTACACTTGGCAGTAAGAACCCCACGTGCTTGCCCGTGGGAGTAGTCAGAAAAAAATATGGTATATGTTTTTGTAAAAAAAGCTGTATAGTGATGATGAACTGTCAGATTCCAAAATTTTGGAATCTGACAGTTC
>CANOID010000082.1 GCA_947565985.1 uncultured Lachnoclostridium sp.
TTTCTGCCTGTTTTTATACTCTCCAAGAGTCGGAATTTCCTATAAAGTAAAAAAATAAGCGTACCACTATCTCTAATGATACGCTTATCATAATTCATTTTCTAATCAAGGTCGATATACACGGTTACTTTCGTTTCTCTCCATTGATTTTTCCTTACATACTGTCCGTTAGCCTTTCGGTATGCCGCTGCTTGCTCGAAAGAAAGCGGTAATTCAAGGGAAAGAGAACTCCTACCTACTTTGTATAGCCGCCTGTGCTGCTGCCAGTCTTGCTATTGGCACACGGAATGGAGAGCATGAAACATAGTCCAATCCAATCTTATGACAAAATTCTACTGATGAAGGGTCTCCACCATGCTCGCCACAGATACCACAATGAAGTGATGGACGTGTTTTCTTACCTTTCTGAATTGCCATTTCCATAAGTTGTCCAACACCTGTCTGGTCAAGTTTTGCAAATGGGTCGTTCTCAAAGATTTTTGCATCATAGTAAGCTTCAAGGAATTTACCTGAATCATCACGTGAGAAACCAAATGTCATCTGTGTCAAATCGTTTGTACCAAAGCAGAAGAACTCAGCCTCTGAAGCGATATCATCAGCTGTAAGTGCAGCCCTAGGTATCTCAATCATTGTACCTACTTCATATTTCATTTCAATACCAGCTTTTGCAATTTCAGCATCTGCTGTTTCTACTACTATTTTCTTAACTACTTTAAGCTCTTTTATGTCTCCGATAAGCGGAATCATAATTTCAGGCTCTACTGTCCAATCAGGATGTGCTTTCTTTACATTAATAGCTGCACGGATTACAGCACTTGTCTGCATCTTTGCAATTTCTGGATAAGTTACAGCAAGACGGCATCCACGATGTCCCATCATAGGGTTGAATTCGTGAAGTGATTCAATAATTGTCTTAATGTCTTCTACGCTCTTGCCTTTAGTATCTGCAAGTTTCTTAATATCCTCTTCTTCTGTAGGAACAAACTCATGGAGAGGAGGGTCTAAGAAACGAATTGTTACAGGATTTCCTTCAAGTGCCTCATAGAGTTTCTCGAAGTCTCCCTGCTGGTATGGAAGAATCTTTTCAAGTGCTTCTTCTCTTTCTTCAACTGTATCTGAACAAATCATTTCACGGAATGCGTCAATCCTGTTACCTTCAAAGAACATATGTTCTGTACGGCACAGACCAATACCTTCTGCACCAAGTTCACGTGCTTTCTTAGCATCAGCTGGAGTATCAGCATTTGTACGTACTTTAAGTTTCCTATATTTATCAGCCCATGCCATAATGCGACCAAACTCGCCAGCGATTGTAGCATCAACTGTTGGAATAATACCATCATAGATATTACCTGTTGAACCATCGATTGAAATTTCTGAACCTTCAGTATATGTTTTACCTGCAAGTACAAATTTCTTGTTTTCTTCGTCCATAGCAATGTCGCCACAACCAGATACACAACATGTGCCCATTCCACGTGCAACTACTGCTGCGTGTGATGTCATACCACCACGTACTGTAAGAATACCTTGTGAAGCTTTCATTCCTTCAATATCTTCTGGAGATGTCTCAAGACGTACAAGAACAACTTTCTCACCTCTTGCAGCCCATGCCTTAGCATCCTCTGCTGAGAATACTACCTTACCACAAGCAGCTCCCGGTGATGCTCCAAGTGCTTTGCAAATAGGTTCTGCATTCTTAAGTGCAGTAGCATCAAACTGTGGATGAAGAAGTGTGTCAAGGTTACGTGGGTCAATCATTGAGACTGCTTCTTCTTCTGTTCTCATTCCCTCATCAACAAGGTCACAAGCAATTTTTAAAGCAGCCTGTGCTGTCCTTTTTCCGTTACGTGTCTGTAACATATAGAGCTTCTTGTTCTCAACAGTAAACTCCATATCCTGCATATCTCTGTAGTGTTTTTCAAGTTTGTCACATACCTGTTCAAATTCGGCAAACGCCTCTGGGAATTCCTCTGCCATCTTAGCAATTGGCATAGGTGTACGCACACCTGCAACTACATCTTCACCCTGAGCATTGATAAGGAACTCACCCATAAGTTTCTTTTCACCTGTTGCAGGATCACGTGTAAATGCAACACCTGTACCACAATCTTGACCCATATTGCCAAATGCCATACTCTGTACATTTACAGCAGTACCCCATGAATAAGGGATATCATTGTCACGACGGTATACATTCGCACGAGGGTTATCCCATGAGCGGAATACAGCTTTTACAGCACCCATTAACTGTTCCTTTGGGTCATCAGGGAAGTCTGTACCAATCTTAGCCTTATACTCAGCTTTAAACTGTGAAGCAAGTTCTTTTAAGTCATCAGCCGTAAGGTCAACGTCATAAGTAACACCTTTTTCAGATTTCATCTTGTCAATGAGTTCTTCAAAATACTTCTTGCCAACTTCCATAACTACATCTGAATACATCTGAATAAATCTTCTGTAGCAGTCCCATGCCCAGCGTGCATTGCCTGATTTTTCAGCAATTACATTTACAACTGTTTCATTAAGACCAAGGTTAAGGATAGTATCCATCATACCTGGCATAGAAGCTCTTGCTCCTGAACGTACAGATACAAGAAGCGGATTCTCTTTGTCACCAAACTTCTTTCCTGTAATTTCTTCCATTTTTGTAATATACTCATTAATCTGTGACTGAATTTCTTGGTTGATTTCTTTTCCATCCTCATAATACTGTGTACAAGCATCTGTGGTAATAGTAAAGCCCTGTGGCACTGGAAGACCAAGACTGGTCATCTCAGCAAGATTGGCACCCTTTCCACCAAGAAGTTCACGCATATCTGCATTTCCTTCACTGAATAAATAAACCCATTTCTTTGCCATTAAAAAGTTACCTCCTGTTAATAATTAGTTTTATTGGTAATGCACAACTCCTAGCTTGTCCAGATTATACTACTTTTCTCCCTATTTTTTGTTTAAATCTGGAAAGCCACTAAGAATAGTATATCATATATATTTAAAATTTGAAAAGTTTTTTATTAAATTTTAGTAAAATTTATTTCAGTTCTGACTGTACTGACTAATTAAATATTGACGAAAACTATTTTGTTCTTTATAATAGCTTTTGGTAAATTCAAGTATACAATAATGTAATGAAATGGAGGAAATTATGAGAATAGTAAAAAAACTTATATCTGTAATGACAGCAGCGGTAATGATTGCAAGTCTAACAGCGTGTGGAAATGAAGGCAGCAGTAATCCTTCAATTTCAAATTCTGGTTCTAGCTCAAGTAACAAGTCAATTACCAGTTCCAACTCAAGTTCTAATTCTGGTTCGAGTTCTGGTTCCAGCTCAAGTTCTGATTCAAGCTCTGCTTCAAATCCTACAGATGGGAAGATTTACCACATAGGTATCTGTCAGCTTATGGAACACACAGCACTTGATGCGGCTACAGAAGGTTTCCAAGCAGCTCTTAAAGACAAGCTTGGTGACAATGTTGAATTTGACTTACAAAATGCACAAGGTGAAACAACCAACTGTTCTACTATATGCAATGGTTTTGTAACTGACAATGTAGACCTTATCATGGCAAATGCTACTGCTGCATTACAAGCAGCCGTTGCATCAACAAACAGCATTCCAATTCTTGGGACATCTGTAACAGATTATGCTACAGCATTAAACCTTCCAGACTGGAATGGACATACTGGTACCAATGTATCAGGAACATCAGACTTAGCTCCTATTGACCAACAAGAGGATATGATACTTGAATTTCTTCCTGATGTAAAAACAGTTGGTATAGCTTATTGTTCATCAGAGCCAAATTCAGTATATCAATCAGACCTTATGAAAAAAGCTCTTGATGAAGATGGAGTATCATATAAAGAATATACAGCCGCTGATTCAAATGAAATCCAGTCTGTTATTACGACTGCTTGTGATGAATGTGATGCAATTTATATTCCAACTGATAATACAATGGCTTCCAGTGTTGAAACTATTAAGAATGTAGTCGTTCCAGCCGGTATACCATTATTTGCTGGTGAATCTGGTATATGTGGAGCAGGAGTTGCAACCCTTTCTATAAGTTACTATGATATAGGATATGCAACTGGCGAAATGGCATATGAAATACTTGTTTATGACAAAGATGCTGGAAAGATGGATATTCAGACTGCTTCCCAAACTACAAAGAAATACAACAAAGAAATATGTGAAACTCTTAATATGACAGTTCCTGACGGCTATGAAGAATTAACTGCAGAATAATAATTGCAAAAATAGAAAAATAACTTTATTTAATAAAAGGGAGCAGATACACTCTAGTGTCTGTCCCTTTTTTGTTTTATTGTTTTGTTATCCTATTATCTTACTTAATTTAAAAGTTTTTAAAAGTCAAACTTACCTTCAAAATAAGCAGCAAGCTCTGATATTTTAACACGTTCCTGTACCATTGTATCACGGTCACGTACTGTCACTGCACTATCTTCTTCTGAATCGAAATCATATGTTATACAGAAAGGTGTGCCAATCTCGTCTTGACGGCGATAACGCTTACCTATATTACCTCTGTCATCATAATCGCAGTTATACATCTTACTTAAGTCTTCATATATTTTTTCTGCCTGCCCAGCAAGCTTTTTTGAAAGTGGAAGCACTGCAATTTTCACTGGTGCAATAGCTGGATGGAAATGCATAATTGTACGCATATCACCACCTTCAAGTTGTTCTTCGTCATAAGCACTACATAAAAATGCAAGTGTTACACGGTCTGCACCAAGTGATGGCTCTATTACATAAGGAATGTATTTTTCATTAGATGAATCATCAAAATAACTCATATCCTGTCCTGATACATTCTGGTGCTGCGTAAGGTCATAGTCTGTACGGTCAGCTATACCCCAGAGTTCACCCCACCCAAATGGGAATAAAAACTCAATATCAGATGTTGCCTTACTGTAGAAAGAAAGCTCCTCTTTATCATGGTCACGGACACGCATTTCTTCGTCTTTCATGCCAAGAGATTTAAGCCAATTAATACAATAATCTTTCCAGTATGCAAACCACTCAAGGTCTGAATTTGGTTTACAGAAAAACTCCAGCTCCATCTGTTCGAATTCCCTTGTACGGAATGTAAAATTACCAGGAGTTATTTCATTGCGGAAAGATTTTCCTATCTGTGCTATGCCAAATGGTACTTTCTTACGTGATGTACGCTGCACATTTTTAAAGTTTACAAATATTCCCTGTGCTGTTTCTGGACGCAGATAAACGATATTTTTAGCGTCTTCTGTAACACCTTGGAATGTTTTAAACATAAGATTAAACTGTCTTATATCTGTAAAATTGTGTTTACCACATGAAGGGCAGGTAATATTATTATCATCAATATAAGACTGCATCTGTTCATTAGACCAGCCATCAATACTGCTTTCTGCTTTAATCCCATTTGATTCCATATAATCTTCAATAAGGTTATCTGCACGGAAACGCTCATGACACTCCTTGCAGTCCATAAGAGGGTCTGAAAAACTTCCTAAGTGACCAGAAGCGACCCATGTCTGAGGATTCATAAGAATAGCACAGTCAATGCCGACGTTATATTTGTTTTCTCGTACAAACTTTCTCCACCATGCCTGTTTAATATTATTTTTTAACTCAACACCAAGATTGCCATAATCCCATGTATTTGCCAGACCGCCATATATTTCTGAGCCTGGATATACAAACCCTCTTGCCTTTGACAAGGCAACAATTTTGTCCATTGTCTTTTTCATCGTAGTTCCTCCAATTATTTTACTATTATCATACCTTAATATACCATCACAAAATAAGTATTTCAAGATAAAAAATCTAATGAGTTAAAATGGTGTGGTATATATCTTGCAAGGTAAACAGTCATAAATTTATCAAGCTCTGCCATCACTTGGTCTGATACATTAAAATTATACAGTTTCTGAGGTTTACTTGACATAATATATTGTAACGTATATTTTGTATCATAACTCAATCTAAACGGATGCCTCTTTTTAAGCTCTGAATCCTTTTTGGCACAGTCTTTACATATAAGACCGCCTTCTGATATATATACATCAAACGCGTCTGCATTCCCACAGCGTATACACGAAAAAAGCCCAAGTCCTTCCCCTTGTTCTGACATAATGCGCAGTTCAAATATTCTTCTTATAAGCTTTGTTGGCACAAGCCCTGCTTGTAATGCTTTAAATGTTATGTACAAAAGCAAGAGTTCCGCATCTGCCCTTACATTTTCTCTAGTAATATACCTTGCAACCTCTGTAAAATATGATGCATAACATAAAGAATCGTAATTATCTGTTAGACTGCCAAAATAGTTTTCTATTGTGCCTGATTTTACTGAATATGCATTACGACCTTCATATACCTCAAAACTGCCAAATGTAAATGGGACAGTACACGCAGAAAGGGCGCTATTTTGTTTCCTTGCGCCCTGTGCAAATGCTGGTATTCTTCCACATTCTCGTGTAAGAATTTCAATTCTTTTATCATACTCTTTAACTGGGGATGAAACTAAAACCATCCCCGTAAGCGTAATTGTTTCCCTCAACACTATTCTCCATATCTGTTATATCTGTTTTATTATATGCCGCACACTTTGCAATGCTGCGGTATTCTAAGTAATCCTCCACTTTACCTGAGACTATAAACTTGTCCCAACAGTCTTTTTCTTCCATATTGCCACCATACCTTTCTACAGTCTGATGTCTTCTGATGTCTGCGATAATATGATAGCCTTTATGATATTTCAATATACTGGTATCTTCTGTCAACAAATTTTGTACTTTAAATACAAAATTCGTTACTATTCACAGGAAATTTAATTATAATCTTCCTTATCATAACCAAAGTTTTTAATCATATAATCACTGTTGCGCCAGTCCTTCTTAACTTTAACCCAAAGCTTTAGATTTACTTTACACGCAAGAAGTGACTCTATATCTTCACGTGCCTGTGTTCCTATCTTTTTAATCATACTGCCCTGTTTTCCAATAATAATGCCTTTGTGTGTATTACGCTCACATATAATAACTGCATCAATGTCAACAATGGCTTTCTTTTTGCGTTCTTTCATAGACTCTACTGCAACAGCTATCCCATGTGGTACTTCATCATCAAGGTTTATAAGTGTTTTCTCACGTATCATCTCTGCTACTATCTGGCGTTCTGGCTGGTCTGTTATTGTATCCTCATCATAGTATTTAGGACCTTCTGGCATATACTCTATAATGGTGTTTATCAAGTCTTGTGTATTTTCACCACTTAAAGCAGATACAGGAATAATTTCTGCAAATGTAGCTATATCTTTATATGCATTTATAAAAGTAAGGATTTCTGCTTTGCTTACAGTGTCAATTTTATTGATAACGAGAATTACAGGTATTTTTGTGCTGTTAATACACTCTGCAATGTGTTTCTCACCAGCTCCTATATATGTCGTTGGTTCCACAAGCCATAATATAAGGTCTACTTCTTTTAATGTCCTCTCTGCTACAGAAACCATATATTCACCAAGCTTGTTTTTTGCCTTGTGTATACCTGGTGTATCAAGAAAGACAATTTGTCCTTCTTCACAGGTATATACAGTCTGTATACGGTTTCTCGTTGTCTGCGGTTTGCTAGACGTAATCGCTATTTTCTGTCCAACCAATCTATTCATAAGTGTTGACTTGCCAACATTTGGTCTTCCTATAAGGGTTACAAACCCTGATTTAAACGTTCCCATTAATCCTCCTATAATACTATAATATCCTATGATAGTATTCGTATTTTCTCAAATATATCTGCATCGTCCTTAATATGCTTTTCATTGCCAATTACACAGATATTACTCTTTTTAGTAACTGCCTTTATCACACAAGCCATTCTGCGTATATCTTCTATATTGCACGCAAGTACACTATCTCTTTCTTTCTGTAACACATCATAAGCAATTTTCTTAAAATACGCAACCATAGAACGGTTTCCCTTCATGCTAGGCGTAAGTGGCATATCCATATTGCTTATTGTACCAATTATAGTTTTTGTAACTTCTCTCTCATCAGCTTCATAGTTTTCAAGATAATCTGCTGCCCCATTGTATATATCAAGAGTCGTAACAAGATTAGGGTCACGGTATGAAGCAAAGCACCACTGTTTTTCTCTTGTAAAACTACATCTTACACCATATGCACCACCTTTTACACGCACTTCATTCCACAAATATCCATAATTTAAAAGATGCTGTACAACTTTTAATACACCTAAATCAGCATCACTTATACTATCAAAAGAACCGCCAAGTGCCACATACTGTATTTCAGCAGGTGTTGTAAATGCTTCTTTTCCAACTGGTGTGTTAGGCATATATTTCTCAAGACATGACAGAGCTGTTTTTTTCTGTTCTTTCTGTTCAAATTCTTCAAGCTCTGTTAAAAATGAAGACATGGCTTCTTCAACAAGACTTAACCCTTCGTCTGTACAAGTACAAGAAATAATAAGCTTCTCTTTCTTAAAAATAGCTTTTACCAGTTCTTCACAGCCCTTAACCAACTTTTCTTTTTCTTCGTCAAAATGCTCATCAAGACGCACAAGGTAATCATAATATCCTATACCTGTAGAATGGTCATTAAGCCATGAACTTTCTGAAATACATGCGTTTACACGCAATGCTGCTGCTTGATGCCCAGATGCCATAATTCCAACTTTTAGTCTTGAACGGCTTTCTGCAACAACCTCCCGCAAATGTTTCTCATCCTTAAATACTGTTTTAAACATCATCTCTGCTAAAAGTCTAAGTGAGTTTTTAACTTGACTTTCTAAAACCTTTGTACGTACTTCAAATTGAAGTTCATACTCATCGCTTTTACCAAGATGTGTGTAAATATCGAGGTCAGAAACAATGCCACCTGTATAGAAGTTAGTCTCTGTATCAAACTGGTTATAAGTATAATTTTCTGTATCCATATAGCCCAAAAGCGTTGATAAAAAGCTAATCTGTGGCACATATTCCTTAAGCTCGTAAATATCAAAAAATAGATTTAAATATACTATTCCATTAGAAGCAATATTGTGGTGCAGTGTTTTTATTCCACATATTTCTGTTTCTGTATTATAATAAGGGGCTGCATTTTTATCTATATCTTCTCTTGAGAGCATAGGAATTTTTTCTAGTGCTTCTTTTGGTGACTGCTCTTCTTGATATATCTTTAAAGCCTTCGTATCTGCAATTAACTTTTCTATCTCCTCACTTGAAAGCTCTGATTTATAAGAAGCAAGTTTTTCTCCAAGTTCTATTTCATTTTTTACGGCAAGCCCCGGCTCAGGATTCATTTCAACAAGTACTGAATGTGTATTATCAAGAATATACTCCTGTATTAATTTTTCATAATAATCTGTAGAAAGCATCTCCCTTAAGAAAGTATAATATTTTTCATATTTAAGTGCAGAATATGGGTCATTGTCATCATAAAGCCAAGTTTTTAGAGCTCTTTGGCTGTATACAAGACCCTTTGGAATAGAGCCAGAATCAGCTTCTCTCTCCTTAAACTCTGTTCCGTTTAATGCTGCTTCAAGCGTTTTTCTGTCAATCCCATTCTTTACAATATCTTCAAGTGTCTGTATTATTATATTGTAAAACTTGTCTTTGTCACCCGGTTTTGCATTTTTAGTGCATATCGTAAAATAACTCTGGCGAAGGATATCACAGAAGTCCACATCAATGTCAGTACCTATTCCCGCATCAAGCAATGCCTGTTTAATAGGAGCTCCTGGCATTTCAACAAGCACATATGAAAGCAGTTCCATTGCACGACATTTTTCTTGCTCCATTGTAATGTCCATTGCCGCAGCATAAGCATAATATGTCTTTTCAGAACAATCAGCATCTGTGGCAGCAGCATACTTTTCAGAAATAACCTTCATGCTTTCAAACTTTTCCTGCTTTACTATCTCTGAATCCACGACAATCTTTGGAAAATCTTTCAAATAGTTTTCATCCATCCATATAAGACGTTCTTCAATATCCATATCACCATAAAGGTATATATAACTATTTGATGGGTGATAATACTTTCTGTGAAAATCAAGGTATTCATTATAAGACAATTCTGGTATGCACTTAGGGTCTCCACCAGATTCATACTTATATGCATTGTCAGGAAACAAGCCACTCATTATAAAACAATCTAACACTCGCTCCTCAGAAGAATACGCACCTTTCATTTCATTATAAACTACACCATTATAAATTAAAGGAGAATCCTTGCTTTCAAGCTCATAATGCCATCCTTCTTGTTTAAATATTTCCTCAAACTGATAAATATTTGGGTAAAACACCGCATCCATATAGACATGCATAAGATTTTCAAAGTCTTTGCTATTACAGCTTGCTACAGGATATAGCGTTTTGTCGGGATATGTCACGGCATTGAGAAACGTATTTAGAGACCCTTTTATAAGTTCAACAAATGGGTCTTTCACTGGAAAATTTTTAGAGCCACAAAGTACTGTGTGTTCAATAATATGTGGTATTCCCTTATCATTCTTTGGCGGTGTCCTAAAACTTATATTAAAAACCTTGTTGTCATCTTCATTGCTAAATACCAGAACTCTCGCATTACTAAGCTTATGCTTGAGTTTAATTACAAAACTATCTGTTTCTTTAAGATATTCTGCATTTTCAAGAGTATATGCCTCTGGTATTTTTACTTCATCTAAACTTTTAATGCTTTTTGCCATTACTGCTTGTCCTCCATCTTATTTTTTAATTATAATCTATACACCTATTAAAAATAGTATACTTATTTTTACCAGCTTTTTTAGATTTATAAAGAGATTCATCAGCCTTTCTATATAACATTTCAAATGTCTGTCCATCTCTAGGTCCTATTGCAACACCAACACTGCTTGAGATTCTTACAATATTAGTGCCGTCCGAATATTCCCTGCGGTTTTTCTCACATATTTTTTCTGCATGGTCTATGATAAATTTCATAAGGCTTTCTTCGTCAAATGCATCATATATTGCACATACGGCAAATTCATCACCACCAAGCCTTCCAACATAGGCATTATCATGAAAAATTTTTTTAAGTATATCTGCCGTATCAGCAATAGCTTTGTCTCCATAAATATGCCCAAGTGTGTCATTCACATTTTTAAAATTATCCAAATCCACCATGTAAAATATGTAATGCCTACCATCTTGTTCATCTTTGAGGCTTTCTGCAACCTTGGTCTCTATAGTCTTTTTATTAAAAATACCTGTGAGCAAATCGTTTTCCGCTCTTTTCACAAGTTTTTTTTCCATAGATACCTGCTTGTTGACATTGGCAATTTTTCCTATAAAACACAGGCACTTACCTGTCTCATCCCTAAATACAGTACCCGTAATGCGAAACCATCCATATCCACCATCAGCGTGCAAAAGTCTTATTTCCGATGAAAAAGTGTCACTGTCGCTATCAAAAAACTCATTAATTCTTCCTCTTATCGAAGCATCTTCTATATGTATGATGTCATAGATATCATAGACAGCTTCACCTCTAAGTGTGTGAAACTTTTTCCCAAAAAGATATTCAAAATCACCATATACCTTGAATTTTTTGGGGTGAAATGTATATTCAAAAAGTATAGCACCATTCTGTTTATCCACAATCCCATATTTATCAACAAGAGTCAGTGCATTCAACCTAGACTTGGCAGCATACAAAAGAAGCCCAAGTATTATAACAATATCTGCTATCAATATCTTACACTGTACTGCATTTGATTCTAAACCAGAAAAAATGGTAATAACCAGTACAATGGATATGGCTGCTATAAGATAACAGACATATGAAAATTTAGATTTATTATTTCTCATAATTTTCTCCATTCATACTTGCCAAACTTGAAATAAAGCGGTCGCAATCCCACTGGCTTTAGACGGTGGGTTAAGACCGAA
>CANOID010000083.1 GCA_947565985.1 uncultured Lachnoclostridium sp.
ATGACAAAGAGACAAAGACAGAACCTGGTCTTATGCAAAATTGGTGGGAACTTTGCCTAATTCCTGTCTTTTTTTATTGCACTTTTACATTTATTGGCTATTTTCCATACACACTGGACGAACACCCTCAAAATATACCCGGAATACTATTTTTTATTATTACTATGTTTGTCTCTTATGTGGTAGTACTCCGCTATGTGGAAGGCGAAAGTAAAAAAACAGATATTTACTGGAAAAATGTCCTTTTTAAACATTATATAGAGGGTCTGGAAGACCAGCATGAATTGCTTAAACAGTCAGAACACAACTTAAAAATTCTACGTCATGATATGCGGCATTACTGTAACATGGTTGATGCTCTATTAGAACAAAAGGAATATGATGAAATACGTAATATAACTACACATATCCAACATGTAACAGATGCTAACAAAGTACAAACATATTGCAACAATCTTTTAGTAAACACAATACTTTCTAAAATTGTAAAGAAAGCACACTCACTTTCCGTAGAAATACACCTAGACGCTAAAGTTGCTAAAAAAATTCCAGTTAATGACTATGAATTTACAGCAGTCATTGCCAATCTTTTAGAAAATGCTCTGTTTAATGTACAAGATTACGAAAAGGAAAAAAGGATTATAGATATAAAAATTCACTGTGATGAAGAACATCTGCTTATATATTTGCAAAATCCATGTAAAAACCCTATTATATTAGATTCCACTACTGGGCTTCCTAAAAGTCAGAGAGGTTCAAATCATGGTCTTGGAATGCAAAGCATATACTCATTTTCTAATAGTATTAAAGGTACTGTTGGCTGTCGCTGCGAAGAAGGTGTATTTTCAATTACTATGTTTGCTAAATTCAAAAAAACACTATAAATCTAAATTGTGGAAAATTAATACTGTTTTGCGAAGAAACAAAAATCCTATTTCATATAAAACCATGTATAATCGTAACTATTATTAATTAACTTTATATGAAAGAAAGGAGCTAAAAGGAGATGAAGCTAAAATTAAAGGGGAAGATTCTTGCACTTTCACTGATTCCACTAATAATGCTTGGTACAAGTATGTTTATTGTTGCAGCTAACCGCATTGCTAATGGAATCTATAACGAAGCATATTTAGGTATGCAGGCTACTACTCTGGCAGTAAAAGATATTTTTGAAATTGGGTATGAAGGACCATATACTATGAACTCTGATGGAGAACTTTGGAAAGGCACGGAACTTAAT
Source organism: uncultured Lachnoclostridium sp. (assembly GCA_947565985.1). GTDB lineage: Bacteria > Bacillota > Clostridia > Lachnospirales > Lachnospiraceae > Butyribacter. The sequence goes on from CANOID010000083.1 coordinate 1,241, forward strand.
ATTTCACAAGCATATGACATTGTTGACCACATTAAAGAAAATACAGGTTTAGAAGTAACTGTATTTTGGAATGATACTCGTATACTTACATCTATAACAGATGCCAATGGCAACAGACAGATTGGTACAACTGCATCTTCTGACATTGTACAACGTGTTCTTAAAGATGGAGAACCTTATCATAATCGAAATGTTGATATACTTGGGACAAAATATGTCGTTTACTATACACCATTCTATCAAGAAAATTCTAGCGAACCAGTTGGAATGGTATTTTTGGGAACACCACAATACAAAATTTCTAATATTATAAACAAAACAAGGTTTCAGCTTCTTATTCTTATATTTGCTGGTATGATTATTGCTACAATAGTAGTATACATAATAGTTAATAAAATAACTATTTTATTAAAAAAGAGCATGGGATATCTAAATGATATCTCGCATGGAAATTTAGATATTCAGATAGAAGACAAAATTCTTAAACGCAGTGATGAAATTGGGGCACTTGGTGAAAGCATTTCAAGTCTTAGAGACGAGTTAAAATCAATTATTTCAGGTATACGTTCTCAAAGTGATGATGTATATAATGAATCAGATTCACTTGAACAGATTACAGAAGAAGTTTGCAATATAATGGAAGAAATTAGCCAATCTATGCAAGAAATTGCCAATAGCAGCAGCCAACAATCAAAGGATGCTACTCAGGTAGGTTCAAATGTAATGTCAATGGGAGAACTGATTGAAGAAAATGGAAACGAAATTACCAGATTAAGTGATATATCCAATACTATGAATACAACCGCTAAACAGGCTATGCAACAACTTGGTGAAATGAATAGTGTAATGGCAAATGTATGTGAATCCATGCATTTTCTTGAAGAACAAACTGGGCTGACTAATGGCTCTGTCGCAAAAATCAGTTCTGCTACGGAACTAATTACAAATATTGCCTCACAAACGAACCTACTCTCTCTTAATGCCAGTATCGAAGCGGCAAGAGCAGGTGAACATGGTCAAGGATTCGCTGTAGTAGCAGCAGAAATACAACAACTTTCTGAACAGTCAAACACTGCTGCAAAAGAAATTAAAAGAATTGTGACAACTTTAAATACACACTCTTCCCAGACATTAGAACATGTAGAAGAAACGCAAAACATACTTAAAAAACAAACAGAGAGCTTTGAAGAAACACAGAATAGTTTCCAATGTGCACAGGACAGCGTTCTAGAAACCGTAAGTGGAATGGATATGATTAAACAAAAGTTTGAAGTGCTTGAAAATGTAAGAACTGATACAATAGCTATAGTACAGAATGCCTCTGCACTTTCTGAAGAGAATTCAGCCAGCGTAGAAGAAATCATGGCAGAAATCGAAACAGTTTATACCAATATTGCAAATATATCCAAAAAGACAAAAGAATTAAATGGGCTTTCACAAGATATGAAAAACAAGATTGCAATTTTTAACATTTAACTAATTAAGTCCGTAAAACAGTATTAATACTGTTTTATGGACTTTTATAATTTTGGGGACTGAACTGTCTTACTTAGTCTGCTGTCATAACTCTTATTATATTAGTAGTTCCTGAAATACCAAGTGGTACACCAGCCGTTATTACAGCAAGCTCATCTTTCTTTATATAGCCATTTTGCTGTGCAGCTTTTATTGAATTAGCAAATAATTCTTCGGTATCTGTCTCCTCATTAATCATAACAGGCATAATACCCCATGACAAGCCAAGCTGATAAAATGTTTTCTTTAATGGAGTACATCCTATTACTGGTGAATATGGACGATATCTTGAAATCATACGGGCTGTACTACCCTCTTTAGTGATGGTAATTATGGCAGCAGCATTGATATCCATTGCAGTCATACATGTAGCATGTGATATAGCATCTGTCACATTAGCATTAGGGGTATCCATCTTTGCAAGTATTTTAAACCTCTTCTCGTAATCTATATCTGCTTCCGCACATTCTGTTATATCAACCATAGTCTTTAATGCTTCTATTGGATAATTACCAGCCGCTGTTTCTCCTGAAAGCATTATAGCACTAGTTCCATCATATATAGCATTGGCGACATCTGTAGCCTCTGCCCTTGTAGGTCTTGGGTTTTTCATCATTGAATCAAGCATCTGTGTAGCTGTAATTACTATTTTGTCCGCATTATACACTTTTTTAATAATCTTTTTCTGTATAACAGGAACTTCTTGCAATGGAATCTCCACTCCCATATCTCCACGTGCAATCATTATGCCATCAGAAACTTCCAAAATCTCATCAATATTGTCAACACCCTGCCTGTTTTCAATCTTTGAAATTATTTTAACAGTGTTGCATCCTTTTTCCTCCAAAATTTTTCTTATCTGCAATATATCATCTGCACTTCTTACAAATGATGCGGCAATATAGTCAAGGTCATTATCTATACCAAATATAATATCAAGTCTGTCTTTTTCACTGATATACGGCATACTAATATTTACATTAGGCACATTAATTCCCTTGTGGTTTGAAACAGTGCCTCCATTTAATACACGACACACAATATCTGTATCAGTAACTTCTTCTGCCACCATCTTTATAAGACCATCATCTATAAGAATAATTGTTCCTTTTTCTACATCTTTTGATAAATCCTTATATGTTATGGAAGCTTCTTTTTCTGTACCTTCTATATCTCTGGATGTAAGAGTAAACAGATTTCCGCTTTCTAACTGTGCCTTGCCATCAACAAAATCTCCAAGCCTTATTTCAGGTCCACTTGTATCAAGCAGTATAGCAACTGGAAGATTTAATTCTTCACGCAATTTCTTGACTTCATTAATCGTCTCAAGATGTGATTCTCTTGTACCATGTGAAAAGTTGATTCTTGCAGTGTTCATACCATTTAACATAAGCTCACGTAAAACATTGTCTTTTTTTGTTGATGGTCCTAATGTACATATGATTTTTGTTTTTCTCATTGTCTGGTTAATCCTCACTTTCTTAAATTATTATTATGATGTCAGGGTCAAGCTAGTAGATAGCAATGCATGTTTACATGCAAATTGCTATCTACTAGCTTGACCCGCCAAACACCGACAAGAAGCAGATTTGCTTGCAAATATGCAGGATTGGAGGTGTTGGCAGGATTGCGGGAATTGCAGAGCAATGTAGCAATCCGTTTATGCTATTATTCTACATAGTTCAGCATTCCATCTATAAAATTAATCCCCATCTTGTAGAGACCATATACAAGAAGTAATGCAAGTATCCACACAAGCAGTTTATATAAGAGATAGCCAAGAATAAAATCTTTCCTGTGCTTTGATGTATTTTTGCTAATTAACAGGACAAGCAGATATAAAAAACCAATTACAGGTATGTTAATCCAACATATAGTCTGAAACCATCTACCTATCTCGGCAGCTCTTACAAAACGCATACGAGCAGCTTTTGTGCTGGCAGCATTGTTGTCTTCTAAATTTTCCATAAAAGCCTCCTGTCTTTTTAATATTCGTAGAATCCATCTTCAAATTCATTATCGTCAGAATCTTCACCATCAGATGTATCATCTTCATCTTCATCTTCATCGTCTGCAGAATATGGCTCACCATGTATTACATTAGAAAAATAGTCCATTCCATAAGGACGCTGTTCATATTGGTCTGGCACTATCGAAGTACCCTCAATTCTTCTGCCATCATCATCATATTCTGCAAGAGAAATTGTCCCGGGAATTGTAAAGTCGGCTGGTTCTAGTTCAGTATGTATCTTGTCCATATAGTCTTTCCAGATAACACCCGGAAGTGAAGCACCTGTAATGCCCGGCATTTCCCTTGGAGTATCATATCCTGCCCATATAACGGTTGTATAATACTTAGTATATCCACAGAACCATACATCTTTATTTGAATTAGTAGTGCCTGTCTTACCTGCACCAATATGCCCACCATCAAGCTGCAGTGAATGTCCTGTACCATAGTCTTCACTAAGCACATCTTTTAATACATCTGTCATCATCCATGCTGCATCTTCTGTAAATGCTTGCGTTTTCTCATTAGAATTTTCATAAATTATGCCGTCTGCCGCAGTTTCTATTTTTTTAATGCATGTCCTGTTGCTATAACTGCCATTATTGGCAAGTGTAGAATAACTCTTTGCCATATCCACAACACGCACACCTTCTGTAAAGCCTCCAAGTGACAATGATAGATTACCATTATCTATATAACTTAAATTGCGAAACCTAAGTTTTTCAAGATAAGACATACCATATTCAGGCGTAATTTCCTCAAATACTTGCCATGCAACTGTATTAAGCGACCTTGCAACAGCCTCTCTTATACTTACGTCACCATAATAAACATCACCCGCATTAGATGGTCCATTCTCAAACTGGTGGTCATTAACAACTGTAGATGGTGCAAAAATACCTGATTCAAACCCTGGTGTATAATCAAGTAGTGGCTTTATTGCACTTCCTGACTGCCTTGCTGAGAGGTACGCCCTGTTGAATTCATCATCTTTGCCGCGTCCTCCAACTATGGCTACAACATAATTACTCTCATTGTTGACACAAACTGCTGCTCCCTGCAATGCATATTTACCTGTTTCAGAATCTGTTTCTGTACTGTATGCAAGACCACTATCAACTGATTCTTGTAATTTTTTCTGCTTTTTCATATTTATTGAAGTATAGATTTTATATCCGCCAGACCTTATATCTTCACATTTTTCATTATATACCTTTGAATATTTTTCTCTGTACTTTTTGTACTCACTTTTATCTTTAAAAAGATACTTATACCCAAAATTGTCCTGTTCCATAAGTGCATTAGCAGCACAATGTATAGCATAGCTCACTACATAACTTTCATTTTCAAGTTCTTCTGAATACTGCTTGACTTTTAGCTTTTTTTTCACAGCTTTTTCATACTGCTTTTCAGTTATAACACCCTCTTCATACATTGTCTCTAACACCTTATTTCTTTTCCTCAATGAATCTTCTGGGTGATTAACAGGGTCATATGCAGATGGGTTATTTGAAAGGCTTATTAAAAGTGCAGCTTCATGTGGCTTAAGCTCTGCAGCTTCTTTTTTAAAATAATACCTGCTTGCTGCACCTATTCCATAGCATCTGTAACCATAATAGCTAGTATTACAATAATACTCCATTATCTGGGCTTTTGTAAACTTTGCTTCTACTGCAGGTGCAAGCATAATCTCTGCCATCTTTCTTGTATAACTTTTATCCTGTGTAAGCAAGTTATTCTTTATTATCTGTTGGGTAATTGTACTGCCGCCTTGAGTAATTTGCATATGGTTTTTTAAAAGCGTAATTCCTGCACGCAGTGTTGCAACAACATCCACACCACCATGAGTTTTAAAACGCTTATCCTCCACCGCAATATAACCATTATATATATATGGTGAAATCTCATTAATCGACACTTGCTTAAACCGCCCAGCATTTACAGAGCCTACAGCATTGCCTTTACTATCATAAATAAGAGTATCTTCTTTCATAGTGAAATCGTCTTCATCTAAGTTGACCATTTTATCAAATACTTCTTCTCTCACTTCTGTAAATACAGGAAGCACTTTAACATATATACATATGCCTGCAATAATACAGATTGTAAATGCAAGTGCAAGAACTCTTAACACGGTTCCTACAATGCTAAATAAAATCCCAATATAATTTCCTGCAATACTTATTATCACCTGTATTAAATGACCAGTCACACTGGCAAATCTTTTAATGCCGTCCCTCATATAAGCAGATTCCTCCATAGTATACTATATGTTACAAAATTGTTATTATCTTAAAGTTATTTTGTAACAATTATACAACTTTTTGCACTCTATGTAAAGCAGACGTTTTAGTAAAATAAATTTGACACGCCATATATTTCCATGATAATATATTGCCATTAGCTGCCTGTAAAAAATAAGTTGCAGCATGGAGGCCGTTTATGTCTGATAATAACTTAAAAAATGAAATTAAAAAAAGAAGAACTTTTGCCATTATCTCACACCCAGATGCTGGCAAAACCACCCTTACCGAAAAGTTTCTACTCTATGGCGGAGCAATCAATACAGCCGGCTCAGTCAAAGGCAAAGCCAATTCTAAATACGCTGTATCGGACTGGATGGAGATTGAAAAAGAACGTGGAATTTCTGTTACATCTTCTGTATTACAGTTTAACTATGATGGTTTTTGTATAAATATTCTCGATACACCAGGACACCAAGACTTTTCAGAAGATACTTATCGTACACTTATGGCAGCGGATTCTGCCGTAATGGTTATTGATGCCTCAAAGGGCGTTGAGGCACAAACTATAAAACTTTTTAAGGTATGTGTAATGAGGCACATCCCTATTTTTACTTTTATAAATAAAATGGACAGAGATGCAAAAGACTCTTTTGAATTGCTTGACGATATTGAAACTGTACTTGGGATACGCACTTGCGCTGTAAACTGGCCTATCGGTTCTGGAAAGCAATTTAAAGGAATATATGATAGAAAAACTAAGACTGTACGTACATTTGAGGCAATTTCTACAGGTGGTGCTAAATCTGCTGCCGAAACTGACTACTTTATTGATGATGAAAAACTGCATGATATTGTCTCAGATGACTTATACCAACAACTTCTGGATGAGATAGAACTTCTGGATGGTGCAAGTGACCCACTTGATTTGGAAAAAGTTGACAAAGGTGAGCTTTCTCCAGTATTTTTTGGCTCTGCTTTAAATACATTCGGTGTTGGAATATTTCTTAAATATTTCTTAGATATGACTTCATCACCACTGCCGCGTCTTTCTGACGAGGGATTAATTGACCCAGTCTCAGAGCCGTTTTCAGCTTTTGTATTTAAAATACAGGCAAATATGAATAAGTCACACAGAGATAGAATTGCATTTATGCGTATATGCTCAGGTAAATTTGATGCTTCTTCTGATGTTTACCATGTTCAGAGCAAACGGCGGTTGAAACTTTCACAACCGCAACAGATTATGGCACAAGACAGGCATATTATCTCTGAAGCATATGCAGGAGATGTTATAGGAGTTTTTGACCCCGGAATATTTTCCATAGGTGACACAGTTACCGTTCCAAGTAGAAAATTTGAATATGAAGGTATACCTACATTTGCACCTGAACATTTTTGCCGTGTAGTACAGCTTAACTCAATGAAGCGTAAGCAATTTGTAAAAGGTATAACACAAATTGCACAAGAAGGCGCTATACAGATATTCCAAGAATACAGTGCAGGAATGTCCGAAATAATCGTTGGAGTTGTAGGTGTATTACAATTTGATGTGCTTAAGTTCCGACTGGAAAATGAATATGGGTGTGATATAAGACTGGAATCTCTCCCCTATGGTTTTATTCGCTGGGTAGGCGACCCATCGACAGATGTCACTAAACTTAAACGCATGAATAATGTAAAAGCTGTGAAAGATATGAAAGGAAATCCTTTGCTTTTGTTTGTCAATGAATGGATGATTAAGATGGTGCTTGATGATAACAAAGAGCTTGAATTGTTAGAATTTAAGAAAAACTAATTGTAGGGCGGTTTTGCCGCCCTTATTTGTTATAGTAAACCAACTCCTGCATTTTCACACTCTATCTGAAAGTCAGATGAAATGTTTTGGTCTGAAATTATCATATCAACTTCTTTAAGCCAACATATTTGAAATGTGCTCTTCTTGCCAATTTTGGAAGAATCCATCAATACAATTTTTTCTGCAGCCTGCTTTAGAGCTGTTTGCTTTAAATAAGATTCCATTAAAACACCACAGGAAAAACCTGTATCTGCTGAGTAATTGGTCACTCCAAGTACCGCTAGGTCAAAATTAATCTTTTTCAGAGATTCTATTGCCTGTAGTCCACATACACTCATACTGTATTTATTTAACTCACCACCTACGACAAACACTGTAGGCTGTTTCAGCTTTGATAATTCCATAGCACATAACATACTACTAGTAAATATAAAGTCTGGCTGGTCTGGCCATATTTTTGCCAGTTCTGTTGTTGTACTTCCAGAATCCAGAAAGATTGTTATATTTGGTCTGATAAATTCTATAGCCTTCTTAGCAATACTTTCTTTTTCCTCTACATTTCTGACCGCACGCTGTCCGATATAATCGTCTGTCCCAAGGACCACCTCAACTGATTTAGCACCTCCGTGAACACGTACAATTTTTCTTATTTCGTCCAATGCTTTTAAATCGGTACGAAGTGTCATCTGTGACACATTGGGAAATTTTTTCTCTAATTGTGCAAATGTAATATTTCCTTTTTCATTAATAAATTCTACAATCGCATTTCTGCGCTGTTCCATTGTGTCCATATTTTCAATCCTTTACAAAATAGTTAGCCAAAGCATCAAGTTCCATATTTAATCTGTCTTTATCACCAGAATTGTCAATAACCCTGTCAGCCCTGTCTGTAAAAAATTTATCTGGTTTCTGGCTCTCTATAATAGACTGTGATTTTTTTTCTGAGTATCCACGACTGTCAGAAAGCCTTTTTATCCTTATATCTGCTGGCACATATACATACCATACTTCATCGCACAATTTATCACTGCCTGTCTCATACATAATTGCTGTTTCAAGCACTATAATCCCATCCTTATCCTTTCTGTCATTAATATATTTTCTGATATATGATATAACTTCTGGATGAATTATAGCGTTTAATGCAGAACGTGCTGTGTTATCATTAAATATAATATCTGCCAGCTTCTTTCTGTCAATTTTGCCATTACTGCCTATAATATCTTTTCCAAATCTATCAATTACTTTCTCAAATGCTGCATTATCTGGTTCCATCACAATATGTCCCAACTTATCTGCAATAAGAAGACTGGCGTTGTACTTTTTACTTATAAGTTTTGCTACGAGTGTCTTTCCGCTTCCGACACCCCCTGTAATTCCTAAAACAAACATTTACAAATCCTCCGGTTATCTTTAATGTGCTTCAAACCAGTTATTTCCCTCTTCAACACCTGCTACAAGTGGTACACTTAAATTTGCAGCTTTTGGCATTTCTTCAAGAAGCACTCGTTTTACCTGTTCCTTTTCCTCTATATAAGTTTCAACAAGCAGTTCATCATGTACTTGTAAAACGATTTTAGATTTTAAATTTTCTTTTTCAAGCCTTTTTGCAACTCGTATCATCGCTATTTTTATAATATCAGCTGCCGTACCTTGGATAGGCGAATTCATCGCAATTCTTTCTCCAAATGACTTCTGCGTATAGTTTTTTGAAGAAAGTTCTGGCACTGGTCTTCTGCGTCCAAACATTGTTTGTGCATATCCTTTTTTCTTTGCAGTACTTACCATATCATCAAGAAATGCTTTAATCTTTGGATACGTTTGAAAATACTGTGTAATAATTTCATCTGCTTCTTTTTTAGATATATTTAAATCCTGTGAAAGACCATATGCACTTATGCCATAAACTATCCCAAAGTTAACCGCCTTCGCATTGCGTCTCTGTAAACTTGTAACTTCTTCAAATGGCGTATTAAATACTTTAGCAGCAGTTATTTTGTGTATATCATCTCCGTTTTTATATGCTTCTATCAGTTCTTTATCGCCTGACATATGTGCAAGCACCCTAAGTTCTATCTGTGAATAGTCGGCATCTAAGAACAGACAGCCTTCTTTTGGCACAAATACTTTCCGAAGTTCACGTCCAAGTTCCATTCTTATAGGAATATTTTGAAGATTTGGGTCTGTACTGCTAATTCTTCCTGTAGCAGTAATTGTCTGATTAAATTTACCATGAATGCGTTTGTCACTTTCAATATACACTGGTAGACCATCTGCATATGTGGATTTAAGCTTGCTTACTTGTCTATAGTCAAGTATTTTGGCAACTATAGGGTCCTCTACTTTAAGTTTTTCTAATACTTCTGCAGATGTGGAGTAACCAGTCTTTGTCTTTTTTGCATTTGGAAGCTTTAATTTCTCAAAAAGAATTACGCCAAGCTGCTTTGGCGAATTAATATTAAACTCCTCACCTGCAAGGTCATAAATATCTGTTTCAAGTGCTTTTATCTTTGTATCAAGAAGCTTAGACATCTCATCCAACACTTGTTTATCTGCTTTAACACCCTCACATTCCATCTGATAAAGATAATATGCTACTGGCATTTCTATATCCATAAAAAGCTTATACATACCTTGTTCATTTAATTTATCCATAAGAGGTTTGTATGCAAGACATGAAACATATGAAAGCTCTCCTATATAGTCCAGAAGTTCTTTCATCATGTCTGTTACTGTTTCAGTGTCTACCATTACAATTTCAGCAATGGTACTTTTCCCAAATCTTTCTTTATATGATTTTATCGTCAGATTTAGGTAATCCTTTGCAATATCATCCACCATATATGTATCATTAAGTGGATTTATAAGATATGCCGCAATAGAAAGG
>CANOID010000084.1 GCA_947565985.1 uncultured Lachnoclostridium sp.
CGGATAATATTTCGGGTAATAGACATACCCAGTCCACTGCCTTGTTGTTTTCCAATGCGTTTATCATTTGCCTTGGAAAATGGCTCAAATAATGTAGGAATAAATTCTTCACTCATTCCAATTCCGTTATCTTCAAATATAAACTCATAGCACCCAATTGCTGGGCGGTTTATAGGTCTTTCTGTAACGCTGAACCTTATGCTTCCATTATCTGGTGTGAATTTTACAGCATTTACCATAAAATTCACCAAGCACCTGTAAAGACGTTCACTGTCCCCAATTACTTTTTCATGAACAAGACCATCCATATTTACTACAAGATGATGCTGTTTTGATGATATCAGAGGTTGGAAATCAGATATAAAACTACGAATCATCTCTGTCAAATTAAATTCTCCCATATCCAGACTAAACTTTCCAGACTCAATTTTATTCATATCAAGTATTTCATTGACAAATGCCAAAAGATGTCTGGAAGAATCCGTAATCTGAGCAAGGCAGTGCTGCATCTTTTCTGGGTTATGAAGATTTGCAGAAGCAATGGCAGTCATACCAATAACCGCATTCAAAGGCGTACGCATATCATGTGACATACTGGCAAGAAACTCTGTTTTGGCAGCATTTGCCCGGTTAACAGCCTCATAAGCCTCTTCCAATGCTCGCTGTGCCTTCAGTTCCTCTGTAATGTTAATAAAAGTTCCTATAAACAGCCGAGGGTTGCCATTCTCATATCTGGCAGTACGTCCATGCGTATGAAACCAGTCATAATATCCGTTTCTCTTTCTAAGCCGATATTTGACATTAAATTCTCTTTTGCCAGCAACGCAATCCCAGTAGGCTTCCATTGTACTTCTTACATCCTCTGGATGCAATCTGTCTGACCATGAACTCAGCTCATTAGGAAAATCTATGGTATCCTGAAATCCAAGCATCTGGCGGAAGGTATCGCTCCAAAAAACGCCTATCATGTTGCCCTCTAGGTCAAAATCCATATACCACATACCAGAACCAATGATATTATTAATCATATCCAAATTTTCCTGTGCCCGAGCTGCCATAGTTTTCTCCATCTTTGCTATACGCAGTTGCAGTTCAGCTGTAGAGCGATTTATCTCTTCTTGGCGCAACCGTTCCATAAGGTTTCGCTTTCTGAGAAAAGAAACTATGATATCAGAGCAGAAATCCAACACTTCGGATACCTGTTCAAGTTTTTTGCCTGAAGGATTGTCCACGCCATAAAATCCAATAACTATATGATGGTCATAAATGGGAACAACAACCAGTGAATGAATATCTTGACGCTTTAGATTTTCATATTGCAGAGGGTCTTTTTCACGGATATCTTCTAAATCTCGTATAACAATATTTTTATCCATTGAAAAGTTCTGATACCATTTGGCACAAACCTCTCCCGGCAAATCCTGTAACATATCCTTTGCTGGCTGAACACCCTCAGCTACCCACTCATATGTGTTATCATCATTGCCACGCTCATTATGTTCAAAAACGTATGTTCTTTCACCATGTAAAATCGCTCCTAAGTATTCCAGAATGACCTGAATAGATTGCTCTGGAGAATTTTTCTGCAAAGCACTGTGATATGCTTGGTTGGCTGTTCTTTGCAAATACAATTCTTGTGATTCGTCCATTCTTTTCATATATAAATCAACAAGGAAACCCACTGCCTTTGAGCGATGGTAGATATTGCGTTATGTTATAGCAATTACTATTCCTTGCATCCTCCTCTCTATTAAAAATAACTTTAACTTTCTTTTCTAACATAATACATACTCCGCCCCCAGACTGCACAATTAGGTCTTGCTTTGTAAGTTTCTTACACATTTATTATTGCAGATAATGTATCCCTATTGGCAACCGACATGTGAAATGGCAGTTCAGTTAAACCAAATTCTTCCCATATCTGGCATTTTACAGCTTGATATGCAAGAGCCGGATAGTTATTTTCCTTTGAAAGATGTGCAAGAAATGTATATTTTAAACCTTTGTTAAGCAGCCTACACAAAAGCCTGCCAGAATCATCATTAGATAAATGCCCTTTTTTCCCTAATATTCTACGCTTTAGATTGTATGGATATCTTCCTGCCTCAAGCATACTTATATCATGATTTGCTTCAAGTACAAGTAATTCACTGCCTAAAAGGTGGTCTACAGTGTATTCATTATATATACCTAAATCAGTAGCAACACCTACTTTGTGTCCGCCCGAATATACGGTATAACATACAGGGTCAGCAGCATCATGTGAAATGCTAAAAGGCATTATTTCCATGTTTTTAAGTGCAATACATTTATCAGGATGTACCTCATATAAATGGTTCATTGATATTACACCCTGTTGATCCTTGGTTCTGATATAATCAAGCGTACTACCTGTGGCATAAACAGGGATATCAAACATCTTTACCATCATATTTATACCCCGTATATGGTCAATATGCTCATGTGTAATAAGTATACCATCTATTTGTCTAGGATTTATTCCAATTTTTCCAAGCCCATCTACAATCTTTTTTCTGCTAATACCTGCATCAATAAGTATATTTGTGTCTTTATCTCCTATATAAAGACAGTTGCCACTGCTCCCGCTTGCAATACTACAAACTTTCATAACCAGTTTACTTTTACCTTTCTACCCACTCAATCCTTACAGTGTCACCTTCTTTTACAGGGTTCGTAAAATCACATAAAATCCCGTTGACAGAAGTTTCAAGATGGTCGCCATGGGCTACAGAAGTATCTACAGGATAAAAGTCAAGTACATCAACAAGTATGTATTTTGACTTTCCGCTTAAAACTACTACTGTTCCATTAACAGTTATATTTATATCTTTAGTATTTTCCTCAGATATACTTTCTATTTCTTGTACTTCTTCTAACTCCTGTGTTTCTTCTATTTCTTCTGTGTATTCATCCATATATTCCATTTCTTCTGTATCATCTGTATCATCTGTATCAAGCATATCTTTTTCTATAGTATCATCTATATTTTGCATTTCCACATTATCAGTGTCATGGTTTATATCAGGAACTATATCCTTTGCTTGTTCATCATCTTCATGTATATATTCAAGATTATTTACAATCGGAAACTGTCCATCTCCATATTTAGCCATAAGTTCGTTGTAGTTAGGCTCTTCTTTCATAATCTCGCAGGCAATTGAAAAATTGTCATACACTTTTGCATCCATTGGAGCAATTACATTGTTTACATATACCTTGCCTCTATAAAGAATATCCATAAATTCAAGCACTTGTTCAAGTGTATAATAACCAAGTATCTCTATCCTATCTTGGTCTTTTACTTCATAAAAACCAGATACAAGGTTGCCATTTACTGTTACAAAGCGTGGACAAGTTATTTCTTTGCCATTGAAAATAATATTCATATTTGAACTGTACTCTGACAGATTACTTATCTCAAGAACTGCATCAGCACCACGTGTAGATGGTATAATATCAATCTTTGAATTCTGTTCAAGTTGGCTGCTCATACCGGTCTGTCGTCCGTTTAATCTGACAATGGCTGCTTCGCCCTCTTCGCCACGCAGCATACGTTTTTCACCATTTACATAGTATATAAGAGTTTTTCCACGTTTAGGAAATAAATCTTCATTTGGAAATCCCATCTGTATAGCAGCATCCATAATTGTAAGCTTGCTATTATCATATAGTTTAATTCGCTCTCCATTTACCGTTACAAATATAAAATTATTGCGCTGTTCGTAGTAATTAAGGCATATTCCAACAGGAGTTACTAACAGTGAATCTATATTGATATCTTCTTGTAAAAACTTCACATTGCCAAGCACTTCTGAGCCTCTGAGAGCAACTCTTTCTTTTTGCAGTCCAAGATATGAAGCAAGACTTTCCATAAAGCCTTTAATTTTGCCGCCTCCGCCAACGACAAATACAGCACTTACAGATTTTCCGCCATTGAGTTCCATAATCTTTTCTGCAATGTTTTTTGTCGTATCTTTTACGGTTTCTGCTATTACCTCTGCTATTTCGTCAGAAGTAACTCTCTGTGGCAACCCCATAATATCATAAAATTCAACTTCATCATTAAGCGTACTTGAACATTTAAGCCTGTCTGCTTCATTAAAATCTGTCAAATAATGCTTTGCTAAACATTCTGTAAATTCATCACCAGCAGACGGAATCATGCCATAAGCTATTATGCTTCCATCTTTTGTTATTGATATATCGGAGGTACCAGCACCAACGTCAACAAGTGCAATATTAAGCAATCTGAATCGCTCAGGTATTGCTACATTTATTGCAGCGATTGGTTCTAGTGTAAGGTTTGCCACATAAAGACCAGCACGCTCTACAGCAGCATACAATCCATCTACAACTTCATCTGGAAGAAATGTTGCAATAAGCTCTGATTTAATACTTAAGCATTTATGACCTTCAAGATTTGAAATAATATAATCGTTCTGGTAATAGCGTTTAACAGAATAACCTACACAGTAAAATCTGATATCGTCACATTTTTTCTCTTCACGCAGGATATTGTATGCATTTTCAATGCCAATCATATCAAGTGTATATATATGTTCACTCGTTACAACTGTATCTGATGGAAAATCTATCTGTGCCTGTGCCTCTACAGTTTTAAGCACACGTCCTGCAGCCGCTATGCATACATCTTTAAATCGCCTGCCAGTCATATTTTCAAGTTTCTTGTGTACTTCTTCTATAGTTGTGGCAACCTTGCTTATATCATGTATCTGTCCGTCAAGCATTGCCCTTGTCTGGTGTTCCTTAGAAACTTGTGCAACTACTACAAACCCGTTTGTATTATTTTTATATCCAACTGTACCAACTATACTTCTGGTACCTATGTCCAGACCAAAAACTAACTGCTCTGGAACACCTTCCATATTTACTTTTACGGAACTAACTGCCATCAGAAACCTCCATTTTAGCTAAGTCATTATACATTCTCAATCTGCCAGTCTATTGGCTCTAATCCGTTTTCTTTTAAAAAGTCATTTGTTTGACTGAAATGCTTACATCCAAAAAAGCCTCTAAATGCAGATAGTGGGCTTGGATGTGGAGCTTTTAAGATAAGATGCTTTGGGTTATTAAGCATACGTATTTTACTTTGTGCTGGTTTCCCCCAGAGCAGATATACAATTGGTCTGTCCTGTGCATTAACAGCCTGAATAACGGCATCTGTAAACTTCTCCCATCCCTTACCCTGATGAGAGTTTGCCTGATGTGCTCTAACTGTAAGCACTGTATTAAGCATAAGTACACCTTGGTCTGCCCATTTCTTCAGATATCCGTTATTTGGTATATAACATCCGATATCATCGTTTATCTCCTTGTAAATATTCTGTAAAGATGGTGGTATATCTTGGTCTGGCAACACCGAAAAGCAAAGTCCATGTGCCTGATGTGCATTGTGATATGGGTCTTGACCCAATATAAGTACCTTTACAGAAGAAAGAGGAGTAAAATGAAATGCATTAAATATATCATCCGCTGGCGGATACACCGCTGTTTTACTGTACTCATCCTTTACAAATTCAAATAGTTCTTTATAATATGGTTTTGAAAATTCTGGTTGAACTGCGTCCAGCCAGTCATTTTGTATCATAGACATAATAACCTGTTCCTCCATTCGTAATTTATATTTTTCTTACACTAATTCCTTCTTTATCAAGGTATTGTTTTACCTCACTGATTTCAAGTTCCTTATAATGAAAAAGAGATGCGGCTAATACTGCATCAGCCTTACCTTTTGTAAATGCCTCTTTAAAATGTTCAAGTTTTCCAGCACCACCTGACGCTATAACAGGTATAGAAACATTGTCTGAGACAGCCCTTGTAAGCTCTATATCATAACCATTTTTAGTCCCATCACAGTCCATACTGGTAAGAAGTATCTCACCAGCTCCAAGCCTGTCTGCCTCCATCGCCCATTCTATTGCATCAATTTCCATATCTACACGCCCACCATTTTTATAAATAGTAAAACCATTGCCATTTTCACGTCTTTTTGCATCTATGGCAACTACAACACACTGGCTACCAAATTTCATAGCGGCTTCTGAAATAAGTGATGGATTCATAATTGCTGCTGAATTAACTGCTACCTTGTCAGCACCTTCTCTTAAAATAAGCTTAAAATCTTCTACAGTCCTTATTCCTCCACCAACTGTAAATGGAATAAATACAGTTTCTGCGACACGTCTTACCATATCAATCTTAGTTGCTCTTGCGTCAGAAGAAGCAGTGATATCCAGAAACACAAGCTCATCTGCGCCTGCTTTACCATACGCTTCTCCAACAGTCACAGGGTCTCCTGCATCTTTTAAATCCACAAAATTTACGCCTTTAACCACACGTCCATTATTTACATCAAGACATGGTATAATCCTTTTTGTAAACATAATCTCTCCTATCTTCTTTATAAATCGCAGAAATTCTTTAGAATCGTAAGTCCTGTATCTCCACTTTTTTCTGGGTGGAACTGACACGCAAATATATTGCCATGCTCTACAGCAGCATGTATATGTACTATATATTCTGTGGAAGCTGCTACATCTTCTTCTGATTCTGCTTTAAGGTAGTATGAATGTACAAAATATACATATGGAGTGTCTGGCATATCTTTGAAAATGCGACTATCAGACTTTACAGATATACTGTTCCAGCCCATATGTGGTATTTTATAGCCGTCTTTTGATGGTATTGTAAGGATTTTTCCCTTAAGTATTCCAAGTCCAGCAACACCGGGCATTTCATCACTTGACTCAAACATAAGCTGCAATCCAAGACATATTCCAAGCAGTGGTTTGTTATCTAAAGCTACATTTTTAATAACTTCTGCAAGACCAAAATCATTAAGTCTTTTCATAGCATCGCCAAATGCACCAACACCGGGCAGAATAACCTTATCTGCCTTGTAAATCTCATCTGGCACTCTTGTTGTTATACACTCTTCGCCTAGATGTACAAGTGCTTTTTCTACACTTTTTATATTACCTGCATCATAATCTACTATTGCTATCATATTATATAATCAAACCTCATTTCTACAAGCTTTTAACTGGTAAAAGCCCACCAGTGACAACTGGCGGGCTACAGACTATAAAAATGCCTCAAATCTTTTTCTTTGCAATACTCACTACTCTATTTATATAGCTCTCATTGTCAAGGTTCAGTATAGCATATGCTTGTGATTCAGACAATCTAAATTCATCTCTAAGTATGCCTAGTATTTTATCCCTGCACACTTTCAAATCACCATCAACTTCTAAATCTCTTGCTGTATCTATATTTTCATCGTATTTTTGTAAACCACGCAGCAAAGCATTAAGTGCATCAGGATAGTATTTCATAGCAGTGTAACTATTATATGTATCTAAGGATTGTTGCACTTTCATTACAGTGATAATCTTTTCATATTCATCTGGGTCTTTTTTTTGCAGTTTAGAACCTATAACTTCATCATATGCATCACTGTACCTCTTGAGCTGGAAATACCTTTCTGTTTCAGACTTTGAAAGCCTATAACCAAATATATTAGTTCCGATAATAACACCTGCCAACATCATTACAGCACAGACAACTACCACTGTAACACCTGCTTTATTAAGCTTGCCAACGACTTCCTTTTCTTCAAGTTCTTTTTCTTCCGCCTTCTTAGCAGCTTTTTCCGCCTTTTTAGCGGCTTTTTCCTCAGCTTTTTTAGCTTTCTTAGCAGCTTTTTCTTCTTTCTTTAACTGCTTTTCTTCAGCCTTTAGCTCTTTCTTTGCCTGTTTCTCCTGCTCATCTTTAACTTTTTCTTCAGCTTTAGTCTTAGCTTTTTCTTCTTCGTCAAGTTTAGCCTGCCGCTCTGCTTCAGCAATTTCTTCTGTTACAACATTGCCAAATAGACGCTTAAAGAAACCAGGACGCTTTTCTTTTCCTCCCTCGCCTTCCTCTAGTGCTTCCTTTTCTTTCTTTAACCTTTTTACTTGTTTTTCCTTCTTTTTCTTCCTTTCCTCTGCGTCTTTCTTTACATCCTCTGGAAGTTTTTCATCGCCATTTATATCCAATCCTAAAGCATCCATAAAATCAGGATTGTGTGCCATCATAAGGTCATCAAGCATTCCATCAATGCCTATGCCTGTGTCATCGTCTTGCTCTTGCTCTAGCTCTATACTGCTGCCATCATCAAGCGTAAGTTCAGCAACACTATTCTCTAATTCTATACTGCTTTCATCTACTAAGACAGGTTCAGGTTTATCTATACTAACATCTGTGTCCTCCAAGATTTCCAATGGAACTTCGCCAATTTCTGGCTCAATATTTACTGGTTCTGACTCTGGCTCTGTAGCAACATCTACTGTCCTTTCATTCTCTGGAACGTCAATAGAACCATTTATATCAAGACTGTCTAAAAGACCTTCAAGCATAGAATCAATCTCTTCATCACCAGTGTTATCTTTTTCTGCAGTATCTGTATCTTCTTCTATGCTGCTTTCGAGAACAGCAGGCTCTTTTGGTTCTTCCATATCTAAGCCTGCTATATCTTCTAGGTCAGGAATGTCCAAGTGGTCAAGTAATATCTCATCCTCTGCTTCAGATTCACTTATCCCTTCTTCTGACATTTCTTCTATAGCAGATGGTATCTGTACCTGTTCATCGACACCACTTAAATCGCTTAAGTCACCTAAACCGCTTAAATCATCAAGACCTTCAAGATTTTGTAAATCATCAAGTTCAACAAAATTATCAAGGGTGTCTAGCCCACTGTCACTCTCTAATGCGTCATTTTCTATCTGGTCTAATTCCTTTTCTTCACTCAATGCCTATCCAGCTCCCTTACATATAATTATTCCCCTGTAGTATTGCCTACTAGCCTGTCAATTGCACCTACTAACTGACCAATTTCTGGCTTAGAAAGCTGTGCATCAGCACCAAGTTGTTCACCTTTACGTCTCATCTCATCATTGACAAGTGATGAGAAGATAATCAATGGCAAATGTTTAAGATTTTCATCTTCCTTTACAAGCTTAGTAAGCCTATGCCCATCCATCTGTGGCATTTCTATATCAGTGATAATGCACGCAACCTTATCATCAATATTGCCTGATTTAAGATACTCTTGAAGTTTATCCCAGCACTCTTTTCCATTGTCAGTGGTTGTCAAGTTTGTATAGCCAGCCTGTTGGAGGCAGTTTACAATCATCTTGCTAAGAAGCGAGGAATCTTCTGCAATAAGTATTGGGCTTTCATTACGTGTCCTATTCTTCATATGTTCAACATCAGAAATTTTAAGACCTGTTTCAGGGTTAATCTCTGACACTATTTTTTCAAAGTCAAGAATAATGATAAGTTTTCCATCTATACGTATAATACCTGTTGCCATTCCCTCCCCACTAGTATTAATGGTTGAATCAGGTTTGACTATATCAGACCATGAAACCCTGTGAATGCCAACTACTCCATTTACATGAAATGCAGTGTTAAGCTGGTTAAAGTTTGTAACTATGTACATATCATTAGTTACCTTTTCAGGTTTTTCAAGGTGCATGACTTCTGCCAAATCAATTATAGATATAATTTCATCTCTAGGCATAAATATGCCTTCAATACGTGGGTCAGAGTTCGGAATAGGCGTAGGTGTCTGATATGAAATAATCTCACGTATCTTTGCAACATTAATACCATAGTAATTCTTTCCTACACTAAACTCCAAAATCTCTAATTCATTAGTTCCACTTTCCAATAAAATTCCTGTTTCCATATTTTGTATACCTCCAATATTTAGTTACTTGACATTAATCACAGACTTTTTGTTACCACTTACAGCTTCTACAATCACTTTCTTAGCCTTGACGGAAGAATCTGCCTGAAATAACAATACCCCTTGTGCACTCTTACCTGCTGCAATTTTTTGGTTAAATCCCATCATATCGCCTTCTACAATAGTAAGCATAGCCTGACCACAGCCTTTGCCATTCATTGTTAATGAATACCTTACATTTTGTCCAGCAAGATTTACATTTTGTGCTTTTGATGAATTATTCTTAATCTTAAATGATACAATAACAAGCTTTTTGCCAACACCAGCCGAAACAGATGAAAAATCTGTCACAATGTCTTTTCTTACCCTAACAGATACAGGGCTGATGTTAATACCTGAAATATTATACATTTCACTAAGACTGACATTTTTTGTTACAGGTTTGTTTTGTCCCGAACTACCCTGTCCTGTGTTATTATTTGGTGTCTCTGGCTTAGACACAGGTTTTAACGTAGGAGCAGGAGGCAGTGTAGGCTCAAGTACAGTTCTGTCATAATTAAATGAATACTGATATCCCTTAGTATAATTTAGAACCGCACCTGCAATATATTGGCTTATCATATCGCTTTCCTTTTCAGATAAATCAGGAAAGCTCGCACAGCCTGTCAATGCAATAGACATAACAAGTAAAACGGCATATAGCTTTTTCATACCTGTATACCTCCCAAAATCTTTACAAAATATTATAATAATATAGTACCATAAAATCACTACTTGCGTCAATGAAAACATTATCTGTATATATCTTCTAGCTGTTTTGAAATAAAGCGGTCGCAATCCCACTGGCTTTAGACAATGGGTAGTTCACTATCAAGTTCAAACCAGAACTCAACACCATTTTTATAGTTTTTCACACCACACTGTTTATTCATGGAATTCATTATTGCTTTAACTATTGAAAGCCCTATGCCACTGCCACCATACTCTCTTGTACGTGCTTTGTCAACCTTATAAAATTTTATCCATATTTTACTAAGTTCTTCCTCTGGTATGCAGTTTCCAGTATTAAAAACACTCACACGCACCACATTCTTACGCTTTTCTATGCTGGCATCTATCTTCATTTCACCTGCAACATGATTTAAAGCATTACTTATATAATTAGTTACAACTTCTTCTACCATATATTCATCAGCCCAGACATATACAGGACCATAATCTGGCATACTTATTATGGCTCCCTTCTGGTTTGCTAAAAGGCTTGCAGAATTTATAACCTGTTTTACTACCTCTGTTATATCAAAACGCTCAAATGTCACTTGATTTTTTCCAAATTCAATCTGATTAAGTGTAAGCAACTTTTTTACCATTTTATTCATCTTATCTGCTTCATCCATAATCACTTCACAGTAAAATTCTCTGCTTGCACTGTCGTCATT
>CANOID010000085.1 GCA_947565985.1 uncultured Lachnoclostridium sp.
CGCTAATGGAACAAATATATCTCTTTTACAGGAGCTTTCTAAAGAACATGAAGCCAATGACACAAAGCTTGAAGAACTTCTACAATATTGGGAAACCCTCTCAGAATAAAAGATAAAAGCAACATACGTTTAAAAACAACTAATTCAGTTGGTTTATTAAACGATGTTGCCATTAGTATTATACTTCTTTAGCCAATACATTTAAAAACATAATATGGTACTCTTCATCCAGTATAATTCTTGATAATACATCATTAATATATCTGTCATGTATCATATTTATGTGTGCTGTGTACTGGTTTATTGCTGCTTTTTCTGATTCTATACCAGCTAAAATCATCTTGTGGAAGTTATGTGGAATCGAAATATGTTGTGGTGTCCACATCATATGTTTGCCATTGTTTAATTTTACTGTATAGTCAATATTTCCACCTAGTAAAAAAATCATTTCCCCAAGTTTTTGCAAATGAACCATTTCAGCCATTGCAATTCCAAGAATTGTCCTTGCCGCAGGGCATCTTTCACATGATAAACGATTTTCATTATTGATATATTGTGCAATCGCTGACATTTCTGATACAGCGCCACAATAGTCAATATTTAAAATATTGGCATAAATTAGATTTTTACTCTCCACTTTTATTGGAGGATATGGCAAATCTACCATAACTGGTTTTACATCCATAAAATTGCAGTTATTTTCCAACTGGTTTGATTTTTCTTCCATCATTATTTTCCAATACCATTTTATAATATTTATATATAATATGATAATTAAATAATGATATTACTATTATTTTTTATGCTGCTTTTTGTGAAACGGAAAGATGGTAACAAATTACAGGTGTTCCTGTCTGTATTACCTCGTATATTCTTCTTGCAGCATCTGGCGGAAGATTGACACATCCATGTGAGCCGCTTGTCTTGTATATCTGTCCTCCAAATGAAGTTCTCCAGTCAGCGTCATGAAGTCCTATATTCATATTAAATGGCATCCAGTATGAAACAGGTGTAGAATAATTCTCACCATTTAATGTTGCATCTCTTTGCTTATATGTAATGCCATATACTCCTGCTGGTGTATCAAAACCACGTGCACTGTTGCCTGATACACAATCTGTCTCTAACACCAGTTCTCCATCCTTATACAGGAAAACGTGCTGTTCAGTGAGATTTATTTCAATATAAGTATCACCATAGTCTGGTGAGCCATAGCGGTCGGCTGTCTGGTAATAACAAGGCGTTCTGCTGCCTTGTTCACCATTTTTAATAAGCTTTGACAGCTCTTTTGTCTCCTGTGCTGTATTCATCCACCAACCATAATCACCACCTGTAATCGTGATAGTTGGTCCATAGCTGGTTTTAAACTCTCTAGAACGAAAGATTGTATCATATTTTTTTCTAAGAGAAGCTACAAAATCTGCCACCTTATCTTCATCAAGAATTACTTTATCCTTTTTTACAGAAATCCATTTATTAACAGTATCTCCGTTTAACACTTCCGTATTGTCTCCAAACTCATATGTCAGGTTTGTACTTGTGTATTTATTAAGCTTATCCGCCAGTTTATTAAGCTTCTTGTTATCTGACAGCACCCTAGGTCTTTTATAAAGACCAGCTTCTTCACAGTCAAGTTCAGAGCTAAGACCTGTAACTGCATTTTTCACAGCCTCTATAACAGCTTTTTTGTTAAGCCTGTTGCCATTAACTTCACTTACTATCTCATAGCCTTGACCCTTTTTATAGTCTGAAATATAAGCATTTTGAGGCTTTATAAATTCACCCTTCTGCATATTTCTAAGACCATTTACTGCCTCCTCTACCTTATCAGGATTGCAAGCTATAAATGTAGGTCTTCCAGCATATATTGCATTGTGATGTAATGGCCATCTCCATGCATTCTGCTCTTTCATAATTTTTGTAAGTTCATCTGTAGAAGATACAGAGATTCCAAGGTCTGAGCTAAAAAGCGTCTCTTCAAACTTTTCACCATTCACATCTTTTTGTACTATTGTAAGTGAATAGTCTTCCAGACCTTTTTCAAAATCTTCCACTTTCATTTTGGAAACATCTGTACCATATATATTCGTTCCTTCAAAAAAATGTGATTGGTAATACACCACGCCTGCAAGATATGCAATAACAGTGACCAGACATAAAAAACCAGGAATTAAAAGAATCTTTTTTAAAATCTTTCCTTTATTGGTATTTACTGGTATATCTAAAGGAATGTCTGGTATCATGCCTGCCTGTTCGATAGTTGCTGCCTCATTATTAAGTTCATCTGTTTTTTTCTTTTTCATATTCTCACAGCTTTCTAAATTATATTTTATATTAATTGAATATTAGTATATAACTTTACTGTATAAATATCAACACACTTTTATTGCCAGATTATAAACTTTGCACCATGCCTAAAAATGCTGGAATCCATGAATCGCAGTCAACAAGCATATATACAAAAGGTCTGTCAAGATGCACTGTCTTTATTTCGACTACACCTGTAGTTTCCATAACAATTCCTGTTACAGCTCCTGCTTTAGTTCCCTTCTCGTCTACTTCAATAAATGTCTTATGAAGTACATCTGCTATACATAGACCAGAACCACTGTCTGGTATACCCATACCTGAAAAATCTGCTTTAAGAGTATTAAATGCATCTATAAGTCCCATTTTTTGAAGAGTTTCTCTTAAAGAGGTCGAATATTCAGACTTAAATTTTGGAATAGAAGCATTTACTTTAACATCTATTTTATTGTCAAACAATGTTCTAAGTTTTTTACCATTCAATGTTTTAATATAGTCTTTCATTTTAATGCCTTCTTTTGGTAAAAGAGCTACAAATGCATATTTGGAATCCGCATAGTATTTTACAAAGCCTGTTGTGTTGTCATCTTCAATATATGTATTTTCGTTAGAATACATAAATGGAACATTATCAGTTTCTCCACTTTCCTTTGTAAAAATGTTATCTATTATCTCATCTTTATTATAAACTTTTTTCCATTCTGCATCAAAAGCAAGTGCATTGATAAGATACATATGTGCATTTGGCGAAATTTGATTAATAATTTCTGGAATCATACCATCTGTATTTTCTTTAACCCAGTTATTTATATCACTTACCGTCTTGTTGTTAAATTCTGTCTGTTGCACCTCAGCATCAAATATTTCTTTATTTTTTTGTAAAAAATCCTGTTCTACATTAAAACTGTTGCGTATCCAGATAGAATTGGCAACGTCTAACTTATACTTGTCACCAGAAGGCAGTGAAGCATTATAAGATTTAAAATAATTGTTGCTCTCATTTAATGAAATACCAAATACTTCTTCAAACTGTGCAAGAGTTTCCCCACTTGCACCATTGGCAGCCATAACAAGTGCATTAAAGACAGATACAGGAGAAATCATTATATTTTCATCTTTCTTCCATGTATTCTTCAAAAGCTCTGAGCCAAAGTCTGCAACTGCCTTCCACTCTTTGTCTACAACATCGTTCTTGGTAGTACTATTATCATCTGAAGGAACTTCCAGTACATTTACACTACAAGTATATGTCTTTCCATTAAATTTTGCCTGTACTGTTGCCTTGCCTGCTTTCTTTCCATAGACTTTTACACTTTTTTCTTTTATTTTTTTAAGTGCTATATAGTCTTTTCCTTTTTTAATACTCCACTTTACTTTTTTATTTGCTTTAAGGACTTGACTTTTACCTTCTTCAATTTCCATGCTTGTGCTACTCAGCCCAATCTTTTTACCATTAGCTGAATTGACAGAAAAAAATATACATACAAATGCTGCTAATGCCATAAATACAAATGTATTGCCCTGCTTGGCTTTATTTTTTATGATATTATTATTTATCTGCCTCATAAAAATCCCCCCTGTTCTATTTTTTACAGCGCTCCAAAAATCCCCTCTATATCACTTTTATCAATTATTAAAAGAATCAAGTTTTTCTTCTGCTGTTTTAACCTCATTTCCTATTTATTGTAGTCTTTCTCAAAGAACTTTACACCGTCTTCTTGCCCATATACTGCAAAGCCACTAAAGCCTTGTTGTTCAAGTTTATTGAGAAATTTTCCAAACTTTTTAGGTTTTGGCATTACAGATACTCTATAATCATTTCTAAGCTCTTCTGCAATTAAAAGTGCACCTGCATAATCCGCATTTTCATAAAATACTGCAATTAATTTTTTCTGTCCGGGAATTTCATACTTATTTTCCATAAGTATTTCAAATATTCTTTCAAAGCCTATCGAAAAACCTGCCGCTGGAATATCTTGATTTAAAAACTTGCCAATAAGATTGTCATATCGACCTCCTCCTGCTACTGAACCACTGTAACCTTCTGCTGCCACTTCAAATATAGTGCCTGTATAGTAGCCCTGTCCACGCACAAGTGAAGGTTCAAACTCTATAACAACATTGCCTTTTGAAACTTCTGTAACTGTATCAATTATGTTTTTTATATCTTGTACATATCCTTCTTCACAAATACCCGAAATATTGTCAAGCAACAGTTTTCCATCTTCAAAAAGCAATACAAACTTTTCTGCCGCTTCTTTATTAAAGTTTCCGTTCTCAAGTTCTTCTTTTATACCATCTAAGCCTATTTTATCAAGTTTATCAAAAATAATTGCAAGCCTTTCAAAATCACTTTCCTCAAATCCTGCATATGCAAAAATACTCTTTAATATACGCCGGTCATTTATCTTTACTTTGTATTTTTTAATACCTACACGTTCTAATGCTTTTGTAGTAGTCAAAATAAGTTCTGTTTCTGCATTGTGTGTAGCATCACCAATAATGTCAATGTCACACTGCATAAATTCACGTAAACGTCCTTTCTGTGGACGTTCAGCACGATATACTCTATCTATTTGTATGACCTTAAATGGTGACATAAGCTCATTTTTGTTGTTAGCGTAGTAGCGTGACAGCGGAAGTGTAAGGTCATAACGCAAACCCATATCTGAGAGTTCTGTTTCTGTTATACTCTCGCCTGAAATTACAGAGGAAAGCTTTTGTCCCCTCTTTAATATTTTAAATATAAGATTAAGATTTTCACCACCATCACTTTTATCAAGATTAACAGAATCTTCAAGAACAGGAGTTGTAATACGACAAAAGCCTGCGTCACGATAAGTTTCTAAAATGACACTTTGCAGATAGTCGCGTATCTGTACCTCCTTTGGAAGATAATCTCTGGTTCCTTTAACTGATGTTGTTTTCATAACAGCCCCTCCATGCAAAAATGATATTGCTATAATTATATACCTTATTAAATGTTCTTACAAGAGTGAATCAGTCGCCTGTAAAAACGAAATCTCTTTTTCTCTTGCAATTTTTGCAATATCTTCATATTCTGGTTTACTACGTGAAATTCCCCATCCTGAAGCGTGTTTTATATGCACATCTCCATATAATGACTTTTCTATAGTAGTAGTACGCTCTAATATATATCTGTTACACATAGTTTCTCTTATTCCTAGCGTTGTTGTATGTAAAAACATAAGATGTACCATCTTATCACACTGCTTAGTTTCACATATACAATTAAACAGTATTCCAGGACGGTTTTTTTTCATATTAGCTGGTGTAGTATATACATCTAATGCCCCAGCTTTAAACAATTCTTCCATAGCAAAACCTATCGCTTCTGGTGTCATATCATCCAGATTGCATGAAAGGATACAGACTTGTTCTTTAGAATCAGCAGTAGTTCCAAGCATAGCCCGAACACAGTTAATGCTTTCAAAATCCTTTTTTCCCATTCCATAACCTGTTTTTTCTATCTGCATCACAGGCATCTCACCAAATGAAGAAACAAAGTATTTAAGAAGTGCTGCACCTGTAGGTGTGCACATTTCACCTTCTATTCTACCAGCGTAGATAGGAATTCCTCTTAATAAATACTCTGTAGCTGGTGCTGGCACTGGAAGAATGCCATGAGCACATTTAATCTGTCCATATCCTGTCCTTACGGCAGATGCAATAATTTTATCAAAATTTAGTTCATGTAATAGATAGCAAGTTCCTACAACATCTGCAATAGCATCCATAGTTCCTACTTCATGAAAATGAATCTGTTCCACAAGACATCCATGTGCGTTGCTCTCTGCCTCTGCGATTAAATGGTATACAGCTTTCGCATCATTTTTTACTTTTTCTGGAATATTCAGACTATCTAAAATATGTTCCACATCCGGCAATCCTGTGTGTGTATGTGTGTGTTTATGACTATGCCCGTGATGTTCATGACTGTCTATATGTTCATGCCCTTCTTCCTGTCCGCCACATACCTGTACAGACATCTGCTTTCCTCTAATTCCAGATTTTGTTACATTACTAATATGGTATTCCACATCTGGTATTCCTAGATTATTTAGTTTTGCAATCATATTTTCTGGCTTTTCAAAAAGACCTATAAGTGCTGCCATAAGCATATCTCCGGCAGCACCCATATTACATTCTAAATATAATGTTCTCATTATTTACCCTCCAAATGGTTAATTCTGCTGGCAAGAAAACCTGCCCCAAATCCATTGTCAATATTAACAACACTTACACCACTTGCACAAGAATTAAGCATAGATAGAAGTGCGGACAAGCCACCAAATGATGCACCATATCCTATACTTGTAGGTACTGCAATAACAGGACAGTCTGCCAGACCACCGATAACGCTTGCAAGTGCCCCTTCCATTCCAGCAACTGCTATTATAACACGTGCTTTCATAATGTTATCCAGATTGGCAAAAAGTCGGTGTATCCCTGCTACACCTACATCATACAGACGCACAATTTCATTTCCAAACGCTTCTGCTGTAAGTGCAGCTTCTTCTGCCACTGGAATGTCGCTTGTTCCACCAGTAGCAATTAAAATCTCTCCATCTCCATCTTTTTCTGGCATATCTCCAAGTATACCAACTTTGCTCTCTTGATAGTACTTAAGTGGAAGATATTGTTTAATGTATTCATATGCTTCTTGGTCAAGTCTTGTAACTAGAACAAGTTTTTGCCCCTTGTCCTGCATCGCTTTAGCTATCTTAAAAATCTGTTCTGGTGTTTTACCTGCTCCAAATATTACCTCTGCTGTGCCTTGCCTTAGTGCTCTGTGATAGTCAACTTTGGCAAATCCTAAATCTTGAAATGGTTCTTCTTTTAATTTTAATAAGGCTTCACTGGGCATTATCTGCCCATTTGAAACCTTGTTTAATAATTCCATTAATTCTTTTTGTTCCATTGTTTAATCAAACCCTTTTTTACATACGTTCTGGTGCTTCAAGCCCTAGAAGTCTTACTGCTGTTTCAAGCACATCACCAACAAGTCGGCTGAGTTTTATATATGAATCACGCCGTTTTACATCTTCATTATTTACTATTCTATTTTCATGATAGAATTTATTAAAAGCATCTGAAAGCTCATATACAAACTGGCAAATTTTATGCGGTGCCAGTTCCTCATACGCAGCATTTACAGTTTCTTGCCATTTGCAAAGTGAAAGCATCACATCTGTTTCTGTCTGACTACATGAAGGTGTAATTGGCATATCTTCATTAATAATTATACCTTCTTTCTGAACCTTTGCAAGCAATGACTTAATACGAACTATTGTATATAAAATATATGGACCTGTATTGCCTTCAAAAGAAATAAAGCGCTCCATATCAAATATATAGTCCTTGGATGCTTGATTACTTAAATCACCATATTTAATAGCAGCAAGGGCTATCTTTAAAGCAGTTTCACTAATTTCGTTCTTATCCATATCACGCTCTGTCATCTTGCTAAGTACCTGCTCTTCTACATCCTTAAGAAGGACTTCAAGTCGCAGCACACCGCCATCACGTGTCTTAAAAGGCTTTCCGTCTTTACCATTCATCGTTCCAAAGCCTAAAAATATCAAGTCTGTATCTGCATCTATAATTTTAGTTTTCTTTGCGCATCTAAACACCTGTTCAAAATAAAGTGACTGCCTTTTGTCAACAACATAGATAATTCTTGATGGATTAAAAAGCTTCCTGCGTTCTACAATAGTAGCAAGGTCAGTGGTATTGTAAAGTGTTGCACCATTCGACTTTAGTATCATGCATGGTGGTATCTCTTTTGTATCTGTATCTTCTTTAACATCAACTACTAAAGCACCATCATCAATATGTGCATATCCACCCTCTTTCATATCCCTTACCATATTTGGTATATATGGCTGTGCATCGGACTCCTTCTTCCACAAATCAAATTCCACATTGAGTTTTGTATATATCCTTTTCAAATCCTTTACTGACACATTAATAATATGCTGCCACAGTGCAAGATAACCTCTCCTGCCCGACTGGAGCTGTGCTGTTGCTTCCTGTGCTTCTTCCTTATATTCAGAATGTTCTTTTGAATAGGCACTTGCATATGGATAGATTTCTTCTAAATCACTTATTGTAAATGGTGCTTCTTCTGGATACTCTCCTTCAAAGCTTTCATTAAAATATGGAAGTTCTGGATGACGACGCTTTGTTTCAATAATTATAAGTCCAATAGGCAGTCCCCAGTCACCAAGGTGTACATCTCCTATTACATTATGCCCAATGTAGCGTGCAATACGTTTAATGCTTTCACCAATTATTGCTGGTCTAAGATGCCCTACATGAAGTGGTTTTGCAACATTGGCTCCACCATAATCAATAACAATAGTCTTAGGACTATCCGTTTTATCACATCCAAATGTTTCACTTGTTGTCATTTTATTGATAAAATCTGCTAGAAAAGCATCATCCAATATTATATTTATAAATCCTGGTTTTATTGCTGTAATTTCTTTAAAACTGCTGCTGTCCTTTAATATTTTTACAATATCCTCCGCAATCTGCATTGGTGCTTTATGATATTCTTTGGCAGCAGCAAGTGCACCATTGCACTGATACTGGCACAAGTCAGGACGGTTTGACAGTGTTGCCTTTGCATATTTTTCATTATATCCCGCTTTTTTAAATGCTTCACTCAATTCTTCCTGAATTAATCCAATTATATTTTTCACTTTAGTCTCCATTCTTAATAGCTTTTATATAAGCTTTCAATAACATCAAAAAATTCCGCAAATGTCTTATTGCAGCATATAGGATTTTCTATTTCTATACCCTCTGCTGCCATGCCAGTTACTGTAAATGCCATTGCCACGCGGTGGTCATTATAAGTCTGTACTATCGTTGGCAAAGGTGTACCCGGATAAATAATTACACCATCTTTCAACTCATCACATTTTATCCCCATACGTCCAAGTTCATTTACAATAACTGCTATTCTGTCAGACTCTTGCCCTCTTATATGTGACACTCCCCTTATTGTTACCGGAGAACTTGCAAACGGTGCTATTGCCGCTAGTGTAAGTGCTTGGTCTGAAAAGTCTCCCATATCAATATCTACGCCATTAAGTTTTTTATTTTCTGGAGCATATAACTTAAGCTCTCCACTCTTGGTCCATTTTGTAGTACAGCCCATCATCTCAAGTACATTAATAAATTTCATATCACCTTGCAAGCTGTCTTTTCTTATATATCTTACTATAGCTGTGCCGCCAGTTACCGCAGCCATTGCATAGAAATAACACGCCGCTGAAACATCAGGTTCTATCTGATATTCTTTTATATTATAGCATCCACCATCTACTTTATAACTGTCTACACTAAGTTTTCTTACACCTTTATGACCAAACTGTTTCATCATCTGTTCTGTAATTTTTACATATGACCTAGCATCCCTACTACCTGTAAGGTTTATCACAAGAAAATTAAATATAGATGGAGCTGTCATAAGAATTGCACTTAAAAACTGGCTGCTTCTATCTATATTTAATGATACAGTCCTGTCTGCAACAAAAAAGTTGTCATCCGCTATCTTTTTTCTTATACCTGTAACCTTCATAGGAAAATTGTATTTTTCGCCAAGCCATGTAAAGCTGGCACCTAATTCTTCAAGGACTTCTAACAACTCTCTCATAGGTCTTTTTTTCATCTGTTCCGAAGAATTTAATGTATAAGTTCCATCACCCATCGCTGTAAATGCCGTTAAAAATCTTGCTGCCGTTCCAGCACTTCCAACGTATATAGAAGCTTCTTTCGCTGGTATTGTCCCATTCATTCCAGTAATTTTTACACTCTTAGCCTCCATATCTATATCAGTCTTAAAGCCAAGTTCTTTAAGTGCTTTCATAAAATTATAAGAATCTTCACTAAACTGTACTCCTTTAAGATGTGTTTCACCACTGCCCATTGCAGCAAGCAGTAATGCCCTATTGGTGATGCTTTTAGAACCAGGCACATTCACGCATATATCTATAGGGTCTTTAAGTTTTTTTACCTTGTAAACATTCATCTATAAAAATAACCAGCCTTTCAACGTCTATTTTATATCTGTTTAAATGCCTGTTCTAAATCTGCAATTATATCCTCTGAATTTTCAAGTCCCACTGAAAATCTGATAAGGTCAGGGGCAATACCAGCTTCAAGTAACTGTTCTTCTGTC
>CANOID010000086.1 GCA_947565985.1 uncultured Lachnoclostridium sp.
ATTTTTATTATAATTAAAATCACAGATATAAGCTCCACATGGATTCTCTTGTGGCACATATGGTGGGTCAAGCGGTATAGGATATCGAATATTGGTGTACTGGTGGCAATCATATCCATAACCTTGCCACATACTTGGTATCGTCACCATTTCAAAATCTTCTGCCAGATAATCATTCTCATAAAACTGGTCTTGTAAATTATAAATGCTATTAAAGTACTTAAACTTCCACTCTCCATTTAATATTTGAATACGGTCTGATTTTTCTCTGTTATGAACCAAGTTTCCCATATCTTTTGATGCAGGAATATAATACGCTCTTGGTGACATAGTATTTTCATGCAGTATTTTTAAGTCTTCATAATGTTTAGGTACAATCATATTCATTCCTCCTTATTTGAATTTCTTTGTGTTTTGTAGCTATATTATACTATTTAGCTAAACTTTTTGTCCATAAACTGTATTGGACAAAATATGCACAAAATGATACAATATTAATATACACAGCCATAGCAGATGTGTAGCAACTAACATTAAAAAAAGGATAATGTAAATATGTATATAAATTCAGGATACCTTCACAACTCCCTAGTTGATTTTAAAGACAAAAGCAAACCACTCATTGTTGGTAGCAGTGGCACTTACCATCTTTTTAAAAACCAAAAACTTCCAACATGGAGACCCAAAGGACGTATTGATTACCAGCTTTTATATATTGCAGCGGGAAAGGTGCATTTTTACTTTAAGGAGGACGAAGAAACCATAGTTCCTGCTGGTAATATGGTGCTTTACAGACCAAGAGAAATGCAGAGATATGTATACTTTGCCAAAGACCAGACAGAAGTGTACTGGGTTCACTTTACAGGAAGAAATGTTAAACAGATACTAAAAAGACATCACTTTCCAGTCACAGAACATATTATTAATACAGGAATTTCTCCTGAATATCAAAAAATTTACAGAGAAATGATACAAGAACTGCAGCTTTGCAGACCACATTATGAAGAGCTGCTTGCTGTACTTTTATTACAACTATTTGTATTGGTTGACAGACATTCAAGTGACAATAAAATTATGAACAGTTTTGCACAGAATGAAGTTGAGCTTGCAGTCAGCTACTTTAATGAACACTATAATCTAAATATAAGCATTGAAGAATATGCTGCTTCAAGAAATATGAGTACAAGCTGGTTTATACGCAACTTTAAGCTCTACAATGGAACAACACCACTTAATTATATATTAAGTATACGTATAGCCAATGCCCAGAGTCTTCTTGAAACTACCAAATACAATATAACCGAAATTGCCTCTATTATAGGCTATGACAACCCACTGTATTTTAGCAGACTTTTTAAGAAACAGACGGGGTTTTCGCCCTCTGAGTATAGAAAACAGAATAATAATTAGCAAATTTAATACACTCCCAGTATACAATACTGGGAGTGCCATTATATTACAACTATTAGCCAAGATAATCCAGTGCCGCCTGCATTTGGTTATCTATAACAAAGTCTTGCCCATCTTTTGCAAGAGTATTTTCATCAAGTTTAACCTCTATATCAGGAGTAAGCCCTGTTTTATGGATATTTCTTCCTTCAGGAGTATAGTACTTCGAGGTAGTCATTTTCAATGCAGTACCATCCTCGAGATTAAATATAGTCTGCACTATGCCCTTTCCAAATGTCTTGGTACCCACAAGCTTTGCCACACCCTTATCCTGCAATGCACCAGAAAAGACTTCGGAAGCACTTGCAGAATGTTCATTTACAAGTATAGCTACAGGTACTTTAATACATTCATCGTCTTTTGCATAATACTCCTCTGCAACACCTTGTTTATTTTTAGTATACACAAGAAGTCCTTTAGGAAGAAGTCTATCAAGCATCTTAACCGTAGATGTCAGAAGTCCACCGCCATTATTGCGTAAATCTATAATTAGAGCTTTCATTCCGTCTTTCTCAAGCGTGTCAACTGCATTTTCAAACTGTTTACTGGTTACTTCTTCAAATCCTGTCACCTTTATATACCCAGTTTTTTTAGCTAACATCCTTGAAGAAACTGTATTATCTTCTATAAGTTTGCGTGTCACTTGAATGTCTAAATAGTCGCTTTCACCTTCACGCCAGACTTTCAAATCTACCTTCGTACCTTCTTCTCCTTTAACCTTTGAAAGAACAGTTGTAAGGTCCTGACCTGAGACATTTTCACCATTTACATAGTAAATAATATCTCCTGCTTTTATTCCTGCCATTTCAGCAGGACCTCCTTCCATAGGTCTTACTACTAATATATTACCTGTGTCTGGGTCCGTAGATACATATGCACCTATCCCACAATATGTACCACTTGACTTCTCAGTAATATCTTTATATTCATCGGCTGTATAATATGCAGCATAAGTATCGCCAAGTCCATTAACTATTCCTTTATAAACAGAATCTGCCATAGTTTTACTATCTATATCATCAAGATAATATCTGTCTATATACTCCTTTATAACATTTGTTTTCTTTTGAATTTCTTGTTCCAATTTGTTACTTCCTACAAGAAAAAGACGCAAATCAGCCCTGCCTGTAAAGAGTAATATCACCATAACTACCATTATCAGTGCTATACCTGATAATATCCCTGTTAAAAACACCCTAAAATTTTTTCTTTTCATTATAATTTCTTCCTCTTTTCATGTCAACATCAGCGTGTATTGCCACACTATACGTTTTTTTCTGATATATATTCTATGCGTTTTTTTATAATTTATCAGTTTTAAAACCCCATTACCTTTAGGTATGCGAATATACAACGTTTGTCACCATTATCCTTGATTTTGAATATATTTTTCTATAATATCTTATGAATCTTGTGAAAATAGTAGTGTTTTTTCTCTATACCAAACTGCAATCTGTTTGCTTTTATCACGTATCCAAATGTTTCTATTGGATATATTCTAAATAATTGTTTACGGATTTATCTAAATTTGTTTTTTCCAATACCATTTTTCATAAAAACTCATGTTTCCATAAAAAAACATCTAAAAAGCATTCCTGAACCGCAAAGCCCAACAAAACGGCAGGAATGCTTATAATAAAATTTAGGTCAAATATGTGCTATATCTTTTTATAGAAAAATGATTTATATGTTGCAAATCCCGAATCTGCAGGAGATATAATCTGTTCTGTACTGCCAACAAATAAAATACCATCTTTTTTAAGTGCATCATTAAACTTTTTGTAAATTACGTTTTTTGCTTCCTCTGTAAAATAAATCATTACATTGCGGCAGACAATCATATTACAACCTGATGGATAGGCATCTTTTAAAAGATTGTGCTGTTTAAATTCAACACGCTTTTTAACCTCATCTGAAATCTGGTAACTGCTCATACCCACTTTCGTAAAATATTTTGTAATATACTCTTTTGGAAGACCTTTCAGGCTTTTCTCATCATATATACCAGCCTGTGCCTTTTCAAGCACTTGTTTATCTATATCAGTCGCGATAATTTTTATCCTGTTAATTGGAATAAACTTAGCAAGAAGCATTACCAGTGTATATGGCTCATCTCCTGTGGAACAAGCGGCACTCCATATTTTAACATTCTGCCCAAACTTTTCAAACAAATATGGCAACATTTCATTTTCAAGCATTTTCCACTGTTCAGGATTTCTGTAAAACTCTGAAACATTTATTGTAAGGTATGCTACGAACTCTTCAAGCATTTCTTTATCCTTTGAAATGGCATTTATGTACTCATCATATGACTGAATCTTTCTCTTGGAAATCAGAGAGTCTATACGCCTTTTCATCTGTCTTTCTTTATAGCAACTTAAATCTATCTTAGTAAGTTTGAAAACTTTTTCCTTAAATTTTTCATAATCATTCATAAAATTTTCCTCCTTCACAGAGCCAAAAATCGCCAATCCGTTCACTACGGATTGGCGAATAAAATTAATTACTCATCTACTTCTTCACCGGCAGGCTCTTCATCCGTCTGTGAATCGTTCAATAATGCTTTAATACTTAAACTAATTTTATGGTCCTCTTTATTAAAATCAACAACCTTTGCTTCTATTTCCTGACCAGTCTTTAATACATCCGAAGGCTTATCAACGTGTTCCTTTGAAATCTGTGAAACGTGCAGCAGCGCATCTACTCCTGGTTCAAGCTCTATAAATGCACCAAAGTCAGCCATCCTTGCAACAGTTCCTTTAACTACTGAACCTATACTGTAATTCTCATCAGCCTTTAACCAAGGGTTCTGGTCTTCAAACTTCAGGCTAAGTGCGATTTTATCATCTTTTATATCTTTTATAAGAACCTTTGTTTTATCACCAACACTAAATACTTTCTTAGGGTTTTCAACACGTCCCCATGACATCTCTGAAATGTGAAGAAGGCCGTCTGCTCCGCCTAAATCTATAAATGCACCAAAATCTGTAAGGTTCTTAACTGTACCTTCTACTGTGTCGCCAATGTTTATCCTTGCGAACAGTTCTTCCTGCATCTTCTTCTTCTCAGCGACAAGAAGCTGTTTCCTGTCACCTATAATTCTTCTCTTCTTAGGATTAAATTCACTAATAACAAACTCTATCTCTTGACCTGCATACTTTGAAAGGTCTTTCTCATAAGTGTCTGACACAAGGCTTGCAGGAATAAATACCTTGGTCTCATCAACGATTACGCTTAATCCGCCTGCAAGCACAGCCGAAACTGTAGCTTTAAGCACTTCTTTGTTTTCATAGGCTTCCTTAATACGCTCATTACTCTTTTCCATTGCAAGACGCTTGTAAGTAAGAAGTACCTGTCCTTCGCCGTCATTGACTTTAAGGACTTTTGCACTCATTGTGTCGCCTTCTTTTACAACATCTCTCAAGTCAAGACCTGACTGGTTGCTGTATTCGTTTCTGGTGATGATTCCATCTGATTTGTAACCAATGTTCAAAACGATTTCATCTTCCTTAACGCTGATAACTGTCCCTTCTACAATCTCCCCACTGTGGATTGTTACTAGTGTTTCTTCCAATAATTGTTCAAATTCATTGTTCACATCTGACATATGATTGAACCTCCTTAATAATATTATTTGGGGTTGATGCCCCGGCAGTAATACCCACGCTACGAAAAGATTGAAGTTTCTTAAAATCCAGGTCATCAAGTGTCTGTATAAAATATGTGTCCGGACATACCCTTTTGCATATTTCAAACAATTTTTGAGTGTTCGAACTGTGTTTTCCACCTATTACTAACATCGCGTCGGATTGCCTTGCAATAGTACCTGCTTCTGTCTGACGCTCTTCGGTAGCGTTGCAAATTGTATTCATAACAAGTATATCATAACTCTTTTTGAGAAAAATATCAACTATATCTTGAAATTTATTGTAATTAAATGTCGTTTGTGACACAATACACAGCTTTTCACCCCTGTGTTCGTCATATTTTTCTGCCTCAATAACACTGCCGATAATATCCGCAGAATTGTTGCACCATCCACATATTCCCTCTACTTCTGGATGTTTTGCATTACCTACGATAATTATATTATACCCCTCATTATATTTTTCTTCCACTATACGGTGAATTTTGGAAACAAATGGACACGTTGCATCAACTATTGTGACATTTTTTTCTTTAAGGCTGTCTATAACATCCTTTGATACACCATGTGAACGTATAATAACTGTAGTATTTGTGCCATTCTGTATACTGTCTGTATCTTCTATTACACATACACCCTTGCTTTCCATATCAGATACTACCCATTCATTGTGAATAACAGGTCCAAGCGTATATACTTTTCTTCCTGTTTCGGCTGCTTTTCTGGCTTCATCATATACCATGTCTACAGCACGCTGAACTCCAAAACAAAAACCAGCACTCTTTGCAACATTAACTTCTCTCATTAGCAGCCATTTGCTCCTTTTTTATAAATGTTTATCACTGCATCTACAGCTTCATCAATTGTCAGATTAGACGAATCAACTAAAACTGCATCTTCTGCCTGTTTTAGTGGTGCAATTTCTCTGTTCATATCCTGTTCATCTCTAGCAGCTATATCTCGCTTAATCTGCTCTATATCACAAGAAATGCCACGCTTGGTCTGTTCCTTATATCTTCTTCTTGCTCTCTCAGATGTACTTGCAGTAAGGTAAATCTTTGTATCTGCATTAGGGAGTACACATGTTCCTATATCGCGCCCATCCATTATAACATCCTTTGTATCAGCAAGATTTCTCTGTATATCAAGCAGCTTGCTTCTGACAACGGCATATTTTGATATATCTGATGTCATCATGCTGACCTGCTCTGTTCTTATAAAAGCATTAACATTTTCCCCGTTAAGCAGTACAACCTGCTCACCGTTTTGATATTCTATTGAAATATCTATCTTACCACACGCTCCTGATATAGCTGCTTCATCCTTGCCATTTATTTTATTTCTTATAAAATAAAGTGCCATAGCCCTGTACATCGCACCTGTATCAACATATATAAACCCAAGCTTTTTCGCTGCTATTTTTGCTATTGTGCTTTTTCCTGCACCTGCTGGACCATCAATTGCTATATTGTGCATAAATTACCCTCATTTCTACATATCTGTCACTGCCGCTGATAAACCTGCAAGATATCCAGTAGACCATGCTATCTGCAAATTATAACCGCCAGTCATTGCATCGGTGTCAATTACTTCGCCTGCAAAATACATTCCTTTCACCTTTTTGGACTCCATAGTAGAAGGATTGATTTCTTTTACTATAACACCGCCTTTTGTAATTACTGCTTCATTAAATCCTCTTAGACTTATAGGCGTCATAACCAATCTTTTTAATATATCTACAAGTCTCATTCTCTCCTGCTTTGTAATTGAATTAACCTTTTTATCGCCATCTATACTAGAAAGTTTAATTATCACAGGTATAAGCTTCCCCGGAAGAAGCCTGCCAAGACTGTTTTTAAAAAGACCATTCTTACACTCTGAAAAGTCTCTTAATATTCTCTCATCTAACTGTTGTTTTGTCAATCCAGGTTTTAAGTCAACCGCCATCTTCATATTTGATATATCACGTCCAGACGCATAGCTGCTTGCAGTAAGCACTAAAGGTCCACTTATGCCAAAATGTGTAAAAAGCATTTCACCTATTTCTCTATATAAGATTTTTTTACCATCTGACAGTGAAAACTCTACATTGCGCAGTGAAAGACCCTGCAATTCTTTTACAAAATCTTCCTTAATATTAAATGGTACAAGTGATGGCGATGTATCTTTAATTTTATGCCCTGTATCTGTTGCGAATCTATAGCCATCGCCTGTAGAACCAGTAGAAGGATATGAAATACCGCCTGTTGCAATTATAACAGCATCAGCGTTTAGCGTCTTGTTTTTTATACTAACACTCTTAAATACACCATCCTTTGTATTTATCTTTTCCACTTCTGTATTGTAATATATTTTTACATTCCTTTCCTCAAGGGCATTTTTAAGAGTTTTAATAACATCTGATGATTTATCAGAAACTGGAAATACCCTGTGACCACGTTCTGTTTTAAGATTCAATCCTTTGTTTTGAAAAAAATCTATTAATTTTTTGCTGTCAAATGTATTAAATGCACTGTACAAAAATTTAGGATTAGACATAACATGAAAGAGCAGATTTTGAATATCACTGTCATTGGTGATATTGCACCTGCCCTTTCCTGTAATGTAGAGCTTCTTACCAAGTTTCTCATTTTTTTCAATAAGAGTAACACAAGCGTCTGCATCTGCCGCAGTCAAAGCTGCCATCATACCAGCAGCACCTCCGCCAATTACAATAATGTTTCGTTTCTTCAATTCTGTTTCTCTCCTGTTAAACTAGTTTCTCTGCTGCCATATTGAGAGCTTCATAAACTGTTTGTCTGCGAATATCATTCCTATCTCCATTAAAACAGAATTTTCTTATGTCAGATATCCCATCATAGAATACTCCAATGTACACAGTACCCGCTGGTGTGCCATCCTCTGCGTCACTAGGTCCAGCATAGCCAGTTGTTGCAATAGCAATATCAGAACCAGTAATTCTTGCAGTTCCCTCTGCCATCTGCTTTGCAACAACACTACTTACCGCAGTATATTCTTTTAATGCAGTTTCATCAACATCAAGAACTTTGTGCTTTACAGCATCTGAGTATGTTATATAGCCTTCTTCAAAAACATCAGAAGCACCACTTACATCTATAATACTTGATGCAAGCATACCCCCTGTTAAAGATTCAGCCGTTGAAATATGAAGTTTTCGTTTTTTAAGAATTTTTACAACTCTTTCTGCAATTTCCATTATTTTTACTTCCTTTTTGTTGCTGTTTCACATATGTCCATCCTGCATTATATGCCAGTTTTTCACAAGATAATCTACAAGTGACACTACTGTAAGTATTATAGCTGCATATATAAGCACCAGTTCTACTATATCAATAGTTTTTCCATTAAAATTAATTATAAGAAAGACTGACATAATCATCTGTGTAATGGTTTTAATCTTTCCCCACCAACTTGCAGCAAGCACTACACCAGCATCTGAAGCTACAAGCCGAAATCCGCTTATTATAAACTCTCTGCTTATTATTATTATAACGCCCCAGACTGGCATAGGATTGTTTGGAATTGAAATAAAACAGATAAGTGCTGCACTTACTAAAAGTTTATCTGCAAGCGGGTCCATAAACTTGCCAAAGTTTGACACTAGATTATATTTGCGTGCTATATACCCATCCAGCGTATCTGTAAGGCTTGCTATAATAAATATCACTGCTGCTATATAATTAGCATAATTTATAAAATCTACCAGCATAAAAAATACAAAGAAAGGAATCATAATTACACGCAGCATAGTAATTTTATTTGGTAAATTCATAACATTCTCCTTTTAATATTACTGTGCGTTTTTATTGTATAACTTCGCCTATTAAATCATACTCCTTTGAACCAGTAATCTTTACTTTTATAAAGTCTCCTGATACAAGCTGCCAATTTGTGTTAACAAATACATATCCATCCACATCCGGAGCATCCATATATGTTCTACATATATATACTTCGTCTTCTGGCAGATATCCATCCACTATTACATCCAATTCCTTGCCAGTTAGAGATGCACTTTTTTCAAATGCTATTTGCTGTTGTAATTCCATTATGCTGTCACGTCTTGATTCCTTTATTTTTTCTGGTATCTGTTCTGACATTTCTGCTGCTGGTGTATCTTCCTCCTGTGAATAGGTAAAGACACCAAGCCTTTCAAATCTATTTTCCTTAACAAATTCTTTTAATTCTTCAAATTCTTTGTCTGTCTCTCCCGGAAATCCAGTTATTATTGTTGTCCTAAGTGCTATATCTGGTATTTCTCTACGCAGTTTTTCTACTACATCCCTCAATTCTTCTCTGTCAGTACGCCTGCCCATACGTTTAAGTACGCTATTAGCACCATGCTGCATGGGAATGTCAAGGTAATGGCATACTTTTGGCAGTGTTTTTATTACATTTATAAGTTCATCTGTTATCTCTTCAGGATAACAATATAATATCCTGAGCCACTTAATTCCTTCTATACATGATAATTTTTCAAGAAGCTTTGGAAGACTCTTTTTTTTGTATATATCCTTGCCATAAAGTGTTGTTTCTTGTGCAACAAGAATTAGTTCGCTTATACCATTGGCGGCAAGATGCTTAGC
This sequence comes from uncultured Lachnoclostridium sp., assembly GCA_947565985.1. Classification (GTDB taxonomy): domain Bacteria; phylum Bacillota; class Clostridia; order Lachnospirales; family Lachnospiraceae; genus Butyribacter. Next base: position 9,703 of record CANOID010000086.1, read on the forward strand.
CTGTGCTATAAGGTTTTCCATAGGAACACTTCTATATTTGCCTCTCACTTTTGGTATAATACAGTATGTGCAACACTTATCACACCCCTCTGCAATTTTAAGATATGCATATCCACCGCCAGACAGGGCATCTCTATCTATAAGCGGCTCTGGCAGATAATCAATGCTTTTAAGGCTTTCAACTTTTTTAGTTACTTGACTCTTGCCGTCTAATGCACATCTGATACATTCTACTAAGTTGTCATATCCTGTTGTGCCAATAATAACATCAACCTCTGGTATTTCTTCTTTTATTTCATCATGGTAACGCTGTGCAAGGCAGCCTGTGGCAACAAGAAGTCTGCATTTTCCACCTTCTTTGTATTCTGCCATTTCAAGCAGTGTGTTTATGCTTTCTTCCTTTGCGTCACCAATAAAACAGCAGGTATTGACAATAATTGCGTCTGCCTTATCTGGTTCATATGTTATATTATAGCCAGATTTTCTTAAAGATGTCACCATCATTTCACTGTCAACAAAATTTTTATCACAGCCAAGTGAAACAAAATAAATATTCACGCCTGTAACCAGCCTTTCTTTATAAAATACCAGCCGTAAAACCACATACTTTTAAGTGTGTGGATACACGACTGACAATAGAAACTCTGCTAAAAAGCAGGTAGTGCGTACTCCACATTACTGTTA
>CANOID010000087.1 GCA_947565985.1 uncultured Lachnoclostridium sp.
TGCTGTTACTCCCAAAATTTCTGTCATTTCATGTATTGTGTAATATTTCATTTTTATCACCTCTATACATGATTATGACATATCATGTTATAAAAAACAATAGACTATTTATAATTTTTTATAATTTTATTTCAACTATTAAGTACCTTCTTTCTTAGATTATTTATCTGACACCCCAACGGCTAGTTCTTAATTACATAAACTTTACATTATACCCAAAAAAAGTATATAAGATTAATTTATTTCATTAAAATCTTTACTGCCAAAGATACCTTTATATCTATTAGCGACAGCATAAGGCTCGTGCCAAAACCTTTTCTCTTTAAATATCATGTGTATAGAATAACATATTTAACATATGATATCAAGCATTTTGTATATTACTATATAATTGTATTATCCATTCCACATCTAAAGAAATAGACTTTTCATACATTGTATGTAATACTGTTTACAACTACATTATAGGGCAAATAATAAAATATGTCAAAATAAAAATACATATTTTTAATCTTTATTGATACATAACTAGTGTATCATTTTCTCTCAATCTTGTCTGTCCGTTTGGAATAACAGTTTCATCGTCCCTGACAATCATTGCAATCAACATATCATCTGGAATATTAAGTTCACTTATTGTTTTATCACACCACCAGTCCGCTTTAGAGATATTATATTCTTGCAATTTTTCCTTTTCACTTGGATAATACGGAGGAACACTTAAAATAATATCATCTCCAGCTAATATTCCTGTATCTCCTTTTGTTATAATTGTCTCATTGCCTCTTTTAATCATAATTGCCAAAGAGCCAGTTGGTATGCTCACTTCCTTTATTTTCTTGTTTTCCCAGTTATGTCCTTTAGGAATATTCATTCTCATCAACTGAAATGATGTCTCTTCTTGATAATCATTGAAAGTCTTTCTTACATCATAACTGCTGTCTACCATATTTAACTTTGCGGCTATAGTTGGGAGCAAAGTTCCCTGTATAGCTGCCGAAAATAAGGACACCATAAATACGATGTGATATAAATCCTGTTTCATAGCTATTCCATTAGCAACTGCCATTATCGCAAACACAGATGAAGAAGCTCCTCTAAGCCCTGCCCAAGAAACAAGTAGACACTGTCTAATGCTGCACCTAAACGGCAACAGTAGGATAAAAACAGCAATTGGTCTTGCAACTACAGTTAAAAATACTACGATTGCAATTGATTTTGGTATAATTACTGGCATAAGGTGTGGAAATGACAGTAAACCAATTAGAAAGAAAATTAATATCTGTGCAAGACTTGTGACTCCATCGAAAAATGGAATTAAGGTATGTTTATTGCTGATTTTGCTGTTACCAATAATAATTCCAAATAAATAAATACTAAGATATGTATTGCCGCCAAGCATCGTATTTATACCAAAGCAGGTTAAAACCATTGCAATTATAAAAATGGTATCAAGACCTTCTGATACTAACTCGGTTTTTATTAATATTGCTGTAGTCATTTTAGCAAGTACAATTCCAATAACCACACCGAAGAAAATTTGTTGTGCCACAACTATTGCAATATTTTCACTATTTCCCGGAGACATAAAATTTAAAGCTATAATTGTAAGCATATATGCCACAGGGTCATTGCTTCCACTTTCAACCTCAAGAATTGACGCTGTGCCTTCTTTAAGGTCAAGTTTCTTTTTTCTTAAAATCGAAAATACACTGGCGGCATCTGTAGAAGAAAGCACAGCACCTATAAGAAAACTTTCCTCTATTGATATTTTTAACATACATCTGCATAAAAGAGCAGTAATACCAGCAGTTATAAGAACTCCTGCCGTAGATAACAGAACTGATTTGCCAGCAACTTCTTTTGCCACTATCCAATTTGTGTTAAAACCACCATAAAACATAATAAAAATCAATGCAACCGCACAGGTATTTTCTGCAATTACAAAGTTATCAAATGGTATTTTTAATATGCCATCACTGCCAAACAACATCCCTATAAACATAAAAAGAATTAATGCAGGCATACCAAATTTATCTGAAAACTTCTCTGCAAGTACACAAAGTAAAATCACACATGCAATAATTAAAATAATAATATACATCTAATCCTCCTGTACAGTTGATTTTAATGTTTGTTACGCATCTTTTTTACTTTTTTTAAAACAGATGTGTCAAGATTATTTTCCTTGATAATTCTTAACGCAACCATTTTATTTATCTTGTAATTTATTGAAATTGTCCTGCTGCCATCTGTGTAAATAAAATGGTCTCCACTTCTCCTTGACAATTTAAAACCATTTCCCTTTAAAATCCTCTGCATTTCTTTTGTACTGTACACACTAGGTCTTGTACCCACAAACATCCCTCCACTGCTATTTATCCACTAAGCTGTAGCAAATCTTAAAACATCTGTGACGTAATTATACTATAGATATGCAAATATATAAAGTATAAAAAGCAGTTACTTGTAATCTTCTTCTCTGATTTCCCAGTGAATTAAAAAAGCAAGTGAAGCACGCAAAACAATAATTCCTGCAACAGTTACCATTTCTTCCCATTGTCTTACGACAACTGTACGTAAAATTTCGCTTCCCATTTTAAATTCAAGTGCAACTGCAAGACCCTTTGCAAGAACTCTTTTTGTCTCAGGTGAATGTCTCATATAATTATAGAAACCTTTTATGCCTGAAACGGTAATAATAAATACTCCCATAAATTCCAGTATAATTATAATGTAACCTGATAGACTGTTAAGGGCGGCTTCCAGTTGGTGCATTAATTCCATAAAAGCCTCCATTTAATAAAATATGTTATAATTTTTTCCTTTTTTATCTATCTTTATACACTTGAAGTATCTATATGCTAGTTTTTTAGTTTAACAGAATTCAAAGCGTTTTACAAATCCAACACCAAGAGCATAAGGACCAGTGTGCACACATATTGTCGCACCTATCTGTACTAGGTCTGCTCCTTCCTTAACACCTAATTCTTTAAGTGCATTGTTAATCATTTCCCTATAAACCTCTCCCTCATGCTTATCATATCCAAAACCAACAGAGTATAGATAATGTTCTGGTTTTTCGTCGTTTTCTTTAAAATGTGATTTAAGCAGTTCTATTGTTTTAAGTATTGACTTTTTACGACTTCGTGCAATTCCTGATGAATCTATTGAACCATCTGCCAGTATTATAAGTGGCTTAAGATTTAATATACTTCCTGCAATCCCTGCTACTTTTCCAATTCGCCCGCCATGCTGCAGATAGTCAAGGTCTCCAACAGTAAAAATTATACGTGCAGTATCTCTCATCTGCCCTAACAGCTTTTCTACTGTCTGTTCATAGTTGTACCCATGTTTTTGCATTCTTGCCGCTTCAATTACATACAGGCGTTGAAATACCGTAGCTCCATATGAATTTATAACTGTTATCTTTGCTTCGGGATGCTCTTCACAAATTATCTCTTTGGCATTGGAAGCTGAATTATATGAGCCACTTAGTGAGGTAGTTATACAAATACATATAATAGCTCTTCCAGCTTCTATATGTGGCATAAATGCGTCTATATAATTTTGTACTGATGGCAGAGATGTCTTTGGGTACTGCTTAGGATTAGAAACCATTTTTTCATATACATCTCGGATTGCAATTTCTTCAATCTCCTTATAGTATTTTTTTTCATCAAATGACACGTAGAACGGAACTATTTCCACATTGTATTTTTCTTTTAAATCTGTTTCCAAATCACATGAACCATCACTTATAATCTGATATTCCATACTAATAACCATACCTTCCCATTAAAATATAAATATACTTTTTACTATGTTGCATAGTTTAACTGCCTATGCAACATAGTTTTTATTTCTACATTTTAACATATTCCATATGGTTGTCAACAACATATGACAACTTTAAAACAGCCAAGCATACGCTTGGCTGTTTCTCATCCCAATTACCAATAGATTCTATTTTTCATATTTTCACTGCTCCATCTGCTTTCCTAAAAAGTTTGCAGCTGTTGCAGTTAATTTCTTTTCTGTTTCGCCAAACTGTGCCTTTCCTTCTTTAGATAAAAGGACTACAGCACCAATTGCATCACCTTCACAGATAATGGGGCTAATTGCTTCAAATGAAAAATGTTCCTCTTCATTGGCGATTGTCTTATAATTTTTTTCTCCGCCTGATGCCAGCACTGACTGCCTGTCATCAATTACCTGCTCTAAATCTTTGCTGACTGGCTTTTGCAAAAGTTCTTTTTTACCGCCACCTGACGCTGCAATAACTATATCCCTGTCAGCTATTGCTACAATATGACCTGTTGTCTGGGACAGTGCTTCTGCATACTGTTTAGCAAATTCTCCTAAGTCTCCCATCATTGAATATTTCTTTAAAACAATCTGACCTTCATGGTCAGTATATATTTCGAGCGGGTCGCCCTCACGGATTCTTAAAGTACGTCGGATTTCTTTAGGAATAACTACGCGTCCTAAATCATCTATCCTTCTTACAATTCCAGTTGCTTTCATTGTTTTATTGTCCTCCATTTCCACTTAAATCACAGGTACGTTTTTTACTATTCTTATCTACCTGTAAGTCTGTGGTTATTTTCCATAATTGGTTCCAAAATTATTATGCGAAAAGAGGAAAAATTTATTCACAATGCCAGCATTCTTTGGCTATATTTACAAACCGTTTTATGGAAATTATGGAAATAACTGGAAAATTGCAATCTGTCTTTTTAATGTGCCATAATAATTTTCTTTGGACACTTAGCCGCACATTTTCCACAACCAGTACACTTACTTTGGTCTATATGTGCAATATTATTTTCTACTGTAATAGCTCCTGTGTCACACTGCTTCTGGCATACACCACAGCCAATACAACCTGTGTCACACACAGCCATTACCTTTGGTCCTTTATCCTTATTAGAACACGTAACTGCAAGTTTTGCATCATATGGAATAAGCTCAATAAGCCCATTTGGACACTCTTGTATACATTTTCCACATGCTACACACTTTTCTTTATTTACAACAGCAACACCATGTTCAACGTGTATTGCATCAAACTGACACGCTGCAACACATGAACCGAATCCAAGACATCCAAATGAACACGCCTTGTCTCCACGCCCCGGTATAGCTGTAGCTCTCTTACAGTCTGATATTCCATAATAATTTGCCTTTATACCAGCTTTATCACAGGTACCTGCACATTTTACATATGCAACCATCTTGACAGCATCTCCGCCATCAACCCCCATAACTGCACCAATTTTGTCTGCTACTGCTGCACCGCCTACAGGACACGCATTTACAGGAGCTTCGCCAGCGGCTATTGCTTTTGCAAGTGCATCACATCCCGCAAAGCCACATCCACCACAGTTATTTCCCGGAAGAAACTCACGTACTGCAATCTCTTTCTCATCTACTGGTACAGCAAATGCTTTCGCTGCAAATCCAAGAAGGAGACCAATAAGAAGACCTGTCACACCTATTACTCCGGCAGCAGTCACTACGCCTGACGCAGACGTTGCCAAAAATAAACTTTGTATCATTTGATTCTCCTCCTTTTATACTAAACCTGCAAAACCGCAGAATGCAATAGCCATTAAACTTGCTGTTACAAGTACAATAGGCGTTCCTTTAAATGATTCAGGTATATCATTAAACTCGATATGCTCACGTATACTTGCAAGAATTACAATAGCAACAAGAAAACCAAGTGCAGTAAATAATCCTGTTACAACACTTTCAATAAAATTACATCCATTAGTAATATTGTTAATAGCTACACCAAGCACTGCACAGTTTGTTGTAATAAGAGGTAAGAATACACCAAGTGACTCATATAGTGGTGGCATAAACTTTTTAAGTACCATTTCTACAAACTGCACAAGTGCAGCAATTATAAGAATAAATGCTATAGTCTGTAAATATTCCAGATGTAAAGGAACCAAAATAAAATAATAAATAGGGTATGTTATTACTGATGCAATAGTTATTACAAACGTAACCGCAGCACCCATTCCCGCAGCCGTCTCTACCTTTTTAGAAACACCAAGGAATGGACAGATACCGAGGAACTGACTAAGTACAACATTGCTTACCAGCATAGATGAAATCATAATAACGAATAAATTCACTTAAATCAATCCTCCTTCTTTGCTTGTGCAGCTTTAGCCTCTGCTGCCGCCTTTGCTTCTCTGGCAGCTTTAGCCTTAGCTGCTGCTTCTTTAGCCGCCTGTGCCTTAGCTGCTTTTTGTGCTGCACGCTCTGCTTCGATAATGCCTTTGTTAGCTACACAGCTTGCTCCTGTACACTGTGCACAGTTGCCGCCACATGCCATATTTGCATCTCCTCCTGGTACATTAGTTGCAGATGGCAATTTAAGCTTATTTTGGATAGCAGTAAGACATGCAAGTACAAGGAATGCACCCGGAGCCAGTACAAAAAATGTGATATGATAATCTTCTGGTATAAACTGGAAACCAAAGATCGCACCACCACCAAGTACTTCTCTGCATATTCCTATAAGAGTAAGACCAAGCGTAAAGCCAAGCCCCATACCAATACCATCAAATATAGATGGCAGTACAGCATTCTTAGAAGCGTATGCTTCTGCTCTTCCAAGGATAATACAGTTTACAACAATAAGCGGAATATATACACCAAGTGCACTGTTAAGTGCTGGTATAAATGCCTGTAAAAGCAACTGTATAATAGTTACAAATGAAGCAACTACTACAATAAAAGCCGGTATACGGACTTTATCAGGGATGACCTTACGCAACAATGATATAAATGCATTGGAAAGGACAAGAACAGCTGTTGTTGTCAGTCCCATTCCAAGACCGTTCATTGCAGATGATGTTACAGCAAGGGTAGGACACATACCAAGCATCATAACGAAGGTCGGATTTTCAGTAATAATACCATTTTTTAAACGTTCTGTACAAGTACTCATGTATTTACCTCCTTACTGCTGGCTTGCTACAAATTTCAATGCTACACTTACGGCTCTTGTCACTGCACTGCTTGTAATAGTAGCACCCGAAATTGAATTAATAGTTCCATTGTCTTTACTTCCGCTTCCGTCTTTTACAACCGACAGCGTCTTATCAGCGGTCATGCCAATGTACTGACTGTTCCAGTCTTCCTTTGTGCTGTTCTGACCAAGACCTGGTGTCTCGTTACTTGCATCAAGTATCTGTATTCCTAATATCTCACCTTCATTGGTAATACCAAGTGCAATAGTAACAGCTCCACCATAACCTTTGCCGCTGACTTTAACAACATAACCTACCTGTGAACCACCTGATGTAGCAGTCCTTGCCTCTATAAGTTCCACATCTGTATATGAAGTTGCACCTGCCATATCAGCGTCCAGATTTCCTGTTGCAACATCATTTTGAAAACTCTTAAGTTCCTGTGTAAGTGCATCATCATTTGCAAACTCTGCATCTTTATATACTGCTGCATAAGCCTCATTGGTTGCTTTTTCTTCTGCCTGTGCAATAGGGTCTTTTGTAATCATGTACACTGCACCAAGAAGTACACCTGCAACAAGGGTTATTATAAAAAGTGCTATAGCATCATGCACAAGAGTACTTTTTTCATTATTTGCCATCCTTAATTCCCTCCTTTCCAAATGGAACAGGAATTGTAATCTTCTCTATAAGTGGCACAAAAAGGTTACAGATGATGATTGCATAAGAAACACCCTCTGCTGATGCACCAAAAACACGGAAAATTCCTGTAAGGACACCAAGAACTACACCAAAAACAATTTGCCCGTTTGGTGTAATCGGGCTTGTTACATAATCAGTTGCCATAAAGAAAGCACCTAACATAAGACCGCCACCGCAAAGTTCTGCTGCAAGATATGTAATGTCAAAGCCACGTCCACCAAAAAGCAATACAAAGATTGCAAAAGTGCAAATATAGCACACTGGTATCTTCCAGTCAATAATTTTTTTAGAAAGAAGAAATGCTGCACCTATAAGAACCGCAATAACAGAAGTCTCGCCAATAGTACCACCAATATTTCCAATAAACATATTGAGTACACTTGTAGAAACTTGTGTCTGACCATCGCCTGCTGCAAGAATGTCTGCAATACTAGATGCCTTATCTCCATTTTTAATAATTGCCAGTGGTGTTGCACCTGTAACGCCATCATATGTAAATGATGTCATCTTTCCTGCAAATGATACCATAAGGAAACATCTCGCACCAAGGGCAGGGTTCATAAAATTCTGACCAAGACCACCAAATAACTGTTTAACTACTATAATCGCAAATACACTTCCCAATACAGCCATCCATACAGGGAATGTTGATGACAGGTTCAATGCAAGAAGCAGTCCTGTCAATGCTGCGCTTCCATCATTAACTGTAATAGGAAGCTTCATAGCCTTTTGCCATATAAACTCAGTAAGCATACAAGTTGCTACACATGCTATAATGAGTATTGCCGCATTAAAGCCAAAATTGTAAATACCAAAAATGGAAGCTGGCATAAGGGCAAAGACTACATACCACATGATTGACTGTGTAGAAGAATTGTCACGTACATGTGGAGATGATGAAATATTCAATAAATTACCCACGTTTATCCCTCCTATTTCTTTCTTCTCTGTGCCATTACATACTGGCGTGCTTGTTTAAATGTCTGCGTCAGAGGACGTTTTGCAGGGCAAACAAATGTACAGCTTCCACATTCATAACACTCCATGCCATTTAGTCTAACAAATGCATCATAGTCATTGTTCATAGCTGCCTGAGCCATCTTCTGTGGTACAAGATTGCCCGGACATGCACTGACACATCGCCCACAACGTATACATGGAGAAGGTTCATTTGCTGCTACCTCATCATTTGTAAGTGCAAGTAGTGAAGATGATGTTTTCGTTATAGGTACGTTAAGGTCGAACATGGCAAACCCCATCATAGGACCGCCAGAAATAATCTTAGCTGGTTCCCTTGAAAAACCTCCCCCTTCTTCAACAAGTTCAGCATGGCTTGCTCCAAGTCTTACATTGACATTGATAGGTGTTGCGAATGCATCACCAGTAAGTGTCATAACCCTTGTTATAAGAGGAGTGCATTTACATACTGCCCTGTAAATAGCTATTACCGTAGCAATATTGTCAACTATGCAGCCTGCATCTGCAGGAAGCTTTGCTGAATAAATCTTTCTTCCAGTAGCAGCAGAAATAAGAGTGCGTTCACCCCCCTGTGGATACTTTGTCTTTAAAACTTTAACTTCAATACGACTCTCTCCACCCACTATTTCTTTCATCTTTGCAATTGCATCAGGTTTATTATCTTCAATACAAATATACCCTTTTGCCTTATCAAAAAGTTTAAGTATTACTTTTAAACCTCCCACAATTTCTTCTGAACACTCAAGCATCTGACGATAATCAGATGTAAGATATGGCTCACACTCTGCACCATTGACCAAAATATAGTCAATCTTATCTGGTTCCTTTGGTGTAAGCTTAACGTTAGTCGGAAAACCAGCACCTCCCATACCAACAATACCAGCTTCTTTAACAATTTCACGTATTTCATCATTTGAAAGTTTGGTATAGTCACGGTCCTCTCCTAAACCTTTGATACCTGTATACTTTCCATCGTTTTCAATGACTACACACATAGCGTTTGAACCATTTAACATCATTCTAGGTTCAACAGCTTTAACAGTTCCAGAAACAGAGCTACATATATTAGCAGAAATAAAACCGCCAGCTTCGCCTATTTTTTGTCCTACAAGAACCTTATCACCCTTTTGCACTATAGGTTTAGCAGGTGCACCTATATGCTGTGCCATTGAGAAAACTAATTCACCCTTTGGCATAACGGTCTTGATTGACAAATCTTTAGACAACTCTTTTCCCTCGTAGGGATGAACACCCCCACGAAATGTTGCTTCACTCATTCCGTTTCCCCTTTCTAATTTATTTTCGTTGATTAATTCAACTCTACTTTTTTATTGTACCATTTTGACGAGAAATGTCAATCTACAGGCAAAAATATTCAGCAATATTGCCAATTATTGTTACTAAATAATTAAAAAACTAGAAACTCTTTTTGCTATGTTAGACAACTTGCTGATTGATTTTATGTAGATTTGTAAAGTAATTGTAAATATTAACAGTTATTGGTGTGTAAAAGTGTAGTTTATAATAGTGTATTGCATAAATTATATTTTAATCCATAAAATATAAAACTGACAGTTTCTAAAAAAGTAAGTAATCAGTTCATAATTAAAATAAATTTGTTCATATTTTTTTTACAAGTAAAACATTACATGTTCATAATTTACCGATATAATAAACCTATCAAATG
>CANOID010000088.1 GCA_947565985.1 uncultured Lachnoclostridium sp.
AAAGTTTCTAGGTAAATTTACACATCCATGGCTTCCATTGTATGTATAAATTGAACCGCCAAAGCTGGTTCTCCAGCTTGCATCATGTAGACCTTGTCCATCCCATGTAAAAGGCATCCAATAGTTGACAAAAGAATTCCAAGCACCTGCCGCCCCTCTTAATATTCTGTCACGCTGTTTATACAATATATGGTGTACACCCGTTTTAGTATGTCGTTCTGTTGTTGGTAAACCTGTTACTGTACTTGATTCCAGTATGACACTTCCATTTTTATAGTACCAGACTTTTTGTTGACTAATAGAAACTTCCACATATGTATCTCCTATATCATTATTTGTATCAGAATTCCAAATCACAGCTCCTCTACTAACCCATATCAACTCTGCATTCTTTTGTTTTTTCTTTACAGCTTTACGTATAACAGCCTGTGTCTCATCTTTGTTGAGCTGCCAGCCCATCGTTCCACCAGAGATACTAATGCTGTTACCACTATTTGTTACAAAATGCCTTGTTTTTCCATAAGTGTCAAGCTTTTTTGCAAGATTATCTACTTTTGTTTTAATCCATTTTTTAGGAAGAATAACTTTCTTGCCATTCCATAATAAATGTTTACAGGCATCTGACAATATAATAGAAAAATCGCCTGTAGTTAATTTAAGTTTATAATGATTCCACTGACTGGCTCTTTTTAAATCCTTCTCTAAATCCTCACTAATAACTTTAGGCTGTTTATAAAACTTAGATATATCTGGGTCTGTTCCATTTATAAAACATGTTTCTAATTCTTTAACCACATTATCTGTAATATTTAATGTATTCCCATATATCTCTGGCACTATTACAGCTTGTCCCCTATCAAATTCAATTCTTGCATCTTCTGATTCAATACAGTTGATACTTTTAACAATATGTTTTAATTTTTTTTTATCAACTTTATAACTGGTTTTTGCTTCTAAACTGCCCGTGTTCATTATATAACTGTAAACTTCAATATCATCTGGTTTCAACTCTACATTAATCTGTGTAAATTCATTGATATTTGTACTAACACCGCATAAACTTATCTGTCTGTTGCCTAAAACACTTTCAATAATATTTTTTGCACCTAAAATACTCTGTCCAGAAACATCAATACCATTAATGCTATAATCTGATGGCAAAGCACCTCCTGTTTCAAGTTTCTTATGCTTAGCCTCTGCAAGCCTTGCTACACAAATAAATACAGTTGAAGCTCCTATAAGTGCAAGAATCAACAGACCTATTACTACAATATTTACTTTTTTGGATTTCATAAGTACTCACTTTCTCCTCGCTAGTATTATATTGAAAATCCTTATATTAAAAATCTTTATACTCAACCTCACCATCTGACCATGTAATAATGCTATATCCATGTCCTGAACCATCACAATCATAAACTTTCTCTCTGGATACTACCTTACGTTTTGAAGTTGATTTTTTTTGTCTTCTTTTCTTTTGTGAATTTAAATTATTTTGAATAACCCCTTCAATTTTAATAGTTTTAGATTTTACAATTTGAAATGTCCCTTTATTTTCAATAATTATGTCAAAAATAACTTCTCTATTATTAAATTTTTCTTTTGGAATATACAGTTTATAACCATAATCTGACTTAGCATCAATTGTATATAATGTTTTATAGACATTTTCTGTATCAATACCAACATCCATATCTGGACTAACATCTGAAACTTTGACATAAATATTTGTCTCTTTTTCGCAAAAACTTGCATCAACTATACCTGAAATTTCCAGATAATCAGCATTATCTTTACTTTCATCTATATTAATTGAAGTATTGGAATTTTCTTTATGCAATTTTTTATCAAGTTTTACTGTGACTGATTCTATAACAGGTGGAGATTGTGCCAATTCTGATATATTGCGTTCTACTTTTTCAAAAATTACTGCCTCTGGATTATACATATCTATATATCCTGCAATATTCTGTGGTACACCTTTGGAAAAATACCCATTTGCAAATACATTTGCCATAAGTGGCAATAATGTGTTGCCGAAAGAATCCCTAAACATAAGTAAAGAACTTGTTCCCTGACTGTTTTGTGTTTCAATCCATGCATCTTCCACACTCTTTGTGTCCGTTTTATATGAAAAAACATCTTCTTTTTGATAAAAATAGTTCTGCTCAGGTTTTGCTGTCAATGGGTATAACATTTTATTTAGGTCGCCATATTCTTGATTTAAACAACGAACATCTGTATCTGTATAACTGTCATGTTCTATATTAAGCCTGTCAAGCAGTGCATTATAAACAAACACTGCACCTTTCTGATTCCAGTGAGAGTCACGTTTAAGATACAGTTCTTCATCATATCCTTCAAAAAGTGCAAATAAATCCACATAAGAAATGTTGTATTTTTCTATTTCGTTTTCCAACATATCAATATTTTTTATATTACCTGCTTTTTTTTGTAGATAAAATGGCATATTTTCTCCATATAGAGAATTTTTATTAGGAGCAACCGTAAAAATAAATTTTGCCCCTTTGTCCTGAACATATTGCTGTACCAATGATAAATTGTGTGCTATATTTTTTATACACCGTTCTGAAAGAACATTTTTTCTAAGATAATCGTCTACAGTTGACGAATAATATAGCCAACCATCACTTCCTACTACCACTGTATCAACATTTGATACTTTAAACACTTTGCTTTGAATTTCTGCATCTGCTGATACAAGTTCCTGCCTAAATGCAAAATGGTCTTCAAAATAATTGCCAAGTTCCTGCAAAAAATTAATATTCCACTTGCCATTTTTCTTTATGTCTGGTAGCCTTGCCAACTCTTTATTTTCAGTGGTTGTATTAGTAGGTCTTACAATCATTCCGACAGATGGCAATGCACACATCGCCAAACAAATTATAATAAAAACAATTTTTCCTATGTGTTTCATTAACTCTCCTAGTTTTAAAATCTAAAGTAAATAAATGGATTATATGTATTGCCTGATAACCGAATTATGCACCATGCCAAAAGTATTATAGAAGCCGTTGAAAAAAATGCATGTACTGCTTTATGTTTCCATATAACAAACTCTGTTTTGCAATTATCTACTTTCCATAATAAGTTTGTCACTAGCTTTATAGGAGCCATTCCAATAATTCCTGTAAGTACCATAGTGACAAACCACGGTGTAAGTTGGTTTATTACAAAGCTCATACTCTGGTCACTAAATGAAAAGCCCAAAAACATCTGGCTAATTATGTATATCCCTTGTATAAGTGTATCTGCACGGAAAATAACAAAGCCTATACATACTACAAGCATAGTATAAATATATGCCACTGGTTTTGGGATTTTTTTTGTAAAAGGAATATATTCTTCAAGTGTAGAAAAAAATCCATGAAATAAACCCCATAATATAAAAGTCCAGTTTGAACCATGCCAAAGCCCTGTACAGAAAAAAACTATAAATTTATTAATGCCTGTGCGAAACTTTCCTTTGCGGTTGCCTCCAAGTGGTATATACAGATATTCCTTAAACCACGTGGACAGCGAAATATGCCATCTGTGCCAAAATTCCTTTATACTTGTAGCACCATATGGATATTTAAAGTTTTCCTGAAACTCAAACCCAAACATCTTACCAAGGCCAATAGCCATATCGCTATATCCGCTAAAATCATAATAAATCTGCAACATATATGAGATTGCACCAATCCATGCCGCTAATATATTAATTTCCATTCTGTCTGCATTAAAAACCGCGTCTGCTGCTTGTCCTACAGCATTGGAAATTAATACTTTCTTTCCAAGCCCACAGATAAAACGTCTTATTCCATAAAAAATTTGTTCTATGTCTATCTTCCTGTCTGTAAGAGCATCACTTATATCCCTGTATTTTACAATTGGTCCAGCTATAAGCTGTGGAAAGAATGAAATATATAGTAAAACTTTCCAAAAACTTTTTTGTAATAGAATTTTTTCGTAATACACATCAACTACATATGACAATGCCTGAAATGTAAAAAAAGATATGCCTATTGGCAGCTTTACATTTATAACTTCTATGTCTTGTCCTGATATATAGTTCCATGTTTCCACAAAAAAAGCCATATATTTAAAAAAGAACAATACACCAAGATTAACAGTGATAGCAGTAAAGAGCCACAACTTTTTTTGTTTAGCATTAGCAATTATTCTGGCAAATATGTAATTAAAAAACGCACTTGCTATCATAAGCAGGACATAAATTGGTTCTCCATATGCATAAAACAACAAACTTGCCAAAATAAGTAATGCATTTTTTAAATACATTTTAGGCATTAAGCAATATAATATAAAAACTGCAGGGAAAAAAACGCATACAAATTCCAAGGAACTAAAAACCATTTTCTTAATACCTCACATCAATAGTTTTTATTGCTTTTCTTAAAGGATTTAACTGATTTTGTTCCATCAACAGCAGAAATTGTTATTTTTATCTTCATACGTTTTATACCATTTGGTAAACCGAAAGTTACACCACCATTTTCTAAACTATAATAAAAACTATCATCTTCTTCAAATTCTTTCGATACAAGAGTCTTTCCTTTTTTAAATTTAAGAAACTTAACTTCATTGTAATCATAAAATAGACTCCCCTTTGCAATATTTGATGAATAAGTTCCCCAATAAAATTTTTTTTCATCTGGTTTGCCAGAAACATTAAGAATCTTTACTGCAACTTTTAGTCTAGTGCCTTTTTTAACTTTGAATTCACAAGAAAAATATCTATTGTCATTATCAAGCACAGTAGTCAGCGACTTTTCACTAGATACGGCTGCCTCCACCCTCGTTGTAGGTGTTATAGTTGTTACAATTAAACAAAATACAATAAGTATCGCAATGTTTTTAAATTTTTTTAACATAAGTTTCCTCCTTCACTCATTAAAGTACTTATAATATTTAATCAAGTTACTACTTTTTCCTAATTATATGATAGGAATGATTTTATAGAAAAATAATAGTAATACTATAATTTTTAAAAATTATAACACTAATACTATATATTTTGCAATACTTAAATTAAATTTCTTAATTTTTTATTCTAATGAAATCAATTTCGTTTAATTGGCAGGTAAAAGGCAAAAAAATAAAGGAAAAGCCATAAAAATGACAATTCCTTTAATATTCATTATTTATTTTATTTTGACCTTTATAGTAATATTAGCTAATTTTGACTTTCTGCCATCATTTTTTGTATAAATGTGACAGGCTTTGCCGTAATTTCTACCCATCCTAATTTAAATCCACTTTTAATTGCATTTTTAACTGATTTCACATTTGACCAAGCAGCACAATAGAATGGCACATAGTCATATTCAAATACTACTCTGGCTATATAATTTGTCAGTGCGGATGCGATGCCTTTCATTCGATATTCTGGAAGAACATCTACGCCAATCTGCCACATCGTATTGCAGTCAGCAGAACAGCCAGCAAGTCCTATAAGTTTTTCTTTATCATATGCACCAACAGCAATCATATCCAGATGTTTATGGTCTTTACAAAGGGCATTTTTCCACTCTGGAGTATACAAGCTAGAAAAATCTTCTGGCTTTAATATCTTAAGTTCAAATTTACACTCTGATTTAAACTTAAAAACCATATCTATATCAGGTAAAAAATAATTTGCCATAAAACAAATCTGAGTATCTGCTTTTTTAAGTATTTTATTTAAGGTATATAATGCAGGTGTTTCAAAACAGTGTTCTATACTTGAAGCACTGTTTACAAAGCGCTTTATGTCTGATAAAAGGTCCTTTCTTCCGCAAGCTACGATATTATTACCATAAGATACTAGGTCACAGATATGCGGTAACTCTAAATATTTTCTTGCCTTATCTGATGGCACTGACTCATAAACTAAATTTTTATATCCTTTAAAATCTTCTGGCTTACAACTACAATCATACGCCGACTGTTGTAATGCAATCTGTAAAATTCTATTATTATCCATAATTCTCCATTCATAATGCCACTGCTTTGACTAGTTATTCCTTAAATTGTATTATATTTTAGTATTTAATTCATTTACTGGTGGTTTGCAAGTACGATTTTTACATATATAATAAGTTGTACTATTATTTAACAATGGATATTGGTTGCTCTCTTGTACTAATATTATATTAGCAAGAAATGGAAGTTTACTACTTATACTCTCCTTACTGTCTTTTAACACTACAGTGATATGTGCAGGTGGATTTTCATAAAGCATTTTTGCAATTAAAAACATACTGCACCCTGATGGATAATGCTGTGCTTTTGATGACATAAATTCAATCTGACCTTCTGCAAGCTCTTTGTAAACATTTTTTTCTGTAAGATGATACATTCTGACAAAATTATATGTCATAATAGAATTGCCGCATGGCATTGCTCCATCATATGTTTCTTTTGGGTTTATAAACAGCCCGTCACTCTTTGTTTCACTAAGGAAATATCCACCATTTATATTGTCTGAAAACCTTTTTACTACATTATCCAAAACATTTTCTGCTTTATTTAAATATACTATATCAAGAGTTGAGTTATATAGTTCAACTAATGCTGCAACATAAA
This sequence comes from uncultured Lachnoclostridium sp., assembly GCA_947565985.1. GTDB lineage: Bacteria > Bacillota > Clostridia > Lachnospirales > Lachnospiraceae > Butyribacter. Next base: position 6,589 of record CANOID010000088.1, read on the forward strand.
ATGCATAGTCATTAAGAAATCCCTTTTCAGAACATTTACCATTCCGAGTACTTGTATATATTTGTGTTCCTTTGCATAAATTTCTTTCAATAAATGTATTAGCTCTTTTAGCTGCTGTCAGATATTTTTGTTTTTGTGAGACTCTGTATAACATAGACATTGCTGCTATCATCATAGAATTCCATGAAGCAAGATATTTATCATCAAGATGCAATTTTGTACGTTTTTTTCTATAATTATAAACTTCACTTATTTCTTTATCCAAATTCTTTAAATCATTCAACTTTACTGTTTCATCATAAGAAGCATTAAGAAGATTTAAGATATTAGAACCTTCAAAATTGCCAACAGCAGTCATTCCAAAAACCTCTGCGAACTTGCTGCCCCTTTTTTCACCTAACAGCTTTATTATTTCTTCTAAAGTAAATGTATAATATTTACCTTCTACTCCATCACTGTCTGCATCCTGTGCACTATAAAAACCACCATTGTCCGAAGTCATTTCCCTTAAAATATATTCCGCTGTTTTTTCAGCAGTATCAAGATACAAACTATTATTTGTAACATAGTAAGCAGCTGAATATACCATTATAAGCAACGCATTGTCGTACAGCATTTTTTCAAAATGTGGTACGAGAAAATATTCATCTGTAGAATATCTCGAAAAACCATATCCAATTTGGTCAAAAATTCCACCACTGCGCATCTGTAATAAAGTTTTTGTCACCATATTTAAAGCATTTTTATTATTGTTTTGCTGTGAATATAAGATAAGAAATAATAAATTGTGTGCTGATGGAAACTTTGGTGCAATGCCAAATCCTCCATTTTTGCTGTCAAAACTATCTATAAATATCTGTAAAGCCTCTTTTTCCAAATCCTGTTTTACTATATCTGTAGTACATTTTTCAGCTAATTTAATATGAGTCATTACTTGACTAGCAGAGTTTAAAAGCTCTTGCCTGTTATTTTGCCATTGGTTTGTAATAGCAATAAGCAAGTTATTAAAACTAGGTATACCATATCTAGAATGTGGCGGAAAATACGTACCTGCAAAAAAGGGCTTTTTATCCCATGTCATAAATATGCTCATAGGCCAGCCACCACTGCCTGTAAATGCCTGACACACAGACATATATACACTGTCAATGTCAGGACGTTCTTCACGGTCGACTTTTATTGAAATAAAATTGCTGTTTAGAAGTTGTGCTGTATGTTCATTTTCAAAACTTTCATGTGCCATTACATGACACCAGTGACAAGTGCTGTAACCAATGCTTAGAAATACAGGTCTGCCCTCTTCTTTTGCCCTTTTAAATGCTTCTTCTCCCCATGGATACCAGTCCACAGGATTGCCCGCGTGTTGTAATAAATATGGGCTTGTCTCATTTTTAAGATGATTGTTCATTTTCTTGGTACTGCCTTTCTTTTTGTCATTTAATATATCCAGACAACTTTTAAAATATGTACAGTACCTATTTAACTTATACTCTATTTATCTACTATATCTCGTACTATATCCTCTATTCCTTCCTCTCTTGTAGCAGTAGTCCAGTCATCATCAACGCCTTCTGTTGCTTCTTTTTTAAAGACAATTTTTATTGTCATAAGTATTAGTTTTATATCTGTCCATAGAGAATAATTTGATATATAAAATAAATCTAGCTTAAGTTTGTCATAAGGTGTAGTATTATATTTTCCATATACCTGTGCATAGCCTGTAAGACCTGCTTTAACTTTTGTTCGGAAACAAAATTCAGGTATTTCTTTACAATACTCCTTTGATATCTCAGGTCTTTCAGGACGAGGTCCAACAAATGACATCTCACCTTTTAATATATTAAAAAGCTGTGGCAGCTCATCTATACGTGTTGCTCTTATAAAATGTCCAACAGGTGTTATTCTGTCGTCATTTTCTTTTGCAAGTTTAGCTACGCCATCGCCTTCAGCATCTACTATCATACTCCTAAATTTATATATCTTAAATTCTTTGTCATTTTTTGTAAGTCGCACCTGTTTGTAGAAGACTGGTCCTTTATCATACAATTTAATTGCTATTGCTGCTAAAAGCATTATAGGAGATGCAATTATAAGTGAAGGAATGACAACAACCAAATCTAAAATACGTTTTGCAAGCAACTGGTCAAAACTTAGTGTATAACCTTTGGAGAGCATAAAAGGCGTATCAAATATATGTATCCTGTCAGAACCCATAAGCAGGATATCTGAAATCTTTGGAACAACATAAGCTCTTATACCATTAGCATAACAGTATTTAAGTACATCATTTCTCTCCACTGCAGAAATATCACCAATTATAACAGTCTGAAAGTCCTTCATCTTAGCGGCTACTGCCTCAATTCCTTCGTTTACATTAATAGCATCATATATTGCATATTTGTCACGTCTTGTTTCCACCTTATGCACAAGCCCTAGAGCTGGTCTGTTACCATATATAAGAAGTATTTTCCACGGCTGAAAAATATTGTTGTAAAAATAAATTGCAATATAGTTAAATATTGATGATATAACCATTTCAACTAACATCATCAGAAGAAGGACTGTGGGGTTTACAAGCCTGAAAGCAAGAAGAGATATTACTATATAAATTACCACATTAGTCATAAAAAGACTAAGGCATTGTGATAACAAGACCTCTGCCTTTCTTAATTGTCCAATCTTAAACCCACCATACATACTTGAAAAAAATAACAGTACCACAGCATACAACGCAATAAGCATATAATTACCTCTGCGGTAAAATTTAAACCTGTACATTGTATCAAAATAATAATTATACCACACATAGGCAAAGACTGCTGTCATAAGTATTATGCTTATTAAAGATATTATAAAAAGTATCGTTTTTTTGTAAGGGTCATAGTTTTTCATCATTTACCTCACTTATACCAAGTAATTTTTATATTTTAATATATTATGATGTTGGGGTCAAAAAGTATTTTGCCCCCAACTGATGCTATGGATTGCTATCTACTTTTGACCTTGGCACCATATTATATATTTGTCAATATAGATTAAACAATATAAGCACTTTAAAAATTAAATTATCTAATCTACGTTGCCTGTAAAATTTTCCAGTTTTAAGAAATTTTCTTCTTATGAAAATGTGTTTTTTACCATATATAAAAAGCTTTAAAAGTTTTTCATTATATTTGACAGAACGTCTGGTACTCTTTTTAAATTCCCTGTTAAATATTCGCATAAACTCAATCGCCTGTTTGCTTGAACTTGTCGAATCCTTCTTGAATTTCTTTAACCTGTATTTAAATTCAGCAAATTTTTCAGTATTCTTTCCAACTGCGTTATCACCATGTTGACGATAGAGCATATATGATGTTTCATCATAATATATTTTGCCAAAACACGTTGCTATAAGATACATCCATCTGTCATGCATTGTTGTAAAGCGAGGCAATTCATTAATAAC
>CANOID010000089.1 GCA_947565985.1 uncultured Lachnoclostridium sp.
TAGTATCAAGACCTTGGAGAGGGTCTATAAACACTACTACTATATAATACGAGTAAGGTACAATAGATATGTCAAGGAAAAAACTTAGGGAAAGTTTATACATTATGCTTTTTCGTCTGGATTTTCACAGCAAAGAAGAACTTTTAAACCAAGCAGATATTTATCTTGAGGATGAGATACAAGACGCATCTATAAAGGATAAAGAGGAACTGCGAAGCAAGTTTAACAGTGTAATGGAGCATCTGGATGAAATAGATGCACAGATTGAAGAAAAATCAAGCGGATGGACAGTAAAAAGGATATCAAAAGCAGAGCTTACAGTTCTGCGCTTAGCTGTATTTGAAATACTATATGACGATGATGTGCCAGATGGCGTAGCTATAAATGAAGCAGTGGAACTCTCAAAGCTTTATTGTGCAGAAAAGGCAAAAGGATTTGTAAATGGGATACTTGCTTCAGTTGTACGAAGCAAAGAAAGTAATGTGGAGTAAGGTTATGCAGGAGATTAATTCTGTTTCCCAAGTTAATGTTTATATTAAGCATATGTTTTCTAGGGAATATGCCTTGAATAATATTTCTGTAAAAGGAGAAGTATCTGGCTGCAAATATCATTCATCAGGGCATATTTATTTTACTATAAAGGACAGTGTATCACAGCTTTCCTGTGTTATGTTTGCCTCAATGCGTACTGGTCTTAGTTTTAGGATGGAGACAGGGCAGGAGGTAGTAGTGCAGGGAAGCATAAGTGTTTATGAACGTGACGGTAAATATCAACTCTATGCTAGAAAGATTACAAGAGATGGTGCAGGCAGATTATATGAGGAATATGAAAAGATGAAAAAGCGTCTCTTAGATGAGGGGCTTTTTGATGCAGACAGGAAAAGAAAAATACCTGCATATGCAAAAAGCATAGGTGTTGTGACTGCTCCAGATGGTGCTGTAATACATGATATATGCAGTGTTTCCAAAAGACGCAATCCATATGTTCAGATATATCTTTATCCTGCAAAAGTCCAAGGAGAAGGTGCCGCAGATACAGTTATAGAAGGAATAAGGTATTTTGAAAAAACGGATATAGATACAATTATAATAGGCAGAGGTGGAGGTTCGATAGAAGAATTATGGGCATTTAATTCTGAGAAACTGGCAAGAGCTATTGCGGTATGTACTAAACCTGTTATTTCCGCTGTAGGGCATGAAACAGATATAACTATAGCTGATTTTGCAGCAGATTTAAGAGCTCCTACACCATCTGTGGCTGCGGAACTTGCTGTCTATGCATATACAGATGTAGAAATGGTTCTAAGAGAGGCGGCATACGCCCTAAAGTGGCAGATTAACAATATTTTAAAGATAAGAAAGATGAAGCTTACACAGTATAGTATGTCACTTAAAAATTTAAGTCCAGAGGATATTATACGTCAAAAGCGGCTGTATCTTGCAGATTGTGAGGACAAGCTTGGTATATTAGCAAGACAGAAACTTATGGATATAAGACACAAACTTTTAATGTATGCAGAAGAACTTAAAGCTCTGTCACCGTTGTATAAACTTAAAGGTGGTTATTCTTATGTAACTGATATGACTGGCAATAATATAAAATCAACAAAGAATATAGAAAAAGGACAAAAGCTGATGCTCTATATGCAGGATGGCAGGGCAGAGGTTACGGTAAATAATACAGAGAGGGATTAAGTATGGCAGCAAAGAAGATGACAATTGAGCAGTCGTTTGAACAGCTTGATAGTATAATAGGACAGTTACAGAGCGGAGAACTTACACTGGAAGAGTCATTTAAAAAATATGAAGAGGGTATGAAACTAGTAAAAAACTGCAATGACATAGTTGACAAAGTTGAGAAAAAACTTATAGTGATAGAAAAGTGAGAGGGTGACAGGATGGATAGTTATATTCTTATGGACAAAGCGGATTTTGACAAGCAGCTTAGCGAAGAAACAAAGTGGATTGAAGAAAGTATAAAAGAATTTTTACCAAAAGGTACTACATACCAAAAGACAATAAATGATGCAATGGAATACAGTCTTATGGCAGGCGGCAAAAGGCTGCGTCCTATGATTATATGGGAAACATATAAAATGTTTGGAGGGCAAGATAAAAAACAAGTGCTTCCATTTATGGCAGCTATAGAAATGATTCATACGTATTCTCTTGTACATGATGATTTGCCAGCAATGGACAATGATGAATACAGACGCGGAAGAAAGACTACACATATAGTATATGGGGAAGACATGGGAATACTTGCAGGAGATGCACTGCTTAATTATGCATATGAAATTGCTGTTTTAAGTCTAGCAGATGGCATAAATATACAAAACAAAGCAAAAGCAGTACAGATTTTATCAAACAAAGCAGGTATTTTTGGTATGCTTGGTGGACAAGTTGCAGATGTGGAGAATACAGGAAAGCCTCTTTCAGAAGAAAAACTTGAATTTATTTACAGTCTTAAAACAGGGGCACTTATTGAAGCTGCATTTATGGCTGGAGCGGTACTTGCAGATGCAGACAATAACAGTGTTAAAGCCTTAGAAGAAGCAGGACACAATATTGGTATGGCTTTTCAGATACAGGATGACATTCTTGATATTACAAGCACATCAGAAGAGCTTGGAAAGCCTGTACACAGTGATGAAAAAAATGATAAATTAACATATGTGACTATTTATGGGATGGACAAGGCAGTTAAGGCGGTTAAAGAATATTCAGAAACTGCACTTGACATTTTAAATAACTTGCCAGTAAAAAATATATATCTTAATACATTAGTAGAAAAGCTTATAGGACGGAGAAAGTAGATGACTGTGAATGGCAACAGTGAGGAGAATTATTGTGAGTGAATTACTTGATAGGATAAACCAGCCAAATGATATAAAAAATATTGACATAAAGGACTATAAAAGACTTGCATGGGAGATAAGGCGTTTTCTTGTAAGAAATGTAAGTAGAACAGGGGGACATCTGTCCTCAAACTTAGGGGTGGTTGAGCTTACAATGGCACTGCACCTCTGTTGTGAGCTGCCATATGACCAGATTGTGTGGGATGTAGGACACCAAAGTTACACACATAAAATACTTACTGGCAGAAAAAACGAGTTTGAGAGTCTCAGACAGTTTGGAGGCATGAGCGGATTTCCAAAACGCAGTGAAAGTGATTGTGATGTATTTAACACAGGTCATAGTTCAACTTCTATAAGTGCTGCGTTAGGGCTTGTTAAAGCACGTGATTTAAGACATGGTACACAGAAAATTTTTGCAGTAATAGGTGATGGTGCATTGACTGGCGGTATGGCATACGAGGCGTTAAATAATGCTGCCAAGATGAAGTCAAATCTTGTAATTGTATTGAATGACAACCAGATGTCTATTTCTAAAAATGTTGGAGGAATGGCAGGATATCTTGGCAATATCAGAACAAATACAAATTACACAGGACTTAAAGAAAATGTCGAGAATATACTTAAAAAAATGCCACATATCGGAGATGCACTTATTGGCAATATCAGGGGTTTTAAGGATGTGCTTAAAACAATTTTAATCCCAGGAATGCTTTTTGAAGATATGGGAATAAAGTATATAGGACCTATTGAGGGACACGATATTAAAAAGATGGTTTCTGCTTTTGAGGGAGCGTTGAAGGTAAAAGAGGCAGTTATAGTACATGTCTGTACTAAAAAGGGAAAAGGTTATCCGCCAGCAGAAAAAGACCCATCGTCATTTCATGGTGTTGGACCATTCTTTGTAAGAGACGGTTCAAACAGGACAGCAGTTGTATTAAAAGAAACATATACAGAAGTCTTTAGCCAAAATCTTATAGACCTTGCTAATGCCAGTGACAACATTACAGCAGTTTCAGCAGCTATGCCATCAGGTACAGGTCTTATGACGATGGCTAAAAAGTTTCCAAATAGATTTTTTGACGTAGGAATAGCAGAGGAACACGCCGTGACATTTGCTGCAGGAATGGCTGCAGGAGGGCTGCATCCTATAGTGGCTATATATTCGACATTTTTACAAAGGGCATATGACCAGATATTACATGATGTCTGTCTCTGTCGTTTACCTGTGGTATTTGCAGTTGACAGGGCAGGAATAGTAGGCAGTGATGGAGAGACACATCAAGGAATTTTTGATATAGCATTTCTTATGTCCATGCCGGGAATGACAGTGGTTGCTCCTAAAAATGCATGGGAACTGGGAGAACTTCTTAAATTTGCTGTTACACATGATGGACCTGTAGCTATACGTTATCCAAGAGGAGAGGCATACACAGGTTTGTCAGAGTTTAAACAGCCTGCAAAATATGGCAAGGGTGAGTGGATAATTAAAGGTCATAAAATTGCACTTCTTGCAGTTGGAAGTATGGTAAAAACTGCTGTAGAAGTACATGACATACTACAAAAATATGGTTTTAATGTGTCTGTTGTAAATATGTGTTTTTTAAAACCATTTGATAAAGAGCTTGTATTAGAGGTAGCTTCAAGCCACAGCCTTATAGTGACTATGGAAGAGGGCGTTGTAACTGGCGGATTTGGACAGGCTATAATGGAATGGTTAAGTAATCAAAGTTATAGTAGTGTCAAAGTGTGTTGTGTGGGGCTTCCTGATAAGTTTTTAGAACATGGGTCTGTAGATGTTTTAAAGGAAAAATACGGAATTAGTGCTGGCAGGATTGTTGAGAGAATTCTTGGAATAGTAAACCAGAGCGAAAAAGTCTAGTAGAAGCAAGATTAGCAGAAAGAAGACTATAAGGAATTGATAAAAATATGGATAAGAAGAAAAAAGAGCGGCTTGATGTCCTTCTTGTAAAAAGATGCCTTGCAGAATCAAGAGAAAAAGCGAAAGCATTAATTATGTCAGGAAATGTATTTGTAAATGGACAGCGTGAGGACAAAGCAGGAAGTACATTTACAGAAGATGCAAATATTGATGTAAAGTCTATTTCTATGAAATATGTCAGCCGTGGAGGTTATAAACTTGAAAAGGCAGTTGATTTATGGAATATCCAGCTTAAAGGAAAAATTTGTATGGATGCAGGTTCTTCTACAGGTGGATTTACCGACTGTATGCTGCAAAATGGTGCAAAGAAAGTCTATGCAGTAGATGTTGGAACAAATCAGCTTGCGTGGAAACTTCGTCAAGATGCAAGAGTAGTTTCTATGGAAAAGACAAATATTAGGTATATAACAAGACAGGATATACCTGAGATTATTGGCTTTGCATCAGTAGACGTTGCATTTATTTCCCTTACAAAAGTGCTGCTTCCTATAAGAAACCTGCTTGAAGACAAAGCAAAAATGGTATGTCTTGTAAAACCACAATTTGAAGCTGGACGTGAGAAAGTTGGCAAAAAAGGTGTTGTACGTGATAAAAAAGTACATATCGAAGTTATAGAAAACATTATAACATATGTATTAGAAAATAGCTTTGATATAATAGATTTAAGTTTTTCACCTATAAAGGGACCAGAGGGAAATATAGAGTATCTTTTATATATTGAAAAAAAAGAGGTTATAACTGATATTGATAAGGACAAGTTTAAGACATTGGCAGCAGATGTTGTAACTCAGGCACACGCCACACTGGCTTAATCTCTTTCACAGGTAAATAAGGACAGGTTATATTATAATGGAAAAATTTTGCATAATTACTAACAGCGATAAAATTGCAAACCATGATATTGCAAACTATATTATGAAATATATAAATAATCGTGGTAGACAATGCATTATACTTGAAAATCGTCTATTATCTAAAACAGGCACACGCCATTTTACGGATATATCAAAAATACCAGAGAATACAGAGTGTGCAATTGTCCTTGGCGGTGATGGCACAATGATACAGGCAGCGATAGACCTTGTACATAAGGATATTCCAATTATAGGAGTAAATACTGGCAACCTTGGATTTCTTACAGAAGTGGAGCAGCAAAATATAAACATTGCACTTGAACGTCTTATAAATAATGATTTTACTATAGAAAATCGCATAATGCTGAAGGAAATATCACATTTTGAACAGCCTAACAACTGCTCATCATGTTACGCTCTTAATGATATTGTTGTAAGCAAAAGGGGTAGTATAAGGCTTATAACAGTAAAAGTATACGTAAATGATGAACTTGCGGACATATACAGAGCAGATGGGGTAATAATATCAACACCTACAGGCTCAACAGGGTATAACCTCTCAGCTGGTGGACCTGTTCTAGTACCATATGTCAAGGCTATAATAGTGACACCAATATGTCCACATTCATTAAATAAAAGAAGTCTTATTGTAGACGCATCCGACAAAATAACACTTAAAATAGGGCAAACAAAAGATGAAGGGAAGGACCTAGCAGTTGTAGCTGCTGATGGAAGGGATGCAGGAGAACTATCAACAGGAGATAAAATTATAATAGAAGTGCCAAACTCTGTGACAAAAATTATAAAACTGTCAGAGATAGGGTTTTATCAGAGGATGAGGAGAAAACTATGACAACAACAGGCAGAATAAAATATATAGATATTACAAGAGGCATTGCTATATTATGTATTGTGTTAGGTCATCTTGGTAATTCACAGATTAACAGAATTGTTTTTACTTTTCATGTACCAATATTCTTTTTTATTACAGGATATTTTATAAACAATAAACTTATGATTAGAGATTTTATAAAGTATAAAGTTAAGACACTTTTAATACCTTATGTGTGTACATGCATAGTTATAATATTCTTAGGTGGATTGGAATATTTTATTTTTTATGGAGCAGGAGATGCAAAAAAAGCTATGCTAGGCTGGGTATATGCATCTGTATATGGTGCAGGAGATGCATACGTTGAACCATTTTATATTAAAGCAATTGGTGCAATTTGGTTTTTGTGGGCAATTTTTTGGGGAAGTATTTTTTTGAGAGGTCTTTTAAATGTAAAAACTGGAACAAGGATTCTGTTGGTATTAGTTTTATTTTTTATTGGGTCTTGGTCACGTAAACTATTTTGGTTTCCATTAAGTATACAAGCAGGATGTTGTGCAACCCTCTTTGTGTATTTAGGGTATTTATTAAAAAACATTAAAAAACAATTAAAAGAACTGACAATTGAAGTAAAAACTGTTTTAAGTATATTGGCATTAGCAGTTTGGTTTTCTTTTATTAAAAATTTCCAGTCGTTCTGGCTTGTACATTGTGATATAGGGCGTGGGGTAATAGATATAATTGGATGTATCTGCGGATGCTATATAGTTGTGCTAATTGCAAAATATATTGAAAAACATACAATTTATCTTTCTAATAGTCTTTCTTTTTTTGGCAGATATAGTTTATTTATGTTATGTATACATATGATTGAATTGGATACATTGCCGTGGGGGTGGGTACAACAAAGTCTTATAGTATATGGAATAGCAGAAAATTTTGGATTGATTCTTGTTATTATAGGAAAATTTTTTATTATAATACCTATAACAATAGTTTGTTCAAAATTGGATTTTGTACGCAGGCTTTTTGGATTTTCTAGTATAAAAACGGGAGAAGTATAATGTGTGATTATATTGATAATAAACAAAGAGTGAAGTATTGGGATATTGCTAAGGGAATTGTTATTTTATTAGTAATTTTGGGGCATATAGAAAATATGAATCCTATAATAATAGTAGCAATATTTTCTTTTCATATGCCTTTCTTTTTTATAGCTAATGCATACTTTATAAAGAATTATAATATAAAAGAACATTTGAAAAGAAGTGGAAAAACTTTGATATTTCCATATTTTGTGGTATGTATTATTTCTGCAATAATATGTGTAAATGAAAATATATCACAAGTTCCAAATTATATCATTTTTTTTAGGTGCATTATTGATATGTTTGTTGGGATGAGCAAGATTTCAACCCGATTTACTTCATTTCAATCAGTTTGGTTAGTTTGGTTTCTTATTTGTTTATTTGCTGCAAAAATTATTTATGTCGCATTGATGAAAAAAATTGCAAAATATCCATTAATATTACAGCTAATTATTATGCTTGTACTGTCTGTTATAGGTATGCTAATTGGTTTAAAATATGCATACTTACCATGGAGTTTGGACGTTTCTTTAGTTGCTTTGCCTTTTATGTGGTTTGAAGATTCTTTACATAAATATAAAATAATTGAAAACATAAGATTATCAATGTATATTTTATGTTTTATTGTGTGGGCAATGTTGGGAGTTACTGGTTTTGAAATTGAAATGTCTATGAGATCTTATCCAGGGTATATTTTAGTATTAATTGAAGCAGTGGCAGGAAGTATAATTTTTATTGGAATTTCAGTTTTTATTGAAAAAAAGACTGAAAAATTATCTAAATTTCTGGCATGGTGTGGAAAAAATTCTATTATTATATTGGCAATTCATTGTTTTGAAATGAGATTTTACGACTGGGATGTATATATATTTTCAAATATTCCGTTTGTTTTTAACTGTATAGGAGTATTTTTAGTAAAAACAGTATTAATTTTGCTAGTAACGTGGATTATAGTACAATTAAAAGATTTTAAACATTATGTGGATGAAGTGGAATTAACAATTACCTGCAATGATAGGGTATGACATGCCAACGTTCTACAAAAAAGTCATATTTATTAATATTATATCAACAATAAATAATTATGGAACCTGTCATTTTCTTTGTTATCATGAAAATATTACATATCAATTATTTATAGACTTTATGAAACGGCTTATAACGAATACAGACAGGAAAGTTCTGTTTATAGTTGATAATTTTAAAGTGCATCATGGTAAGATTGTTGTAGAATGGTCATCTGAATATAAGGGTGAAATAAAATTATTTTTTACTTCTCCATAGTCTTTTAAAATTAATCATGATGAATATTTTAATCATAGCTTAAAATAAAAAATTTCTAGTGCAAGCCTGCCTGAAATGAAAAAATACATGACAATAAAGAAAGTTAGTAATATAATACGACATATTTAATAATATTTTTATTCAATTTTAACCAGAAAGGTGTGTTAATATGGAATATGCATTGGTAACAGGTGCTACAAGCGGCATTGGAATTGCAATTTCAAGAGTGTTGGTGCGTAAGGGATATGGAATTGTAATGGTTTCTTCTTCATTGAGACATCTTAGAGAGGCAAGAAAACGCATGGAGGAAAGATTTCCTAATGTTAAGATATATATTATAGAAGAAGATTTAAGTATAAAAGATTCTGCCATACGCTTATATAATAAAGTGAAGAAACTTGGTGTTACAGTGGATATACTTGTAAATAATGCTGGCTTTGGACTTGTTGGTTCATCGGAAAAAATTGATATAAAAAAAGATGAAAAACTTTTGTATCTAAATATGATAACCCCAACTATTTTATGTAAGCTATTTTTAAGAGATATGTATAAAAGAAAAAAAGGCAAGATTTTAAATGTATCATCTACAGCCGCATTTCAGCCGGGACCTTATAATTCAACTTATTTTGCAAGTAAATCATATCTGTATAGTTACAGTAGAGCGGTAAGATATGAAGCAAAAAGATATGGTGTAAGTGTATGTACATTATGCCCGGGGACTACAAGAACAAAGTTTTTTCAAAAGGAAGGAGTTAAAACTCCAATATGGGCTATGCCAGCAGGCAAAGTTGCAGAGTATGCAGTAGATGGACTCGAAAGAAATAGAGCAGTGATAATTCCAAGCAATATTGATAGAATATTAAGAATGGTTCCATCAACAATTAAACTTGTGGCAATTGCGTATATGAAACAATATGCAGTACAGGATATAAAAAAGTGCCTGCGGCACATCAGCTCCCCTAACCCCTCATTCATGAGGGG
>CANOID010000090.1 GCA_947565985.1 uncultured Lachnoclostridium sp.
CGTTGTATGGTAGATTATCAAGACCTCCTGAGCATATGGAAGCTAGTCTGTGAAGCACCTGTGGGTCAATGCCTGACTGTAAAAAGGTATCACCCATAACTTCCAGTGCTGCACTTAGACCTCCAGATGCAGATGCTGTCATTGCACACAAAAGGTTGACGGAAACAACTTCGCTTAAAAGTGGGATTGCAGATAAACCAAGTACTGCACCTGATACAACCGCAAATATAGGAAGAACTTTTACTACAGAGCCAAATCCTACAACCGCACAGCTGTTTACTAATGGTGTCAGTGAATCAATAGCTGAAGTTTTTAAGCCATCTTTTATTTTATCTTTTATTCTGCCAAGGTTAGAAACAATGATAAATAGAATAGATACTAACATACCAATTAGTACGCTCCATGTACCACTGTTAGCTTCTAATGTGCTTCCAAATTCTTCCATATAAGAACCATCTATAGATGGATATACGATTTTTGAGAGAACTAAGTTTATTACCAAAATTATTAGGATTGGAATAATCGCCATTACAATTCCCGGAATATTGCCGCTAATTGTTTCTTGTTTATCATTATGTTCTCCATACCCTTCTCCAGAAGCCCTTGCTTTTTTTGTGCGATATGACAGCCACATCATACCAAGTACAAACATAATTATTGATGCAATAATTCCCATTCCGGGTGCTGCAAAAGAATCTGTTCCAAAGTATTGCATTGGAATTGTATTTTGTACCTGTGGACTACCTGGCAGAGCTGTCATTGTAAATGTAAACGCTCCCAGTGCAATACATCCTGGAATAAGCCTTTTTGGAACATCCGCTTCACGGAAAAGTGCAATTGCAACCGGAAGCATAACAAATGCTACAACAAAGAGTGAAACACCACCATAAGTAAGAATTGCACAAGTCAGCACTACAGAGAGTACCGCACGGGATTTTCCAAGCTTTTCTGTACAAAAATGTGCAATCGACAGTGCGTTGCCAGAAATATCCATAAGTTTTGCAAAAATGGCTCCTAAAAGATAAATTGGAAAATAATTTTTTGCATAGTTAGCAAATCCATCCATATATGTGATGGTGTATGATGCCATAAAATGTCCTTTGATACCATATGAAAATAAAATTGCTACCATTGCTGCAATGGGTGCTACAACAATAATACTGTGTCCTTTAAATGCCATATAGACAAGAAAACCTATTGCCACAAGTAGACCTATCATTCCTATTACTGTACTCATAAATCGCTCCTTCCTGCTGTCTTATATAACAGCTCTTGTTAAATTCTGAATTCGTAATTTCCATCAACTATTCTGCCATTCCAGATTTTTTTATATAAATGATTCATCTGTGCCTTGCATTTTTCATACTGCTGTGCATATTCCTCATTTGGAAGATAAACCTTTACTTCATCATTTTGACTAATTTGTTTAAATGCTTCTTCTACAGAAGAGTAGATACCTATTGTCTCAACTGCGACCATTAGTGCACCTCTTGCAGTAGCATCAGCTTTGCCTCTACGAATAATTTTTGTGCCATATACACAGCATTGTATGCGGTTAAAAACCTCACTGTTGGTAAGTCCACCATTGACATAGATGTCTGAAATAGGCAGGTATTTTTGCATTGTATCGATTCCGTTTCCTATCTCGTAACAGATACCCTCTAAAAGACTGCGTAACATATCTGCTTTTGTTGTACCAAGTGTCACATTTGTAAATACTGCCTTTGCAAGATTATTCCAGTCTGGTGTACTTCGTCCTTGAAAATATGGAAGGCAGATGCAGCCATTTGAACCAACTGGTGATGATGCTAAAGCTTCGTTTATATCATCATAACTAGAGTCTTTATAAAATTCTCTACGAAACCAATCAAAAGCAGAACAACATGTTAGTACACTGGATTCAAGTATATATTGCCCTTTAATAGATGAATAATTGCATATAACATCTGGCTCTAAGTGTTCTGGTACTTCATCTGTTGCCGTAACCAGAAAACCGCCCGTTCCGGCTGTTGCTGATAAAATACCTTTTTTTACAACTCCTTGACCAATCGCACCACACTGTTGGTCGCCTCCTGAAGTGATAACTGGTATTCCTTCTGGACATCCTGTTAATTCTGCAAACTCTTTTGTTATTTTTCCACATATACTTCCGGGCTCTATTAAGTCACACAGTTTTTTTCTATCTACTTGGAAGATATTAAGAAGTTCAGTGTCCCATTGATGATTATGTATATTCATAAGTAAAGACCTGCTGCCATACGTATAATCTGTATAAAGCTCACCTGTCATTAAATAAATTAGGTAGTCTGGAATTACCAAAAATTTATATGTCTTTTTAAAAATTTCTGCTCTATTTTCCCTTATCCATGTCATTTTGCTGGCAGAAAATACTGGATTTACTCGAGAGCCACATAAAGCAAATATTATGTCATTTAGTGGAGTCAGCCGTTCACAGATTTCATTTGTTCTTTTATCCTGCCACATAATTGCACTGCATAAGGGACGTATGTTCTTATCAACCGGAATTACTGAAGAACGCTGCGAGGTGATTGTTATAGCATCTATACTCCACTGTTTTTGTTCTGCTTCTCCAGCAATCGCTTTTATAATTTCATATAAAGCATTTTCCCAGTCAGATGCCTCCTGTTCAGCCCAGCTATTTTCTAAATATGAAACACTGTAAAATATCTGTTTTTCTGTTAAAAGCTTTCCTGTATGTGTGAATAAAATTCCACGCATACTAGATGTTCCTACATCAATAACTAATATGTTCATACTATATTAACTCCTTTCCTTTTTGTCAGAAACTTCTCATATGCTGAACTTACACAAATCATCCCGGGAATTTCTTTTTGTGTATTTTTCGTATGAGTTTTTTCTCTTGAGCATATATTAGCATAGTCAGTTTTTGATTTCAACATTTTCTCACTTGTTGCACATTTGTTCTTTTAACATTTTCTTATATATTGCACATTTGTTCGATTATTGAAAATTAATGCTTATGTTTTTAAATAAAGCACTTGTACTAGATACACATATGCTGTATAATGCATTAGTAAGGGAGTTTGTTATGCAATTATTAAAGGAAGGATAAGGCCAGATGAAACAATTTTTTGGAATGAGTAAGAACGGAAGTCTGACAGAAGCCATAAGGGGATTGTCAAAGCCAGAGTTTATAATGCTTTTATCAAACGATAAACAGTTTGAACAACACGTGGAAGAGTTAGAGAAACTATTTCCAAGTGTTCCAAGCATAGGATGCATTGGCATGAGTTATGATACTAGGGTGGTAGAAGAAGGGGTTGGAATTATTGCACATACAGACGGGGTGGAGGCAACAGCTAACGTGATAGAGCAAGTTTCTGTGATGCCTGTAAAATACATAGAACGTGTAGAAAGAGATTTGAATAAAGTCAATGCATCGTCAGAAAATACTATATGTATTGATTTTTGTTCAGGCAACGATGCCTGTGTGCTTACAACAATTTACAGTGCAATTAAAAAGCGAGGTATACAGCTTGTAGGAGGCACTGGTGATGCTGGCAGGGTTTCTGCCAATGGAAAAGTATACAGTGATGCTGCGGCATATGCATTAATAAGAAATAAAAATGGGAAAGTCAAGGCATATAAAGAAAATATGTATAAACCAATGAATAATTATCACTTAATTGCTTCTAATACTGACCGGAGCAAGTATCTTTTAGGGGCATTGAATGGAAAGCCAGCAAAGCAGGTTTATCAGGATATTTTGCATATTAAAGAACAAGATATTACAAACCAGACTTTTCAAAATCCATTTGGTAAATTAAGTGGTAGAGATATATGCATTATTTCTATTAAGGCAGTTTCGGGAGGCGGACTTGAGTGTTTCCGTCAGGTAAATGATTCTGATGTACTGGTAATGTTGGAATTGCAGGATTATAAAAAAATAGCGACTGATACTCTTAAGAAAATATACAGTGACTTTAAGCATATTTCGGCTGTTTTTTCTGTAAACTGCCTGTTCCGATATCTTCTCTTTAGTCAAAATAATGATATGAATGAATATTTGAATATGATGGGAAAGCTTGGCAGTCATGCAGGTATGGTTGGGTATGGTGAACATTATAATAACCAATTTGTAAATCAGTCTATGACCTGTGTGGTCTTTGAATAAGGTTAAATTCAAGGATTTTTAACCGTTTTCTGTTAAAAATACAAGTTTAACAACGCCAATTGGTTGCTTTTACACAAATTGTGTGCATTCATAGTTACTATGAAACGGCACAGCCGTGCATAATAACATTAAATTGCTTATGAGGGGGATATACCATGTTTTTATCTAAGAAAAAAAAGGGGGACAGGACACCAAAAGAAAAAAAAGGACTGTACCCAGTTGTGTATGTGACTGACAATCTTAAAGACTACCAAAAAGAACTGGTGTATAAAGAAGTCGCATCACTTAATGAATTAATGGAAATAAGGACTGCGTTCCAGAGAGTATTAAAAGAAGACTCAATGATGAAAGAAAAGTTAGAAACATTCCACAGTATTTTTGAGTCAGTAAGCGAGGTGTCTGGACAGTTTGCAGAGGTTAAGAAAGACATTACTGGAACAGTACATAATGTACAGCAGCAGGTAAGCGGACTTAAATCAAGCTCGGAACAAGTAAAGGAATGCTTTGGTGAAATACAAAATACATTTTCAAGTTTCCAAGAAGCTATTGAAAATATTAAAAAATGTATGCGCCAGATAGAAAATATTGCAGACCAGACAAATATCCTCGCACTTAATGCGACTATTGAGGCAGCGAGAGCGGGAGAGCAGGGCAAAGGCTTTGCAGTCGTTGCAGGAGAGGTAAAAACCTTGGCTGACCAGATTAAAGAGCTTACAGGAATAGTAAATAATGGCATTGGTAGCGTGGGGCAGGAAACAGAAAAGATGTATAGCAGTATTGCGGCGTCAAATGAAGCAGTGACTCAGAGCATAGGAAATGTTGATAAGACATACCATATGTTTGATGAAATTATATCAGCGGCGGATGGTGCAGAAATAGTACAGGAACAAATAACAGAAGTTGTAAAAGAATCTAGAGAACAATTAGATGGAGTCAGGCAGTCGTTTGCAGAGACAGAAAAACAATATAATGAGGTGATTGAGCATATAGAAAAGGCAAATGAACTTGGCACAACTAAAAGTTCAATGTTTGAAGATATAGATAATATGCTTTCCCAGATAGCACCAATAATAGAAGAAGTTGAAAAGGAGAATTAGAAACTTGTAAATAACGTATAATTGGAGGGCGTATCATGCTAAATAATGGGCTAGTTATAACAAATGATAAATGTATAGGATGTAACAAGTGCATAAGTGTATGTAGTTGTGCAGGAGCCTGTGTTGCATCTGAAATAGAAGATGGCAAGAATAGAATAGATGTCGATGGAAATATGTGTATTGCGTGTGGAGCGTGTTTTGATGTCTGTGAACACACTGCAAGGGAGTTTACAGATGATACAGAAGAATTTTTTAATGCATTAAAACGCGGGGAAAAGATTTCTCTTCTGCTTGCACCAGCCTTTAAGGCAAATTATCCAAATGAGTATGAAAAAGTACTGGGAGGCTTAAAAAAGCTTGGAGTAAACCGAATTATAAGTGTTTCTTTTGGTGCGGATATTACTACATGGGGATATTTAAACTATATACAGAAAAATGATTTTAAGGGAGGCATTTCACAGCCATGTCCTGCAGTTGTTGGATATATTGAACGTTATATGCCAGAGCTTATCCCAAAACTTTTCCCAGTGCAAAGCCCAATGATGTGTGCCGCAATATATGCAAAAAAGGTTATGGGAATTACGGACAAACTAGCATTTATTAGTCCATGTATAGCCAAAAAACTTGAAATGGAAGAGCCTGCCAATAAAGGTTATGTACATTATAATGTGACATTTAATCATCTTATGAAATATGTTAGGAAAAATAATGTGTATGGACAGTTGTGTTCTGATGAAATTGAGTATGGTCTTGGCTCAATTTATCCAACACCCGGAGGTCTTAAAGAAAATGTTTACTGGTTCTTAGGCGAAAACGTATTTATAAGACAGGTAGAAGGCGAAAAACATTTATACGATTTTCTTGAAAAAAATAAAGAGAAAATAGCAACAAGTAAAACTCCATATCTATTTATAGATGCACTTAACTGTTCTTCAGGCTGCCTGTGCGGCACTGCAACAGACCCTGAGATAGCTAAGACCGACGATGCGTTATATAACGTATTTACAATAAGGGAAAATGTCAAGAAAAATAATTTAACAAGTGCATGGTCTAAAAGACTTTCACCTAAAAAACGTTTAAAGAAGTTTAATCGTCAGTTTAGAAATCTTAACCTTAAAGACTATCTAAGGACATATCAGAACCTTTCTGATATGTGTAAAAACGATATCCCATCTGAGCAGCAGAAACAAGAAATATTTCATAATATGAATAAGAATACATATGAGGAACAGCATATAAACTGTTCATGCTGTGGATATGACTGCTGCGAGGATATGGTAACAGCTATACACAATGGTTTTAACAGAAAAGAAAACTGTATTTATTATATAAAGAATCAAGTCGAGTATCAGAGGGAAAATGCAATACAACTTGCAGAAGAAAACAGAGCTGAAAAAGAAATTATAAAACAGCAGGAAGAAAATATTATAGAAACTGTAAATGAAATAAATGGGAACTTTAAAGCATTACATGAAGCAGTAGACCAGATGGCAGAAGGCAATACAAGCAATGCAGAGGAAAGTACAGAGATAGCAAAATATATGCATGAGATTACCGATTTCTGCAAAAATCTTGATAAGTCGATGCATGAGATTGATAACATGATATCAGAGCTTACTCAAAATAATGAAGAAGTTGTTTCTATTGCTTCACAGACAAATTTACTTGCACTTAATGCAAGTATTGAAGCCGCAAGAGCAGGAGAAGCTGGTAAAGGCTTTGCAGTAGTTGCGGATGAAATTAATAACCTTGCTTCAGATTCTCGTGAAATGGCATACAGAAGTAATAAAAGCCAAGAAAACATTATACAGCACATCTCACAGATAATAGAAGATAGTACAAATCTTATGATGATAGTAACTGATATAAATGAAAGGGTTGACAGTCTTGCTGCTTCAGCAGAAGAAATTGCTGCTTCAGCAGATATAATATTAGCTACTGCCAATGATGTCAAAGGAAAACTTGCCAACCTTGTAGACGAAAACAGAGTACTGGAATAATTTAAGAGAGGAACGCTAGAATGATTCACAGGGCAAAAAAGAAAAATATTTTGGTAACTATTTTTGTGTTGGTATTTTTATGTATTGTCGGCATAACTACATTTATTTATATAATGAAAACAGAGAAAAAAATTGCAGAGACAAAGCAGTTAACTTTAAATCAGTCAGAACAAAAAAAAGTACTTTCTACAAAAAAAGCAGAGTATGAGATAACACAAACATTAGGAGCAGACAAGCCAAATATTTATTATGAGAATAAAAAGAAGATAATTTTTACTGCATACTTTGGGCTTTTTGTTTATTCTAAAGATAAGGAAAAAATTGTACAATCACTGGATTTAAAAGAAATTGACAACAGTATTGCACAACAAAACAATTCTTTTGAGATAAATGTATCTAAAGATGGTAAGACAGTTTATCTGCATATTAAAAATGACAAAAAGATGTATTTGTATTCTGTCAACAAAAAAGAATTACAATATCTGGATTATAATTTGCCAAAATGTCTGTACAACAGGAAACAATGGGAGAAAACAAATCAGAGTGGAATAAAGTGCAATGGTGATACAATAGGTGATTTAGTATATTGGTATGATAACGGAGATGTCATACTTAAATACAGACCACTGTTTTACAAGCCTTATGGTACTTGCAGGTTTTTTAAACCGAAAGATATTAGAGATTTAAAAGAAGTTTCTTTTTATGCTAATGGAACTGAATACATTATTAATGATGAAAAAAAGCTGCGATGGATAGAAAAGCGTTTTTCAGAGCCTATAGAAGAAATAAAAGGTGCTTCTGCCTGCCCATTTTATCATATAATGTATTTTAAACGTAAGGATGGAAGATGTGGAAAAGTATTTCCAGCTACAGATAGTTGTTCAATATATCAGACAGGCAAATCTTATTATGATTACAAAAGGAATTCCAATAAGAAATTTTGGAAATTGTTTGGAATTAATGATATAAGCAAAATTAAGTAAAATTTGTATAAGTAACAAAAACACCAGTCAAAAATGACTGGTGTTTTATAATGTAATATTTTCTATATATTTCACTTAAATACCGCACATTAAAGTACTGTAAAACGTCAAACAATATATAAAGAATAGGAAGGAGGTTATTTATGCTGGCAGATATTGAGGAACAATATGAGAAATTGTATAGGTATTGTTATTTTAAAGTACATAATGTGCATCTGGCAGAGGATATTACTCAAGAAGCATTTTTGCGTCTGTTTGAAAACAGCAAAAATAAAAATATAGATAAGCCTCTGGCATTTCTATATACTGTCGCAAGAAACTTGTGTATAGATGAATTTCGCAAAAAAAAAGCAGAAGAATTTGAAGCAGATATTTTACAAAATATGCCAGCAGACAAAAATGAAAATCAGATGATCGATTCTGTTTCAGTAAAGATGGCTTTAGATGAACTTACAAACAAGGAGCGTGAGATGATTCTGCTTAAGGTGGTAAATGAAGTGCCTGTAGCAGATATTGGAAAAATATTTGGCATTTCAAGGTTTGCGGTATACCGTGAAATCAAAAAGATTCTTAAAAAGTTAGAAAGGAGACTTTCATATGAATAAAAGTAAGTTTGATAAAAAATATATTTTACAAATAAAAAAATATTTTGAAGCTCCTAGTCCACAGGGTAAAAGTGCTTTTTTAGATAAGTATAGCAAAAAAGAAGAATTGGATAGTAACAGGATAAGCCTGCCCTATATGGTATTTGTACAGATTTCTTATATTTCAAAATGGATGTGGGTATTTTCTGCTTTAATATTTTTATGTATGCTTATTATAAGTAAATATTTACAGAGACAAATGCTGTGGACTGCTTTTGCATTAATGCCGTTTATTGTGACTTTTTCACTGTCAGAAAGTATGCGTTCTGTTGTATATGGTATGGGTGAATTTGAAATGGCAGCAAGATTTTCACTTAAGAGTATTATTATGTCAAGGCTTATTATACTTGGTATAGGAAATATGTTTCTTCTTTTTGTGTTTGCTATGTTTTTAGGAGAAGGAATATGGAGAAATATAGTATATATGCTAGTTCCATATTTATCTTCAGCGACAGGTGGGCTTATGATATTAAGAAAATTTACATCAAAAGAAGGTGTATATATAAGCTGTGGATTTAGTTCTATCATAAGTGGTTTATGTTTGACAGGAGTACAGTCTTACAGATGGATATATGAGACAAGATATACAAGTATATGGATAGTTGCTGCTATATCACTGTTTATAAGTACAAGTTATGAATGTCTAAAGACAGCGGATGCTGTTGGCAGCAGTTTTTAGAATAAAGAAAACAGATAGAGGAGGATTAATATTATGAAGTTAATTGTAGATAGACTTACAAAACAGTATAAAAATAAAATTGCA
>CANOID010000091.1 GCA_947565985.1 uncultured Lachnoclostridium sp.
TGCAAGGATTGATGGATGTGGGGAATTTAAGATATTTAACCGAGTTGTACTTCCAATTATGAAGCCAGCGATTGCAGTACAGGCAATATTTTCATTTGTTGGTTCATGGAATAACTATTTCGTTCCTGCACTGGTTATCCAGTCAAAAGAAAAAATGACTGTTCCAATTCTGATCGCAACGCTTAGAGGTGCAGATTATATGAACTTTGATATGGGAAAAATATATATGATGATTACTATTGCTATTGTTCCAATTATTATTGTATATCTGTTCTTGTCTAAGTATATAATTGCAGGTATTACACTTGGTGGTGTTAAAGAGTAACAATTAACTATATAAATTTTTTATAAATAAAGCATCCATAGTTTTTGTTTTTATTAAAAGGCAACTATGGATGTTTTTAAAAATATAAAGAAATGAGGCAGAGCATGAAAAATTTAAACAGGATTTATAGTGGTACACTTAATAAGGAGATTACAAAGCGTGAGATTAAACATGGAAAGTTGGCAAGAAAACTGGCAGCAGAGGGAGCAGTTCTTTTAAAAAATGATGGACTTCTTCCACTTGATATTTCTACCCCAGTGGCACTTCTTGGCAGTGGTGCAGGAAAGACAATTAAAGGTGGAACTGGCTCAGGAGATGTCAACAACCGAGAAAATATTTCTATATATGAAGGATTTAAGAATATAGGAGTATCCGTTACAAGCAGTGATTGGATTGAAGATTATAAAAAACGTTATAAAGATGCCAGAAATTCATGGAAAGAAAAAATTCTTAACGATGCAAAAGGATTTGAGAATCCATTTGATGCCTATGCGAAAAACCCATTTTTCCTGCCAGATGGACGGGATATTACGTCAGAAGATATAAAAGGAGCTGATGTTGCAGTTTATGTAATTAGTCGCCTTTCTGGTGAAGGTAATGACAGACGATTAGAAGAAGGAGACTATTATTTAAACAAAAAAGAATTGAAAGATATATTATATCTTAACCATGAAAATATCCCGATTGTATTGGTTTTAAATACTGGTTCACAGATAGAGATAGCAGATATTCTTAAAGAAGCTTCTTGTATAAAAGCAGTTTTAAGTATTGCACTGCCCGGACAAGAAGGTGGACAGGCTACTGCAGATGTGTTATTTGGAAGGCAAATGCCAAGTGGCAGGCTGACATCTACATGGGCAATGCACTATAACGATTATCCTTCTGCTGCCAGTTTTGGTTATCTAAATGGCAATTTAGAAAAGGAAGAATACAGAGAAGGTATTTATGTTGGCTATAGGTATTTTGACAGTTTTGGAATAAAACCGTTATTCCCATTTGGATATGGGCTTTCATATACTTCTTTCGTAATAGAGTTTGAGGATATAAAGATAAAAGAAACAGAAATTGATGTTATTGTTAATGTCGAAAATACAGGAAATTGTTATTCTGGACGTGAAGTGGTACAAGTCTATATAACACTGCCACAGACAGACATCGCAAAGGAATATCACAGGCTTGCAGGTTTTGCAAAAACAGATATTTTGCAGCCGGGAGACATACAAAAATTGACTATTACAATAGAGCAGAAGCAGATTGCAAGTTTTACAGAAGATATAGATTCATGGGTTATTGAAAATGGTAAATATGGTGTGTGGACAGGAAACAATTCTGCTTCACTTAAACTTAATGCTCTGATTGATATAAAAGAAACTGTCATACTAGAGCGTGCAAGTAATATATGTACAAAGACTGTTTCATTTAATGAGATTGTTATAAAGGATAAGAATAGTGAATGGATTGCACTTGCAAAAGAGCAAAATTTGCCAGTGTTTATTTTTAAGCCACATAAAGAAGAAAAGAATACATTTAAAACACCAGTTGCAAAAGGGCAGTCAGTAGAGGAGCTGTTGTCACTGCTGCATGGAAAATTTACAATAGATAAAAGTATGTTTGGTTCTTCTGGAACACTTGTACCAGGTTCAGCAGGCGAAACTGCCGTGATAGCAAAAGGACAAGAAAAATTGTGTGTAGTTATGGCAGATGGTCCAGCAGGGCTTCGTCTTCAGCAAAGCTATGAAGTAAATACAAAGACAGGTGAAGTATACTGTGCAGGTGTACTTGGTTCTCTAGAGAATGGGTTTTTAGAAGAATTACAGCATCATAAAGACACAGAAAAGTATTATCAATATTGCACGGCGTTTCCAACAGGTACTGTGCTGGCACAGACATGGGAGCCTAAGCTTTTAGAGGAATTTGGAAAAGCAATAGCAGAGGAAATGGAGGAATTTAATGTTGGTCTGTGGTTGGCGCCAGGTATGAATATACAGAGAAATCCCCTTTGTGGACGTAATTTTGAATACTATTCTGAGGACCCACTGTTATCAGGAATTATGGCAGCAGCAGTTACGTCTGGAGTGCAAAGCAGTGAAAAGTGTGGTGTAACAATTAAACATTTTGTATGTAATAATCAAGAAGACAATCGAATGTCTGTAGATGCCTGTGTCTCTGAACGCACACTTAGAGAAATATACCTTCGAGGGTTTGAAATTGCAGTAAAGAAAAGTAATCCAGCAGCAATTATGACTTCTTATAATTGTATTAATGGCATACACGCTGCTAACAGCAAAGATATCTGTACAACGGTTGCACGTGAAGAATGGGGTTTTGAAGGAGTATTTATATCTGATTGGAATACAACTATTCCTGAAGACGGAAGTGTATCATGGAAATGTATAGAAGCAGGAAATGATATTATTATGCCGGGAAATCTTAAGGATGATGAAAATATACGCGAAGCATATGCACAAGGAAAACTTAAAGAAGAAGATATACGTGCTTGTGCAGGTAGGGTACTTGCACTTATAAAGAAATTGGGTACTTGTATATATATTTGATATTTTTCTTGCTAATCTGATATATGTCATTTATAAAAACAAATAATATTACATTATTACAATAACTGAATGGGTGTATGCTATGGGAAAAAGAATAGGGATATTATTTTTAATTACAATAGTATCTGCTTTGTTTACAAGTGGCTGCCAGCATAAAGATAAGTCTGGCAGTGGAAGTGCAAAAATTTATTATACTACAATAGAAAGTGGTGACTATTATGAGAGTTGGGCAAGCCAACTTAATGAATATGCCAAGGCAAATGGAGCTAGTTTTGAGGTAGGCTATTCAGAAAATTCTGTTGAAACACAGACCTCACAGGTAAAAGATGCTTTGAAAAATGGCAGTAATGTTTTTCTATGTGGGCTTGTTTCACCTGATATTGCTGTTGAAGTAAAAATGGCAGCAGGGGATATTCCAATAGTATTTATCAATAATGCACCACCAGATAACCAACTAGAAAAGAATCAATATGTTTATGTGGCATCAGATGAACATATGGCGGGACAGTACCAAGCTGAGTATATATTGGAGAAATTTGCAAATAAAGAGGAAATTAATATTGTACTGCTGAAAGGGCCAAAAGATGCATCTGGTACAATTGGCAGAACAGAGGGTCTAAAACAAACATTAAAATCAAGTGGAAAAAAAATTAATTATGTATTTGAAGACAATGCAGACTGGAATGAAGAAAATGCTAAGGAGATGGCAGAGCTGTTCTTGATGACAGGAAGGGAAGCAGATTGTGTTGTGGCAAATAATGATGATATGGCTATCGGTGCATGGACAGCCTTTGAAGAAGCGGGAAAAGATACCAAGTCTATGCTATTTCTTGGCGTAGATGCTTCTACTAAGGGCTGTGAGGCAATAGCCGCTGGAAAGATGGATTTTACAGTTTATCAGCCAATGTCTACTCAAATGGAAGCCGCTGTAGAGGCTGCTGTAAATTTGGCAGTTGGTGAAGGCATAAATGAAATAGAAGGGGCAACAGAAGACGGAAAATATATACTGCTGCCTTTTGAAAAGGTGGATGCAAGCAATGTAGGACAGTACCAATAAGCTATGTTTTTAATGGCACATTAATTTAGGAGATATGGTAATGAAAAAAACAAAACCAAGTAAAAAACAAAATAAGCATTTTATTTCAATAAAAACAAAGCTATTAGGTATTATACTTCCTGTAATGGTTTTTATAATTATAATCCTTACTAGTTTGTCTTACTATGTATCAAAAAGGGTAGTCCAGTCAGATGCACAAAGACTTTTAACAACATCAGTGGAAAGTCAAGCATCCGAAATTGAAGAATGGCTGGATAAAAATTTAGCTTCTTTTTCGATGGCAAAACAGGCATTTGAATGGATAGACTTAAATGATAAACAGATGCAGTCATTTTTAGATGCATATTATAATTTTAATAGCAACTTTCCAGACGGAATATACATAGCAGATATGGATGGCAGGCTTTATAATGGGCGTGAAGGTGCAAGTCGAAGTACAAATACCGTTTTACGTGGACCTGACAGGAGTGGAAATTATATAAACAATGGTAATTTTAAAGGCAGTAGGCAAGTGAAAGATAATGGAATATGGCAGTTTTATACAACACTTGAGGGAGAGGGGACTGCTAAAATTCAAAATGGTGAAGTCTATATTAGTACAGAGAGTGAAGGGACAGCAGATTATAGTATACAGTTTGTACAGCCAGCACTACCAGTAAAGGAAGGTGTTACATACAGGTTAAGCTTTGATGCCTATGCAGATGAGGAGAGAATTATAAAGACCGGAATATCAGCACCAGACCGTGATTATCGCCGTTATCTGGAAGATACAACAGTGGAATTAACCCAAGACAAACAAACATTTAATTATGAATTTACTATGACAGATATTGACGATACAAACGGACGGTTGGAGTTTAATCTTGGTGCAATGGGTTCAACGGCAGGTGTACATATAAGCAATGTATCACTTATAAAGATTAGCGAAACGAACACTTTTTCAAAGCTTGGTTCGGCTGATATAGTACAGACAGAATGGTTTAAAGATGCACTAAGCAGAGTAAATATGGGATTTACTAATGCCTATACCAATGAAAACGGAAAGCAGGTAATAAGTGCATGTGGTATGTTAAGAACAAATAATAAAGGGGTATATGTGATTTCGGCGGATTTATCACTAGATAAGGTCAGTGTATATGTGAACAGCTTTGTCAAAATGGAAAATGCTGAATCATTTCTAGTAAATACAAAAGACAATACTGTTATTGCTTCACGGAATACGTCTTTAATTTCCAAACCATTAGATGAACTGGATGATTCTTTTATGAGCAAAGCTGGTGAAAGAATTGTACAAAATAATCTTGATTTAATGGAAGTAGATGGAAACATGGCAGTTTTTCAAAAAGTAAGTGGTACAGAATGGGTACTTGTATCTTATGTACCTTCGGAAATAGTTTATCGTGACTTAAATTTTATCAGAAATATTATGATTTTATTTGGGGTGATTTCCACAGTTGTACTTATGATATTGATTGAACGTATTACACATATTGTAATAAAACCTGTAAAGAAGTTGACGGATATTATTAAAACCATGACAGAAGGTGATTTTACTGTTTCCAGTCATACAAAGAGCAATGATGAAATTGGTATAATGGCACGATGCGTAGAAAAATTTATTATGGCGATGTCTTCGATGATTGCATCTATAGATGGGGTATCAGATGCATTACATAGTCAGGCAGATAACAGTAAAGACATATCTGAACAGATGTTTTATGCTTCAAAAGAACAGAATAACTCAATGCAGGAGCTTAATAATACAGTAGAACAACTTTCGCTCTCTGTGGGGGAAATTGCACAGAGTGCAACAACTCTTGCAATGCTTGTCGAAGAAACTAAAGATGATGGAGATGGTGTAAACTGTAAAATGAAAGAAACAGTTACTGTTTCTAAAACAGGCAAAGAAGCCATGCAGGATGTAAGCATGGCTATGGAAGATATTAACAGTTCAGTGAAAAAACTCCAGTCTGCTATTGATAAAGTAGGTATTGCGTCAGAAGAAATTACTAATATTACAAGGGTTATTGGAAATATTGCAGATGAAACAAATCTCTTATCACTTAATGCTTCTATTGAAGCAGCACGTGCAGGCGATGCAGGAAAGGGGTTTGCAGTTGTGGCGATGGAGATTGGAAAACTGGCACAAACTAGTGTTGATTCTGTACGCAATATTGACAATCTTGTTCTAGAAATAAAAACGTCTGTTAGAGATGTTGTAAGTCAGGCGTGCGACAGTGTAAAAAATATTAACAACAGTAGTACTCTTATTAAAAATGCAGTAGACACATTTGATACTATTTTTGAAAATATTGAAATAACTGGAAGCTTAATACAAGACATGATGCAGAAAGTAGAAAAAGTGGAAGATGTGGCAAGAAATGTTGCTGTGGTTTCTGAGGAACAGGCAGCGAGTTCAGAAGAAATCCTTGGCTCTTCAAATATACTTGTAGAACAGGCAAACAACCTAATGAAAAACAGTGGAACTGTGGCAAAAAGCTCTGAGAATCTAACTGCTTCAGCAGAGGAACTTACAACACAGATTGGAATTTTCAAAATTAAAGACAATTAGTCATTAAATATAAGGAGGAATAAATAATATGGGAACAATACATTTTTTAGACAATGATGGCACTTTTTCTATAGAACAGCCAGAAAATTACAATAATTTGTATTTTCCAGTTGCAGGAGAGAATGGAATTAAAAGTGCTTTGTCACCAAACCTTGGAGGAGATATTAAAATAAACCAGAATGCTTTTCTTTTAGAACCAGTTAGTATAGAAAATCTGCACAATAATCGTTCAACAAGAAATTTCTGGTGTATTGTACAAAATGAGGGTGCATGGTCTGTAACTGGTGCATCTGCGGAAGAAGAATGTAAGAAATTTACTAAATTACAGGATAAAAGCAAACTGGAAGCAGGTTTTATGTGGCAGAGCATTACAAGGCAGTCAGAAAAATATCAGATGGAAGCTAAAGTAACATCTTTTGTACCACTTAAACAGAATGTAGAAATTATGTATATAGAGATTACAAATACAGGTAAGGCAAGTAAGCAGGTTACACCAGTTGCAGCGATACCTATTTTTGGCAGAAGTGCAGATAATATAAGAGACCACAGGCATGTCACTTCACTTCTTAACAGAATTAAGACTACAGATTATGGTGTATATGTAAAACCATCATTGTCTTTTGATGAGAGAGGACACCAGAAGAATAATTTAACATATTTTGTATGTGGCATTACAGGCAAAGGTGAAAAACCTGAAAACTTTTATCCTGTTGTAGAAGACTATATAGGCGACAGTGGCACTTTTACACACCCATATAAAATTTTAAAGAATGAAAAAGGGGTATCCGCAGGAATTAGTGCTGAGGGAAAAGAAGCACTTGGAGGAATACGTTTTTCTGATATTATATTAAATCCGTGTGAAACTGCATCATATACAATTATTATGGGCATTACAGATAATGAAGAAGATATAGAAAATATTATTACAAAATATCAGACCACAGAAGAAACTAAAAAATCATTAGTAGAGATGAAAGAATACTGGCAAGAGAAGGTAAATGCTAGGTACTATACAGGGAATAACCAGTTTGACTGCTTTATGCGCTGGGTAAGTTTTCAGCCAATATTGAGAAGGATTTATGGATGTTCATTTTTACCATATCACGATTATGGAAGAGGTGGTAGAGGATGGCGTGATTTATGGCAGGACTGTCTCTCTCTTTTAATTATGGACCCAAGTGGTGTGCGTCAGATGATTCTTGATAACTATTGTGGTGTAAGGCTTGATGGAACTAATGCTACAATAATAGGGGCAGGACAAGGAGAATTTATCGCGGATAGAAACGGAATTGCACGTGTCTGGATGGACCATGGTGTATGGCCTTTTATTACAACAAGGTTATATATAGACCAGACAGGCGATATAGAAATATTAAAAGAAAAAGCATACTATTTTAAAGATGAACAGTCAGAGCGTGGCAGAAATCTTGATTCTTTATGGAATACAGAATATGGATTAAAACAGAGGTGTGAAGATAACAGTATATACAAAGGAAGTATATTAGAGCATATGCTATTACAAAATCTGTGTGCATTTTATGAAACAGGCACACATAACCATATAATGTTACGTGGTGCAGATTGGAATGATGCACTGGATATGGCAGAAGAAAATGGAGAAAGCGTAGCATTTACGTGTGCATATGCTGGTAATTTGTCGCAGATGGCAAGTCTTCTTATGTTGCTATATGAAAAATATGGTTGGGAGCAGATAGAGTTATTAGAAGAAATGCAGCTTTTATTAAAAGATGATATAAAACTCTATGAGAGTATATCAGCAAAACAAACACTTTTACAGGACTATGTAAAATCATGTAGACATAATATAAGTGGAAATAAAATAAAGGCTAATATATGTGAACTTGCACAAAACCTTACACATAAAGCAGACTGGATGAAGGAGCATATCAGGAAAACAGAATGGATTACTGGCGGCGAAGACGAAGGTTGGTTTAATAGTTATTATGACAATGACAAACAGCCGCTTGAAGGCTACTTTGATGGAGTAGCCAAAATGATGCTTACTGGACAAGTCTTTGCAATTATGGGCGGAACGGCACATAATAGCCAGATAAAGAAGATATGTAAAAGTGCAGACCATTACTTATACAATGAAAAAATTGGTGGATACCGCTTAAATACTGACTTTCAAGAAGAAAAATTTAATATGGGAAGGATGTTTAGCTTTACATATGGAGAAAAAGAAAATGGAGCTGTTTTTTCACATATGACAGTAATGTTCGCAAATGCTTTATACCAAAGAGGTTTTGTAAAAGAAGGCTATAAAGCTTTACAGACACTTGCAGATACATCATTAAGTTTTGACACTAGTAAAATTTATCCTGGAATCCCTGAATATTTTAATAGGGATGGAAAAGGTAT
The DNA here is from genome assembly GCA_947565985.1 of uncultured Lachnoclostridium sp. Taxonomy (GTDB): domain Bacteria; phylum Bacillota; class Clostridia; order Lachnospirales; family Lachnospiraceae; genus Butyribacter. The sequence continues at coordinate 8,892 of CANOID010000091.1, forward strand.
GTACCATTACTTAACAGGGGCTGCAAGCTGGTATATGCTTACAGTGGTTACAGAGGTTTTTGGTGTACATGGTGAAACTGGCAATCTTGTCATTTGCCCTAAACTGGTAAAAGAACAGTTTGACACAGAGGGAAATGCTAGCATCAGTTTATATTTTGCGGATAAAAAGTTTAATATTATCTATAAAAATGTACAGAAATTGGATTATGGAGAGTATACCATAGAAAATACAGTTTGTGATAAGATACCAGAATTAAAATGCAACAGTACATCGGTATTTATTGACAGAAAACAGATAACATCTATTCCAGATGAACAGTGTCAGATTAACATAACACTTGGCTAAGATAATAATTTATAAATAAAGTTTACAGCTTGGCAGTTTCCACCAAGCTGTAAATTAAGTTAAAAATTACCATGAGGAATGATAATACTGATTGCGGTATTTACTTGGCGTTATCCCAACTGTTTTTTTAAAAGTTTGAATAAAATGACTTTGTGAAGAAAATGCCAAATAATTTGCAATATCAACAAGACTATAATCAGAATATTTAAGTAAATTTTCTGATTTCTCAATCTTTTTTTCTAAAATATA
>CANOID010000092.1 GCA_947565985.1 uncultured Lachnoclostridium sp.
GCATAACATAGGTATAGATTGGATATAGTGCTTTTTTTCTGTAGACAACTGTAAATGCCACTGTAAATACTCCAATCAAATGAATGTTCGGAAATATCTCCATTATAACCTTTGAAGCATACATAACAGCTCCAAGCATTCCAAATATAGCAATCTCTCTGGTTGTAAGTTTCATTCTTTTTCAGCTTTAAAGGAGTAACTGTCGCCTTCTGTCACTTGTGTAGAATCAACTCCTGTTTGTGCATATTCACCATTGATGTAAAATGCCCAGTATATTCCATCTTTATCATAGTCAAGTGTTATGCCATTGACTGTCTTTACATAAAGACCATATGTGCTTTCTTCACCTTCAATTAGTCCAAGCTCTGACAGAGCTTCCCCAACTGTTTTTTTATCAGTATGAATTTCAAACTGTGTTTCACTGTCTTCTGTATCTATCACAGTAAATGTGAATACTGTTTTGCCCTCTCCAAGTTGCTTGTTATTAGTTTGTTCACTATCATCTGGTTTGACGCTTGTTTCTACTTTTTGACTGGAAGAAGTATTATTATCTTTACTGCTATTACAGCCAGTTATAAAAAATGCTATAACAACAGTAAGTATTATACAAAGTATAGATGGTTTTAATTTATTAATATATTTTATATGCATCTTTCTATACATATTTAGAATCTCCTTTGATTGTTGTTAAACTAGTTCTAAATTTTCATCTTTTGCATTGCATAAAGGACATACTGGAGTTTCTCCATCTTTCACTTCAAAAACTTTTCCACATATTTTACATCTATACTGTTTTACTGCTGCTTCTTCAATAATGGTATTTGGCTGTCCTGCATGGCGTATATCTGTGTATTGTGCAATATCATAGTCTGTTGTAACCAGATTATTAATTGAAAGTCCATGAACCGAATTATTTCCTGTAATCCTTGCAAATGTTTTTAACTCATCTGTAGAAACTTGTAGAAAATTGGCAACTCTTCTAGCTGCAGTATCAATATCTAGCCTTTTTCTTAGTTCTGGGTCCTGTGTAGCTATGCCAACAGGACAATTACCACTTCCGCAGATACGATACTGCTGACAAGCAGCAGCTATAAGCCCTGCACTGGCAATAGCAATAGCATCTGCACCCATAGCCAGTGCTTTGGCAAAGTCTGCTGATACCCGAAGACCTCCAGTAATCACAAGGGAAATATCAGAATTTACAGAATCTAGATATTTCCTTGCACGAGAAAGTGCATAAATCGTTGGAACAGAAGTTGCTTCACGCAGGAAAAACGGACTTGAACCAGTAGCTCCGCCTCTTCCATCAACAGTGATAAAATCTGGGTTTGCAAATACACAGTATTCTAAATCTTTCTCAATATTGCCAGCAGCAATTTTAATACCAATAGGACGACCATTTGAACGTTTACGCAGCATATCTACCATATCACGCAAATCTTCTTTAGAATTAAGTTCTGGGAATTTACTTGGGCTTTGTATATCTTCACCCTCTTTTTTGCCACGTACTTCTGCAACTTCTGCTGTTACTTTTTCACCTGGAAGGTGACCGCCCATCCCGGGTTTAGTCCCCTGTCCAATCTTAATTTCAATAGCATCAGAAGTACGCAAATTCTCATCAGTAACGCTGTATTTGTTAGGTATATATTCAAATATGTATTTATATGCTGCCTGTTTTTCTTCTGGTAAAATTCCGCCTTCACCACTGCACATAGCTGTCTTTGCAATAGCAGAACCTTTTGCGAGTGCAATCTTTATCTCTCTTGACAAAGCTCCAAAGGACATATGTGAAATGTAGACAGGACTTTCTAAAACCATCGGTTGTTTAGCATGTTTGCCAATTACTGTCACTGTTTCAACTGCTTCATCATCATTAAGTGGCGGCGGATTTAGCTGTGCCCCAAGAAGCAGAACATCATCCCAATTAGGTATTGGCATTTCTGTACCCATAGCACTTCCTATAGATTTTCCTGTTACTGCCATTTCATGAATTTGTGTCATATAGCGTGCAGAATCATCATGCCTAGCTGTTTGACTGTCATAGCTTAAATCACTAGAAGAAATTTCTGGTTCAGGCTTTTTTTCATTACTGTCAAGTAGTACAAAACTAGATACTGGTTGTTTACAGACTGGACAACATGAAATTTCTGATAAAGGAACACCTTCTTTTTCTTCATCGTAAATTGCTCCACAAATTATACATTTATAAACTGCCATATAATTCCTCCTTTTCTTTAATGTTATTTAAGAAAGCGTTTTAACACACTCATAAAGATATCTACATCTAATGGTTTTGAGATATGAGCATTCATTCCGTTTTTGAGTGCTGCCTCTTTATCTTCTTCTAATGCATTGGCTGTCATTGCAATAATAGGTAAATTTCTGATATCTTTTCTTGGCAAATTCCTTATTGTTCTGGTTGCCTCGTAGCCATTCATAATTGGCATCTGTACATCCATTAAAATAACATCATAATAATTTTCTTCTGATTTTTTCACCATTTCCACGGCATCTGTTCCATCTGGTGCGGATTCAACAGTAAAACCTGCTTCTGATAGTATCGCCTCTGCAATTTCACGATTTAGCTCAATATCTTCCACAAGCAATACTCGTTTTCCACTAAAATCAGCAAGTTCCCATGTATCTGCTTTTTCTTCTTTATCAATTAAATTATTAGCTGCAAGCAATGCTGATTTTAAATCTGACATAAAGAGAGGTTTTGCACAAAAAGCAGTAATTCCAGCTTCTTTTGCATCCTCCTCAATATCAGTCCAGTCATATGCAGTAAGTATTATAATAGGTGCTTCATGCCCAACAATGCTACGAATTTTTTTTGCTGTTTCTAGCCCACTCATTTCTGGCATTTGCCAGTCAATAATATATGTGTGATATGAATCACCTTCTTCATAGGCTATTCTTGCTCTATATGTCGCCTCTCTGCCAGAAGTTGTCCATTCAGTACGCATACCTATCTGCTTTAACATTTTGCTTACACTGTCACAAATATTAAAGTCATCATCTACAACTAATGCTCGAAGTCCATCAAGTTCTTTTATCTGTGCTGCATTTTTTTCAATATCCTGTAGTTTAAGACTTAATTCTACTTTAAATTCACTTCCACTGCCAACTTCACTTTCTACAGAAATTGTACCATTCATCATTTCCACAATATTTTTTGTAATTGCCATGCCAAGCCCAGAACCTTCAATACCAGTACGAGTTGTTGTTGATTCTCGTTCAAATGGTTCAAAAATATGATTCAGAAATTCTGCCGACATTCCAATGCCATTATCTTTTACTATAAAGATATAATCGCCATATCCATGCCTAAAAGTTGTTTTTTGTATAATTCTGAATGAAATACTACCTTTTGCGGGAGTATATTTTACTGCATTGCTCAATAAATTAATAAATACTTGGTTTAGTTTTAATGGGTCTGTTATAACATCTTCATTGGCAACTTCAAATGTGTCAATAAACAGTTCTAGTTGTTTTGCCTTTACCTGTGGCTGAATAATATTAACCAAATTGTGCATCAGTTCAGAAATATTGCATTCCTGCTCCTTAATCTGTACCTTTCCACTCTCAATTCTGCTCATATCAAGAATATCATTGATAAGACTTAACAGATGATTACTTGATGAGAGAACTTTTTGGAGACATTCTCTAACTTGTTCTTTATTGTCAATATGGCTAGCTGCAATCGTTGTAAAACCTATAACAGCATTCATAGGTGTACGAATATCATGTGACATATTGGAAAGAAATGTAGTTTTTGCAGCATTAGCATGCTGTGCCTGCATAAGTGCATCCTGCAAAGCTTGTGTCTGTTGCCTCTGTTTTTGAACCTGTTCTGTAATCTCTTTTGACACAACCATAACCATAATATCACCTGTATCATAGTCTCGTGTCATAAGAAAAGTCTGTCGTACACAAATTTGGTTATTAGTTGATGTCAAGACCCAATAGTCAATAGTTACATCTTTATCACCATTTTCAAAACACTGCGTTAAATATTCTATATTTACTGTTCTACAATAGTCCTCCATTGATTCATCTAGTATAAACTGTTTCAACTTTTCAAAACACTCAGAAGCTTTACATGGACTTTTTAGTCCTATGCTCTCAAAAAGTGAAACTGTTTTGCCATTTAATTCATAAACAATGTCATTCTCAATAAGGTCTTTTGTTAAATTAAATTCAAATGTACAGAAAGCATTAGAAGTCACAGCTATACGGTACTGTCTTTCTTTCCTGTCTGCAATAGACATTTCTGCCTGAATACGTAGCTCATTTTCCTTTACTTCTGTGATATTTTGCCTTGTAAATAAAACCTTACTTGGATTGTTATCTTTTCTTTCCAAACAGATAATATTAATATGTTCCCACTCTTCCTTGCCGCCACTCAATACATAACATTCAAAACGCAAGTCGTTGTGCTCTTTCATGGCTTCAATAATAGAATTTTTGTCAAATATTCCAGCAAACTCCTTACGGTCGTCTTCTTCTATTAACATACCACACAGATGTTTTGCTAAATCCTGATATTTACCGCTAGTTGGAATCTTGTCGTCCTCTGGTCCTGTTCCTACAAGATATCGATAATTATCTGTTTCAAAATCCACCATTACAAAACGGGTAAACAGTGTATTCACACCACCTATAATATATCCCATCTCTTGGTTTTCTTTTTCTAACAGTTTTCTCTCTCTCCCTGCATGGATAAGTGTTATTACAATATAAATAATAAACAGTCCAGCTAATACACTTTCTAACCAAATTCCTATAGCATTTGCAGCACCTATCATGCTCTCTGTAACATTTTTAGGAAATATCTGTACAAGAACAAATCTGTTGCTTGAGAGATATCTTACACAGATATTATCTGTTTTACTGTTACCCTTACAAATAAAAGTATCTGCTCCACCATTTTCAAATATATTATTTGCCAGCTTTGCGGTATCTTGGTCTATCATTTCTTTCTGTACAAGCATATCTATTAAATTGCCATTATGCACATTATCATCAGAACAAGCAAGAATCATTCCATCTGGCGTACATAGGTGTACAGATGCTGATTCGCCAAAATATGTGGTAGAAAGCATATTTTTTAAGTATTCTTCTGCTAGATATGCCCCACGCAACACACCAGTAATCTGTCCTTTGTACATTACAGGGGCATAAAAACACAGCATCGTTTCATTATAAAAAGCAGAATCCAATACTACAGATATTCCGCTGTTACCCTGAATACCATATGTATAATAATCTTTTCCTGCTGCACTTGAAGTCCGTCCATCGGAAGTGTAATTAATCCCATCCATATCTGTAAATACTAAGGCATCAAACAGTGAATTGTTTTCTATTTCTTTTAGCATTTGTGCCGTAATCTTAGGACCAGTCGAGTTTTCGCCAAGAAAATATGTATATGTATTAATCAGATTTAATGCATTATTCAGCTCTTCATCAACCCTGTCAGCCATCTGATGTGCAGAATCGGCAGCATAATTTTTATTCTGGTTTTCCACGCGTTTTCTATTCTGTGCCATATACCAATGGAATAAAATAACAACAGCTACTAGAAGTAGCACAATATGCATAACCCTGTGCAGATATCTTTCTTTTTTCATAAAAAAATTGCCTTTCTTTTAATACACAATTTATGCTTGAGACATCTGTTCAAAAACACTTATGTTGTCTCTTGTCAACGTTCCAATAATCTGTACTATTGTTTGGAAATCTGAAAGCAGCTCATTTGAGCAGTCGTTTGCCTTTTTATAAATCTGCTGTAATTTATATTCATCTGTGTCACCAGAATTTATAACATTAATCATTTCATCTCCATATGAATGAAACTCCTTATGTTTACTATCAAGGGCATCCCAAAGAGGTTTAACCTTTGAATTTAAAGGTCTGAAAGTATAATAAAAATGACCAAATCCACATTTTGTACAATCTGTCTGAAGTGCCTTTAATTCACCAGTCTGTGCTATATCTTTTAAGGTGTTAAGCCAGTTCTTATGTGCATCTATTGCACTATTTAAGCAGTTAATAACCACTTGATTATCCAACATATAAAATGAATCTTGTGTCATAGAACCAAAAATCTTTGCAGATTCCTCTAAGTATTTTTCAATAGCTTTAGATGGTTCTACAAGCTCTGCAAAAGACTGGCTAGAATCTGTTAAAGAACTTGTATTCTCCTTTAAATTCTGACATCTTCCATTTACATACTGTATATTGTTATCCAATTCATTCATAGAACTACTGATTTCTTCGCTGACAGCAGCAAGAGAGGAAACAGCATCCGCAATATTGTTCATGCTAATACGATTATGTTGTGTAGTTTTCCATACATTTTGGATATTTTTATCCATATGTGTCAACTCATCTACAGTTGTGTCTACACCATCAGAGCTTTTTTGTGAAGCTTCCTGTATACTTGTTACAAAAGCTCCGATTTTACCTGTCAATGACTTTGTTTCATCAGCAAGATTACGAATTTCTTCTGCTACAACCGCAAACCCATTGCCAGCTTCTCCCGCACGAGCAGCTTCTATAGAAGCATTAAGAGCTAAAAGATTAGTCTGCGAAGAAATAGAATTAATTGCATCAATTGCTTCATTCATATCTTGAATAATATCAAGTAGTACATAAATATCCCTTTTCATTGCTTTTGCAGTAGAAATAGCAGAAGTAGAAAGCCCTGTAATAGACGTAAGATTATCTTCACAACTGCGAATATCATTCATTATCTTATTTGATTCACCAGAAAGCTCAGTCATTGTTTCTGTCAAGCTTTCATGTGCCCTTGATACTTCACTAGCAATATGTGCTGTAGATTCTGAAGATTGACTTATAGCATTTATCTCATCGGAAAGCGAAGTATTAACTTTCTCAACAACTTCAATATTTTTTTCCAATGTTACGTCCATGGCACTTACCTGAATTGCTGCATCTATAGTTTTTGTTACAGCCTGCCCGAACTCTTTTCTTCCCTTTACAAGACGCTGGTGAATATTATTTAATTCTCCATTGCTAGATTCATACTGCATATCAATAAGTTTTGAAATAGATTCAATAGCCGCATTTAAAGCTTTCTTTCTTAATACCATGATTGTTCCCCTTTCAATACGCAAGTAAAGCAATTATTTTTATGCTTTATCTTCCTTTGCCAGACAGTCATCACATATATATATTATCTTCAAATCATATGAAATTATATAAATGTCTGTCTGCTCTTGAAGTCTTCCAGTTAAATTTTCAAGTGTGATATCTGACAATTTTCCACACTTTTTACATATCATATGGTCATGACGTTTTGTATTATCATAACGGTCTGGACATCCTTCAATTGAAATTTTCTTGATTAATCCCTCCTTATGTAAAAAAGACAAACTATTATAAACGGTAGCTAATGCTACCGCTTTATTTCTTTCTTTTAAGCATAAGTAAATTTGTTCTGCCGTTAAATGGTCACTAGAACTATTAATAATTTTTAAAATATACTTCGCGTTTTTTGTCATAAAACTCCTCACAAAAATTTAAAAGCAAAAATTGGAATTATTCTAAATCTATTTTAGCATTTTCGGTTGCTTTGTCAATAGCAAAATAAGCTATGTCCCACCATTTTCTAGTGAAACATAGCTTTTTACATTCTAGAATATATTTATTGTCCTAAAGTTTTAAATATAGACTACCACAATGTCATAATTGTCCATTTTAATTTTTAAAACTATGAATTGGTGCTGGAATTCTTCCACCTCTATTTATAAAATCACTACAGTCAAACTGGTTTACTGGCATTATTGGTGCATAACCTAACAATCCACCAAATTCTACTGTTTCACCCACTCCTTTTCCAATAACAGGTATAAGTCGGGCAGCTGTTGTCTTTTGGTTTACCATACCAATAGCCATTTCATCGGCTATTATTCCTGAAATTGTAGAAGGTTTTGTATCTCCTGGTATTGCCACCATATCAAGACCTACTGAACATACACAAGTCATAGCTTCAAGTTTTTCAAGTGTCAATGCACCATCTTCTACGGCATTTATCATGCCTTGGTCTTCACTTACAGGTATAAAAGCACCACTGAGTCCTCCTACATATGAAGATGCCATTACACCGCCTTTTTTAACTTGGTCATTTAGCAGCGCGAGGGCAGCTGTTGTACCTGGTGCGCCTGCACGCTGCAAGCCCATTTCTTCAAAAATATCTGCAATACTGTCACCCACTGCCGGAGTAGGTGCAAGTGACAAGTCTATAATGCCAAATGGTATGTTCATGCGTTTTGAAGCTTCTCTTGCCACAAGCTGTCCAACTCTTGTAATTTTAAATGCTGTCTTTTTAACTTTTTCACAAAGAGTACCAAAATCCGAATCATGTTCCGACTCTAATGCCTTTCGCATTACACCCGGACCACTTACACCAACATTGATAACAGCATCTGCTTCTGTAATGCCGTGAAAAGCACCTGCCATAAATGGATTGTCATCAGGTGCATTGCAAAATACTACAAGTTTTGCACAGCCTATGCTGTCCTTATCTGCCGTTTCTTTTGCTGTATCAAGTACAATCTCTCCCATAAGCTTTATGGCATCCATATTAAGTCCTGTCTTAGTAGAACCAAGATTAACTGAACTGCACACACGGTTTGTTGTTGCAAGTGCCTTTGGAATTGAGCGTATCAAAAGTTCATCGCTTTTTGTCATCCCTTTTGACACAAGTGCACTATACCCACCGATAAAATTAACCCCTGTAGTTTTAGCGGCATTGTCAAGAGTCTGTGCTATAGTGACAAAATCATCTGGGGTTCTACACGCAGCAGCACCAATTAAAGCAATTGGTGTAACAGAAATACGCTTGTTGACAACTGGTATACCAAATTCTTTTTCTATAGCCTTTCCTGTAGGCACAAGGTCTTTGGCAACATTTGTAATACGATTGTATATTTTTTCATTCAGTCTTGTGAGGTCATTATCTACACAGTCCAAAAGACTTATACCAAGTGTTATAGTACGGACATCGAGATTTTCCTTTTCAATCATATCGTTAGTCTCAAGGACTTCATATATATTAATCATACTGCCTATTTCCCTTCCTGTAATCGTTTATGGCTATTATATACGGTGCATTTTGTCGAATATATCTTCACGTTGTGCTTTTATAATGCAGCCCATTTCTTCTCCAATCTGTTCAAGCTCATGGCTTAATGTTTCAAAGTCTTTAGAAAATCCTGCTACATCGACAATCATCATCATGTTAAAGAAACCATCAACTATTGTTTGAGAAATGTCAAGTATATTTACGCTGTTATTGGCTAAATATGTACATACTTTCGCAATAATACCTACACTGTCCCTACCTACTACTGTTACTACTGTCTTTTTCATAATAAATTAATCCTCCATGCCGC
>CANOID010000093.1 GCA_947565985.1 uncultured Lachnoclostridium sp.
TATTTTCTGCCAACTATAAGTTAAAAAGGCTGTCATACATAATATGACAGCCTTTTTAACTTATAGTTGGCAGAAAATACTGTACAATCTGGGACATATTAACCCATCAGTATCTACAGCCTTCATTACAATTATTCGAACATTTGATGCGTCAGTTATTTGTATATTTGCACTTATATATATTACAGCTTTGGAAGTTTTGCCAGACTTTTTGCAATATCTTCATCTGTAGGAATATAATCTGTCATTTTTCCGTCGTTAAATGATTCATAAGCGTACATATCAAAATATCCTGTACCAGTCAAACCAAATACAATGTTCTTTTCTTCACCAGTTTCTTTGCACTTAATTGCTTCATCGACAGCTACACGGATAGCATGACTGCTTTCAGGTGCTGGTAAAATTCCCTCCACTTTAGCAAACTCTTTAGCAGCCTCAAATACTGATGTTTGTTCTACGCTTCTAGCTTCCATTAAACCGTCATCATAAAGTTGTGAGAGTACAGAACTCATGCCATGATAACGCAGACCACCTGCGTGGTTTGGTGATGGCATAAAACTGCTGCCAAGTGTGTACATTTTTGCAAGAGGGCATATCGCACCAGTGTCGCAAAAGTCATATGCATACTTTCCTCTGGTAAGGCTAGGACATGATGCTGGCTCTACAGCAATAAATTGATAGTCTGCTTCCCCTCTCAGCTTTTCGCCCATAAATGGTGAAATCAGACCTCCTAAATTGGAGCCGCCACCAGCACAACCGATAATAATATCTGGTTTTATATCATATTTATCTAATGCTGTCTTTGTCTCTAAACCAATAATGGATTGGTGTAACAGTACTTGGGAGAGCACAGAACCTAATACATAACGATATCCCTCTTGAGAAGTTGCTGCTTCGACTGCTTCAGAGATTGCACACCCAAGGCTTCCATTTGTGTCAGGAAATTCTGCTAAAATTTTCTTACCTACTTCTGTAGTATTGGATGGAGATGCTGTTACATTAGCTCCATATGTGCGCATTACTTCACGACGGAATGGTTTTTGTTCGTAAGAAACTTTTACCATATATACTTGGCAATCTAAACCTAGGAATGCACACGCCATAGAAAGTGCAGTTCCCCACTGACCTGCTCCTGTTTCAGTGGTTACACCTTTTAAACCTTGGTACTTGGCATAATATGCCTGTGCAATAGCAGAGTTTAATTTATGGCTTCCAGATGTGTTATTTCCTTCAAATTTATAATAAATTTTAGCTGGAGTGCTAAGTGCACGTTCTAAGTGGTAAGCACGTACCAGTGGAGAAGGGCGGTACATTTTATAAAACTGTAAAATTTCATCAGGTATATCAAAATATGCTGTGGTGTCATCTAATTCCTGTTTTGCAAGCTCTGTACAAAATACACCACTTAACTCCTCTAGTGTCATAGGCTTTCCGGTTGCAGGGTTTAACAATGGCGCTGGTTTATTTTTCATATCTGCTCGTACATTATACCATTGTTTTGGCATTTCATGTTCTTCTAAGTAAATTTTGTAAGGTATTTTTTGATTTAATTCCATGTATTTCTTCCTTTCATAATAATATTAAAACAAATTATAATTCTTGTGCATTATAGCATATTTTTTTTTCATACACAAGATTATTTTACATGAGCATATTTCATTTTTATTACAAAGTTTACATTAGTATTAATATGTATTAAGTTTTTTGTTTTGATCTTGATTTTCAAAAAGAACATATTATAATGGTAATAGTTTTCAAGCAAAAGTAATTATAATAAGGGGGAAAATCTATGTTTAAAAGAAAAAACGCAAGAAAAGGACTAACAATGCTTTTGTTTCTTTCTGTTGTAGTGTCAGTATTTGGAAGTAGTTTATGTGCAAATGCTGCAGGGAAAGAGGTGTACAGACGGTCGTATAAGAAATATGTAAAACAGATGCAGAAAAAGTCAAAGAAACAGCTTTATTATGCAATTATTAATGCTTCTGATGGCAAAATGCCTGTTTTGCTGATTACGGACGGAATTATTGGTACAGATACTGGCAGCAAAACGAAATATTCTGCTCATGCAGATGTATATAGCTATAGTGATAGTAAAGTGGTATATATTACACGTATGCAGTCAACTGGCAGTGGATATCCATTACTTAAAAAAGGAAAATATATATTTAGTGGGTTTCATCATTCTTCACAGCGTCTTATGGTATCTGGGGACAAGGGTTACATGGATGAGGTAGACGGCTTTGGCTTAGAAAATACACAGTGCCATAAAACATCATGGGTAGTTGCTAATGGAAAGAAAAAGGATGTTACTAAAACAGATATCAGTGCAAAAAAAGCTGATAAGCTGGACTATTATATACATGCTTATAATAAAGGCAGCAATGAAATTAAATTTAAAAAAGTGAAATAGATATACTTTATTTTGTATTTTCATACCAAGAAGATATATTAAATTATATTAATATATCTTCTTGGTATGTTTCTATTTTAGCCTTGTGGTAGTTTAGTAAAATATAAATATGCAATGTAGTGTAGAAAAATATTTGTTTATGTGTTAAAATCAAAATATTAAAATAGCAGAAAGGCAAGGATTGTTACTATGGAGAACATAAAAATCAAGTACTTTACTGATAAGATTGATAAACTTCGGTATATAGATGGAAAGTCTGACTGGATTGACCTTAGGGCATCTGAGGATATAGAGCTTAAAAAAGGGGAATTTAGTTTAATTCCGCTTGGAGTTGCAATGAAACTGCCAGAAGGATATGAAGCACACATTGTCCCAAGAAGCAGTACATATAAAAATTTTGGAATTATCCAAGCGAATGGCATAGGTATTGTGGACAACTCTTATTGTGGGAATAATGATATGTGGAAAATGCCTGTAATTGCTCTGCGTAATACAAAGATATGCACAAATGACAGAATTTGCCAGTTTCGGATATTTAAAATTCAGCCTCAACTAGTTTTTGAAGAAACTAATCATCTTGGCGAGGAAGACAGAGGAGGATTTGGGAGTACAGGAAGATGTTAAAGGCAAAAATGCCAAATTTAATGATAGAATAACAAAATGGAGGACATTTTTTATGATAACTTATAAATCTTTCAGTGAAAAAGTTAAGAGAATTACAAATGTAGTAGCTGCAATGGCTGTTGCAGTTACAAGTATTATAACAGCAGGAAGTATTTGTGCCAAAGCAGAGCCAGTTAGTCAAACAGTTGACCTTGATGGCACGTACAATGCAGCACTTGGACTTAGAACAGAAACAAACAATATTTACCGTATGGCATATTATCACAAAAAAAGTGCTGGTTCTGATAAGTGGAAACACCTTGCAATAGGTGATTACAGTTCCCAAGAATATCAACAAATAGAGAGCAGTTTCACTGATGTAGTTATAAAGGGCAATGGAAAATATACAGTTAAACTGGAAAATGCCGATTTTCAGGGTGAAACTAATTTTACCAAAATGCAGGTTTCAACAAATATTCCAAATACAGGACAGATTACATTTTCAGATATGGTAATTAAAGTAAATGGAGTTGAAGTTGGACGTTTTGATGAGCCTTATATTGACGAACACGAGGAAACAAGTGGCAACTCCTGTCTTCTTATAATTAACAACGAAAGAGAAGGTTTTGAAAGCATAGACGCAAATATCGTACCAGCAGAAAGAGAAAATAAAATAACAGTTTCTTTTAAAGTAAACGGCTTTAATTATAAAAAGGGACAGAAGCCAAAGCCAGTAGCAACTAATGCACCAGCTTCTACTAAAAATAATGATAAAAAGAAAAATACACCAGCACCAACTAAGGATAAACCTACAAAATCCCCAGCACCAGTAAATAATGCTACTGCTACACCAGCACCAACTGGTTCCAAAATAGCAGTTGATGAAGAAATGAGACCAGTTGTAATTATTTCAGTAATAGCTATTTCAGTGATATCTATTGTGTCTATTACAATTAGCGTAACTAAAAGGAAAAAATAATCTTACCCCTAATTGCTTAGGGGCAAGAAAGTTTATGCGGGCTATGCCCGCTTTTTTTAACGTAACAGCCTGTCACATTGTATCATTCCCCAACCTTGACGTGAATGTGGATATCCAAGGTTATACGCTGTATTGCGCAAGTGCAGTTTTACGTCTTTATTAGTCATATTGGGATGTTTTTGGAGAAGCAGTGCAATACACCCGCTGACTACAGGTGTTGACATAGAAGTGCCACTGCGTTCTTTATAGTATGCTTTAAGCTGGTTATCTTTATTAAAATGTCTTGCCAGTGATGTTAATGGTAGTTTGTTTACTGGCATACAGCTCACTACATCCGAACCCGGTGCAACAATATCTGGTTTTTTAATACATGAGTATGTTGGTCCACGTCCAGAATAATCTCTGCCATTGCCATATTGCATAACATCAGATGCACCAACAGTTATAATTTTTCTACTGTTTCCAGGTGCTCCTATAGAATATGGCTCTGGTCCTTGATTTCCAGCGGCTGTAAGAACTACAAGTCCTGCTTCCCATAATTTATTTACGCCTTGTACAAGAGGGGAATTTTCATCAAAATATTTGTTCTTAGTGCTTCCAACAGAAATATTTACAATTTTTATATTATATTTTAAATGATTATATAAAATCCAGTTAATTCCAATAAGCACATTCGTAGTATTTCCTTCACCCTTATGATTTAATATTTTAACCATATATATGCGGCTTTCTGGAGCTATCCCACGGTACAATCCATTACTGGCACTGCCATTGCCAGCTATAATACCAGCTATATGAGTTCCATGACCATTATCATCATAATAACTTGAACGTCCATTTACAGTATCAAAGAATCCTGCAAGACATCCATCTTTGTCTGTAAGGTCAGGATGATAACCTATGCCAGTATCCATTATCGCAATTCCTACGCCACGACCAGTAAGTCCATGACGTATGGCATAACTTAAGTTTATAGCAGATGCTACATGATTCATAACAATCCTCCATACTGTAATTATCGAGCCATTAAAATAGCAGCCTACTATATATATTTATGATAAAAAAATATAGTGGTGTTTTCTTTCCTGAAAAAGTGTGTTAATATACAGTCAGGCTAAATTTTATAAGTTAGGAGATTACAAATGGTAACTATAATCATGGCAGTTTATAATGGAGAAGCGTATTTAAAAAAACAGTTAGATTCAATACAGTGCCAGACAGACCACAGATGGAGGATTATCGCACGTGATGATGGCAGCAGTGATAAGTCTGTAGAGATATTAAAGGAGTTTGCTGCAAGTACAGATAATGAAGTTTTAATCTACACCAATGACACTTCGTCAGGAAGTGCTAAGAATAATTTTGCAAAGCTTATAAATGATGCACTTGATAAAGATGCGAAGTATATAATGTTTTCAGACCAAGACGATATATGGAAGAAGAATAAGATTAAACTTAGTATGGATAAGATGAAGAAATTTGAGGCAAAATATGGAAAAGACACACCGATTTTGGTGCATGGGGATGCAGAGATTGTCAATAATGATATGAAAGTTATATCTGGTTCTATGTTAAAATATTCTGATATCAGGCGATATCCTTCACTTATGCAACTTTTAGTACAGAATAATGTGACAGGATGTACTATGTTAATAAATAAAGCTTTGTGCAGTGGCATAGCAAAAGCTGTAGATAGTCCTGATATAATAATGCACGACTACTTGGCTGCTATATATGCAAAGGTATTTGGGAAGACTGTATTTATAGATAGACCTCTTGTAAGTTATAGACAGCACCATAATAACAGTGTAGGAGCTAAGGCAAATAAAACCCCTTTATATCTTATAAAAAGGCTTTTACAAGGCAAGGATAACTATAAAGAGGAAATGCAGAACTCGCAAATGCAGGCAGCATTTTTCCTTAAAATTTATGGCAGACAGATGCGTCGTCAAATGCAAACTGGCTTTGAGGAATTTGCATTGTATAGCAGGCTTTACAGAATGCCACACTATGGACGTGTTAGGTTTTATTTTGCCACAAAAGCTTGGAAAAAAGGAGCAGTACGCAAAATTATGCAGCTTCTATGGGGGTAACAAATTGCTTAGTAAAATATTTAGTGGTTTAAGGGTAATAGTAAAGTATTTTGTAATGTATCTGTCGATGCTTGTACCAAGAAGCTACAATATATGTGTGTTTGGTGCATGGCTAGGTGAACGCTTTGCTGATAATTCCAAGCAGCTTTTTTTAGAGGCACAAAAATACAAAGGGCTGCGTGCTGTTTGGATTACAAAGGATGCAAAAGCAGCTAAAGAAGTAAAGCGACTTGGCTATGAAGTATACAGATGGGGGACGTTGAAAGCTGTTTGGATGCAGCTTAGGGCAAAGTATGCAGTAGTGTCTAATGGAATAAGTGACCTTCAACACACATTTCTTGGTGGGGCTGTTATAATTGATTTGTGGCATGGCATACCATTAAAAAAGGTGTGTTATGACAATAAATATGAGAAAAACTGGAACAGTCTCCGTCAAAAGTTTAGGGATATGCTTATAAATATTCCGCTTGGAAATATGTATTATGTAGCAACAAACAAAGTGTTTGTAGATATATATCAAAGTGCTTTTAGAGTAGGACGAAAGCAGGTGTTATGCCTTGGGCAGCCAAGGTGTGATATATTTTTTAAACAGCCAACACCTAAGCCTTATTTTCCAAACAAAAATATTATACTTTACTGTCCCACACACAGAAAAGAGGGTGCGGAAAAGATTAATATAAGTAAATTGTTTGATTTAGACAGAATGGAAGAATATCTCTCTAAATATGGTTTTTATTTTGTTATAAAAAAACATTTTTACCATAGAAATGAAACAGAAAACCTTAAAAATTATCCACATATTATTGATGTAACTAAAAAGGATATGGATATACAGCGTCTTATAATGGAGACAAAAGCTATGGTTACTGATTATTCAAGTATTTATATAGATTACCTTTTGCTTAATATGCCGCTTCTTTTTTATTGTTATGACTATGAGAAATATCTCACAGAAGACAGGGAACTTTATTTTAAGTATGAGGATGTTACACCTGGATTAAAGGCAAGAAACTTTGATGAGCTTTTAGAGGAACTTGTTTTGTTTGCAATGGATGGTAGCGGATATGCAAAGAAAGAAAGAGAACAGGCAAGAAACTTTTTTTATTGCAAAAAAGGGCAGAAATCAGTTGGTGATGATATTATAAAAATGATGTTAAAAAGAAAGTTTGGATATAAAAAGGTACTAGATTATAAATATGAATGAACTTGTCTGGATTTTAGCTGAACTTTATATTTGACAGATAAATTGATAATGTTTTATTATAGTGGATATACAATTTTATGGAGGGGTGTTATGAGCAGTGTTGATAAATGGAATAAAGAGCTTGAACTGTTTGAAAAGGGAAAAAGCAAATATGAATGGGACGAGATAGAAGAACTGGTTACTGATGAATTTGATGATGGAAAACTTACATCAGATGAATTTGATAGCATTATGTCTGTCTTGATGGAGTTAGACTGCGGAGGAATCTGATTTGGAAAACTTAACACAAGAAGAAATAGAACGGAGAAGGTATCTTAGGAGAAGGATAAGGCAACGCAAGAGAAGACGGCAGGTTATGATTGCAAGGGCAGTTGTGGCAGTTATAGGAATCTTAATTTTAGCTGGCCTGTTTTTACTAGTAAGATTTGGTGCTAGATATATTTCAGAAAATATAGGCAGTAAAGAGCCTAAAGCGACAGAAGCTCCAGCTAAGAAAAAGGAAGTTGTAATACCTGATGGCTATGAAGATATATATAAAAAACTGCTTGCTTTAAAGAAAACATATCCAGATACAAATGATATAATTATGAATTTAACGCAATATCCTGAGAAAATATTAAATTTATTTATAAATAATCAGGAAACTTTGTCATTTGTGCTTAATTATCCCAAACATAAAAATGACAGTGCATCTTCAGGTGAAATTACAGATGAGGAAGCAGCAAGTGGTATACCATCCTTTCAACAGTGGGATGGCAGATGGGGATATGTAAAGTATGGCAATGATATTATTGCTATAAGCGGATGTGGACCTACTTGTATGTCGATGATTTACACAGGTCTTTTAAAGAATATATCCATGTCCCCAGCAGATATGGCTGAATATTGTACTGACAAAGGTTATTACAGCCAAGATACAGGTACATCGTGGAATATGATGTTAGAAGGTGCAAGAGACCTTGGATTAGATGCAGAAAAAATTTCAATTAGTTCTATAAAGACAGCACTTTCAGAAAATAAACCTGTAATATGCAGTATGGCACCGGGCGATTTTACTGACCAAGGACACTTTATAGTGCTTACAGGAATTGATAAGAAGGACCGAATTATCGTTAATGACCCTAATAGCATTGAACGTTCACAAAAGCATTGGAAACTTAAAAAAATCCAAGGACAGGCTAAAGCGGCATGGTCTTATTCTGTTCCTTGACTTTAGTAACTTAAAAGCAGTATTATTACACTTACGCAGGATGGAGGTCTTAATTATGGTTGTAGAAGATAAGAAAAAAACAGAGGTAAAAATTGATTATGGCGAACTTGATACAAGCATGACTCCAAAAGACTTTACAGAGCCAGAAGTTTTATTTAAAAAACTTGAAGATATGGTATGTGGGTATCATCCGTCAGCAGACCTTTCCCTAATTGAAAAGGCTTATGATATAGCAAGCAAGGCACATATGGGACAACTTAGAAAATCAGGTGAGCCATATATTATACATCCTTTATGTGTATGCATTATTCTGGCTGAACTGGAGCTTGATAAGGAGACAATTGTGGCAGGTATGCTCCACGATGTTGTAGAAGATACTGTTATGACAGTTGAAGAGATAACGAAAGAGTTTGGCTCAGAAGTTGCACTGCTTGTTGATGGTGTTACAAAGCTGACACAGCTTGACTATGTGGCAGACAAGGTTGAGGTACAAGCGGAGAATTTAAGAAAAATGTTCTTAGCGATGGCAAAGGATATAAGAGTTATTATTATCAAACTGGCAGACCGCTTGCACAACCAGAGGACAATGCAGTATCAAACTCCTAAAAAACAAAAGGAAAAGTCAAGGGAAACTATTGATATTTATGCACCTATTGCAGATAGGCTTGGTATCTCTAAAATTAAGGTAGAGCTTGATGACCTTGCGTTCAGATATCTTGAACCAGAGAAGTATAATGAACTTGTGGAAAAGGTAGAAAATAGGCGTGAGGGACGTGAGGAATTTATAAAAAGGATTGTGTCAGAGGTTCGCAGTCATATCGAAGAAGCAG
>CANOID010000094.1 GCA_947565985.1 uncultured Lachnoclostridium sp.
AAGATCTAACTGCCAAGGCTTGTTCCTGAATCAATACGTTTTGCTCATCTCTATAATAACATCGAATTTCTCATTTGTCAATATTTTTTTAATGTTTATCATTAAATTATTATCGTTATATCAAATAGAACGACTTGAAAACCCTATTTTGCAAGGACTTTCAGCAGTAACAATGGCATAGGTGGTATATAATGCCATTATCCTTAAAAAAGGCTTTTATTGCGTAACATCGCAAAAAAGGGTTGTCAAATTGTGGCGATTTGCTATAATAACCAAGAAGGCTGATAATCAGTCGATAAAATATTAGAAAACTTTATAAAAATATAGAAAAAAATCACATAAGTAAGGAAGGAGATAGTTACTGAATAACATTATAAAAGCTGGTAAGTATAAATCTTTTTAACTATGGTAAATCAATAGTTTAGTTACTTTAAACAACACTATTGATATGTACCGATACGTTAGTCGGGAATTTACGCCTTTGGAGTGTCATACCAAACGTGAGTAGATTATGGCTTGTCATTTCAAAAACGGACACGTTGAATAAGGAATGAAACATAAAGTTTATAAACTTTTATAAGTTTTCAGTAACGGAAAAATATATTATGGAGTTTAAATTACACAGTGAATTTCAACCCACTGGCGACCAGCCACAAGCCATAAAGCAGCTTGTGCAAGGCTTCAAGGAAGGCAATCAATTCCAGACTTTACTAGGGGTTACAGGGTCCGGCAAGACTTTTACAATGGCAAATGTTATCAAAGAATTAAACAAGCCAACCCTTATCATTGCACATAATAAAACTCTTGCCGCACAGCTTTACGGTGAGTTTAAGGAATTTTTCCCTGAGAACGCAGTGGAGTATTTTGTGTCCTATTATGACTATTATCAACCAGAAGCTTATGTACCATCTTCTGACACTTATATAGAAAAGGATTCTTCTATTAATGATGAGATAGATAAGCTTAGACATTCAGCTACAGCTGCTCTTACTGAAAGAAAAGATGTAATTATAGTTGCAAGTGTTTCATGTATATATGGACTTGGCAGTCCTATTGATTATCAAAATATGACAGTTTCGCTACGACCGGGGATGTTAAAAGACCGAGATGATGTTATGCACAGGCTTATTGATATGCAATACTCACGCAATGAAATGGATTTTAAGCGTGGCACTTTTAGGGCACATGGAGATGTGCTTGAAATATTTCCTATATCAGAGGCTGACAGGGCATTAAGGGTGGAATTTTTTGGTGATGAAGTTGACAGAATTACAGAGATAGATGTATTGACAGGAGAAATTAAGGCTGAACTTAACCATATGGTTGTTTTTCCTGCATCACACTATGTAGTGGACCATGATACCATGGAGCAGGCAATACACGAAATTGAAAAAGAGCTTGAAGAAAGAGTGAAGTATTTTAAAGGCGAAGGTAAGCTTTTAGAGGCGCAAAGAATTGCAGAGAGAACTAATTTTGATATAGAGATGATGCGTGAGACAGGATTTTGTTCAGGAATTGAAAATTATTCAAGACATCTTACAGGGCTTAAAGAAGGAGAACCACCACATACACTTATAGATTATTTTCCAGATGATTTTCTTATTATAATTGATGAATCACACATAACACTGCCACAGATAAGAGGAATGTTTTCGGGTGACAGGTCTAGAAAAACTACTCTTGTCAATTATGGTTTCAGGCTTCCATCTGCACTTGATAACAGACCTTTAGCTTTTAAAGAATTTGAATCACATATAAATCAGATGTTGTTTGTATCTGCAACACCTAATGTATATGAAAAGGAACATGAGATTGCAAGAATAGAGCAAATTATTAGACCAACTGGGCTTTTAGACCCCAAGATAACTGTAAAGCCTGTAGAAGGACAGATAGACGATTTACTGTCAGAGATAAGAAAAACAACGGATGCTGGCAATAAAGTCATGGTCAATACACTTACAAAACGCATGGCAGAAGATTTGACAGACTATTTATATGAAGCTGGAGTCAGAGTAAAGTATCTTCATTCAGACATAGACACACTTGAACGTTCAGAAATTATAAGGGATATGCGTATGGATGTCTTTGATGTGCTTGTGGGAATTAATCTTCTAAGAGAAGGACTTGATATTCCTGAGATAGCTCTTGTTGCAATTCTGGATGCGGATAAAGAAGGCTTTTTACGTTCAGAGATTTCACTTGTGCAAATAATAGGACGTGCAGCACGTAATGCAGAGGGGCGTGTAATTATGTATGCAGATACAATTACAGAGTCCATGCACAATGCAATAGAGGAGACAAACAGGAGACGTTCGCTTCAGCAAAAATATAATGATAAACATGGAATAACACCACAGACAATAAAGAAAGCAGTGCGTGACCTTATCAGTATATCTAAGAAAGCTGAAGTTTCTGCAGAAGAAATAAGCAAAGATATTGAATCAATGAGTACAGATGAGCTTAATAAACTTGTTGTTAAGCTATCTAAGAAAATGAATACTGCGGCAGCCGAATTGAACTTTGAACTTGCAGCAAGTTTACGTGACCAGATTATTGAAATAAAGAAAACTGTTTTAAATAACAAGTAATTATAGATAAAACATCATTAATATGTGTATATATTATAAGCTGGTATTTATCAATATACCAGCTTATGCAAATATTTTTTCTCAACTATTACAAGCATTGAAAGCCCTGACTCCAGTACATTATCTGGAGGTGGAGTTACTATAAGTTCTCCGTCTTTTCGCAATGCAATAACATTTATATGCTCTTTTTCACGCAGGTTAAGCTCACGTAAAGTGTGTCCAGCCCATTCAGGTCTAATATTTATTTCTATCATTTTAATTGTGTCTGAAAGCTCTACAAAGTCAAGTATATTTCCTGTTGAAAGATGTCTTGCAATTCTTACACCTGCTTCAAGTTCAGGGCGTACAATCTTGTCTGCACCTACTTTTAGCAGTATTTTTGAATGTGTTGCATCTCTTGATTTTGCAATTACATAAGGAACACCTGATTCTCTAGCAAAAATAGTTGCTAGAATACTTATATCAAGACTTTCTGTAATGGCAACAACAACTGCATCCATATTTGAGATTCCAAGTGATTCCATGGCTTCTGTATCACATATATCAACTGCTACAGCACAGGTTGCAATGTCAGCCAGTGCATGTACCCGCTCTTTGTTTATATCAACTGCAAGTACATCTGCACCTGCATTAGCAAGTTCTGTTACAACGCTGCTTCCAAATTTTCCAAGTCCAAAAACTGCAAATGATTTATTCATATTTTCTTGTATTTCCCCTTTCCTAACCGACAGTAATGTCTTCATGTGGATATGAACAGTATACACGATGGCTCTGCTGCCTGCTAAAGAAAATTGCCATAGATATAGGACCTATCCTTCCTAAATACATACAGACAATAATAATTAATTTACCTGCAAAGTTAAGCGAAACTGTAAAGTCTCTTGACAGTCCCACTGTAGCGATTGCACTTGTGGTTTCAAATGCAGCATTAAGCAGAGAACCCCCTTCTACAAGATGAAGTGCAAATGTAGCTAGTATAAGTGCCAAAAAGCTTACAAAAGTAACGGCGATAGCCTTTTGTACAGTTTTATGGTGAATGGTTTTATTAAATACAACAATATGTGGATGACCTTTTATTGTAGCACGTGTACTTAAAAAGAGCAGTGCAAAGGTTGTTGTTTTTATCCCTCCCGCTGTACCTATTGACGAGCCACCTATAAACATTAAAAAAAGACATACAAGAACCGTAGTGCTTCTAAGCTCTGCTTGTGAAAATGTAATAAAGCCAGCTGTTCTTAGCACCACAGACTGGAAAAAACTTGCCATCACCTTATCAAAAAAGCTCATATTGCCTATTGTAGCAGTATTGTCGTACTCTAGTAAAAATATAAAGATTGCTCCGCCAAATATAAGGCATAATGTGGTTATTATGGATATCTTTGAGTGAAGATGCAATCTTCTAAGTGCCATTTTAAGTGTATATTCATGACTTATAAGCTTTTTTACGTTGGCAGTTATATCCCACCACACAATAAAACCTATGCCTCCTGCTACTATAAGGCTTATTGTAACAATATTAACTAATGGGTTTGATACATATGGTACAAGGCTGTTTTCACCTAATATGTCAATACCTGCATTGCAGAATGCAGATATTGAATGAAATACAGAATACCATATGCCTTTAATAAGTCCGTATTCTGGTATAAAGACAAAGGAATAGCCTATTGCCCCAAAGCTTTCAGCCATAAAAGTCCCCTTAAAAACTCTGCGTAAAAACTTTACAAGCCCCTTAAGCGTATCAAGGTTTAAAGCATCTTCAAGCAACATTCTATCTCTAAGTGTTATTCGTCTTCCAATAATCATCATAACGCCTGTGGTAAATGAAATAATGCCAAGACCACCAAGCTGAATAAGAATAAGTATTACTATTTTGCCAAATAAGCTCCAATGTGTAGCGGTTGTAACAACGACAAGACCTGTTACACATACAGATGTAGTTGATGTAAAAAGGCTATCTACAAATGGTGTGAAATTTCCATTAGCCGATGATACAGGAAGCGACAGAATAACTGCACCAATTAAAACTGCCAATATAAAACCTAGAGCAATTACTTGTGTAGTAGACAATTCCCTGTTAATCTTATCCAAAGCATTCATAATTATTACCTTAATTAATTTAACTCTAATTTGTTTGCTGCATTATTTATAATATAAAAGCCTTTTGAATTAAGACTGTCTTCGCGATTATAACACATAGGTGTATCATCCATCTGCATAAATATTGCTCCTGCTTCTTCTACAATACACTGCATTGCTGCTGTGTCCCACTCCATAGTAGGGTTAAATCTGTAATAGACTTCGGCATCTCCCCTTGCTACAACACAGCCTTTAAGTGAGCTTCCCATCTTAACAAAGTTATCAAATTTATACTTTTCGATAAGTCTATCCATTTGTTCACATCCATGTGAACTGCTCATAACAAGTCGAAGCTTTGAAATGTCTGTACATTTTGAGACTTCTATTCTCTCGGTTTTGCCACTGCCATCATCAAAAAATGCACCTTTTCCTCTAACAGCATAGTACAGTTCACCAGTTACAGGAACATATATTACCCCCATAACAGATTCATGTTTATAAGCCAGTGCTATATTTACAGTAAACTGTCCGTTTCGTTTTATAAATTCTTTAGTGCCATCAAGAGGGTCTATAACAAAACAGTAGTCGTTTTTGAGACGTTCTTTATTATCCTTCTCTTCCTCTGACAAAATACTAAACTCTGGAAATGTACTTTCCAGTGCCTCAACAATTATTTTATTGGACGCTTTATCTGCAGATGTAAGTGGCATATCACCATCTTTATATGTTATCTGCATATCTTTCGCATTGTTGTATATATCCATAATTGCGTGTCCTGCTTCAATAGCCGCTTTTATAGATACTTCAAGTTCTTTTTCCAAATCCATAGTAATAAATATTCCTTTCTAGTCAAGAAATGCCACCAGCATTTCTGCTGGAGGCTATTTTTTAATTAATGCAGTTCTCTAGTTGTTCCATTATATAGTTCACTGAATCCTCTAAACTCTGTCCCGTTGTGTTTATCTCGATATCAGGATTTTCAGGTGGTTCATATGGGCTTGATATACCTGAAAAATTAGGTATTTCACCCTGCCTTGCCTTTTTATAGAGTCCCTTCACATCACGCTTCTCACACTCTTCAAGAGGCGTGCTTATATACACTTCTATAAAGCTATCATGTCCAATAATGTCTTTTGCATTCCTTCTGTCAAGACGGAATGGTGATATAAAAGATGTGAGAACAATTATTCCAGCATCATTCATAAGTTTAGAAACCTCTGCGATACGCCTTATATTTTCTATGCGGTCCTGCTCTTTAAATCCTAAGTTTTTATTAAGTCCCATGCGGATATTGTCGCCGTCAAGCACCATTGTATGCTTTCCTGTTTCAAAGAGCTTCTTTTCCAGTTCATTGACTATTGTAGACTTTCCTGCACCTGAAAGCCCAGTAAGCCAGATAGTCTTTGGAGACTGTCCTTTTTGGTTCGCTCTTAGTTCACGCGTAATATCCATATTATGCCATGTAAGGTTGTCATCACGGCGCAAAGCGTGTTCAACTACACCACAGGCGGATGTCATATTGCTTATACGGTCAATAAGTATAAATCCACCAAGTTCTTTATGATGTTTAAACTCGTCAAATACAATTTTATCTGAGCATGAAATATCGCATACTGCTATCTCATTTTTATAGAGTCTGTCGGTCTGAACATGATTTCCCTCGTTGACATCAATCTTATATTTGATATTCATAACAACTGCCGGAACCATCTTTGTGCCAATCTTTAAGAAATAGTTTTTACCTGCTACAAGTTTTGTATCATCCATCCAGAGAAGCTTTGCTGTAAACATTTTGCCTACATTAAGGTCTACATCTTTACAAAGCATACACCCACGTGACACATCCACTTCCCTGTCAAGCTGCACTGTAACAGCCTGTCCTTTAAATGCAG
Source organism: uncultured Lachnoclostridium sp. (assembly GCA_947565985.1). GTDB lineage: Bacteria > Bacillota > Clostridia > Lachnospirales > Lachnospiraceae > Butyribacter. Next base: position 6,560 of record CANOID010000094.1, read on the forward strand.
TCTTTGCTTCTTTATTGGTAATAAATATTGATTTAACTTTTGCACTTTCACCGCTTGGAAGTGATACTATCTCGTCTCCTGCCGATATGCTACCAACTTCTATCTGACCTTCAAAGCCACGAAATGTATGGTCTGGACGGCACACTCTTTGAACAGGCATTACAAAGCCAGATTCATCAGATTTATCAGTTACGTCTATATTTTCAAGATAGTTAAGCAGTGTACCATTTTTAAACCAAGGCATCTTATCTGATTCGATTGTAATATTATCCCCTTCTGTTGCAGATACAGGAATTGTAAATAATGACGTAAATTCATATTCTGCTGTCATTTTTTTAATATTTCTTACAATCTCTTTAAAAGTGTTTTGGTCATAGTCAATTAAGTCCATCTTATTAATTGCATATATGATATGTTTAATACCCATAAGCGAGCATATACGTGTATGACGCTTTGTCTGCACTAAAACGCCTTTTGACGCATCTACAAGAATAACGGCAAGGTCAGCAAATGACGCTCCTACCGCCATATTTCTTGTGTATTCTTCATGCCCTGGTGTATCAGCAACTATAAAACTTCTGTTGTCTGTAGTAAAATAGCGGTATGCTACATCAATAGTAATGCCCTGCTCTCTCTCAGCCATAAGCCCATCAAGAAGAAGTGAGTAATCAACTGCCCCACCTGTGCTTCCTACCTTGCTGTCAAGCTCAAGTGCTTTTTCTTGGTCTGCAAAAAGCAGCTTAGCATCATACAGCATATGGCCTATAAGGGTCGATTTTCCATCATCTACACTTCCACATGTAATAAATTTTAATAAACTCTGCATATTAGAAATACCCCTCTCTCTTTCTTCTCTCCATGCTTCCTGCTGCTTCGTTGTCAATTACTCTGCTTGTCCTTTCAGAAGAAACCGCACTGAGAGTTTCTTCAATAATAGCGTCAAGCGTATCTGCTTCTGACTCTATTCCACCAGTAAGAGGATAGCAGCCAAGTGTGCGAAAACGCACTTTTTTCATTACAGGTTCTTCTCCCGGTTCTAACCTCATACGCTCATCGTCTACCATAATTATATTACCATCGCGGTATACAACAGGACGTTCTTTGGCAAAGTAAAGAGATGGTATTTCAATATTTTCCTTTCTAATATACTGCCATATATCCTTTTCAGTCCAATTGGAAAGAGGGAATATTCTTACTTCTTCTCCCTTAAATATCTTTGTATTAAAAAGTTTCCACATTTCAGGTCTTTGGTTTTTCGGATCCCATGCATGAGCTGAATTTCTAAATGAGAATATTCTTTCCTTTGCTCTTGATTTCTCCTCATCGCGTCTTCCACCGCCAAATGCTGCTGTAAACTGATACTTATCTAAAGCTTGTTTAAGTGCCTGTGTCTTCATAATATCTGTATAAGCAGAGCCGTGGTCAAATGGGTTAATACCCTGATTCTTGCCCTCTTCATTGGTATATACAAGCATTTCAAGTCCATACTGCTTAGCCATTCTATTACGAAATTCAATCATTTCCTTAAACTTCCATGTAGTATCTACATGAAGAAATGGAAACGGAGGCTTGTCCGGATAAAATGCTTTCAAAGCAATATGAAGCATAACTGAGCTGTCTTTTCCTATAGAATACAACATAACAGGCTTTTCACACTCTGCCGCAACTTCACGCATAATGTAAATTGCCTCTGCTTCCAGCTCGTCTAAATGTGATAATTGACTCATAATTTCCTCCATTTTTTATTTAATATTTATAAAGAGTCCTCCTTTTTAGTGACCCTTATTTCATTCTTTAACTTATATGTCATGCCCTCGCTCTCCACATATACAAAATATTCATCTGCTTTAAGCCCTTTAAGCGTAATAGCAAAAAACTTCTTTCTGCCAACAGGTTTTATACCAGAATAATCTTGTACATATTTATTCTTTTTACCTATAAAAAATATTCTGTCTACCATTCCCGGCATCATCATAAAAAGAAACAGACCGTCACATAACCTTATCCTGCCAAAATAGTCTCTGTCCATCTTATCATTTGAAGTTTCTGGTATCTGTCCCGTATATTCTTCTGGTGGTTTTAAACTGCCAAACACCACATTATCATTTTTTTCTAATGGCTCACAGTAATCCTCTATATGTGGTTTAAACTCCCATGAACTTATAAATGCTTTTGTAAATTCTGTTCTTTTTACTGTTTCTCCACTTGTGATATCAATTTCAATAATACATGAACTATATCCAACTTTTTTTCTCTTGCCTTTTTTTAATATCCCTTCCATTGCAAGCAGATATTTTTTATCTGAGGAGTAAATTGCACTTCCGTATCTTGGAGATTTGTCAAGTTTTACTCTCTCTTTAAGTTCATAAGTATTTTCATCTTCATTAATGTGTACAATCTTTACCACTGAATTATTAAATGCTTTATATCCCGTCTTTACCCTGCCAACTGAACGTGTATCAAATAGCATAATGTCATATTCGCCATTATAAATATCTGGTACAGATACATACTCAGGATTAGAACATATAGCCCCACGTGTTCCAATATTTTTTAGAAGATACTGCCTTACAGGTGTTCCTTTCCATACCGAAGGCGGCGACATAATCCATTTAACCTCTCTTTTTTTCCAGTCTAGCTTTAGTATACAATGCAGTTTTTTAAC
>CANOID010000095.1 GCA_947565985.1 uncultured Lachnoclostridium sp.
ATATTTTTTTATAAACCTAATAATTTTATGGCATTTTTATATAATACCATTTCTTGTTCTTCTGTGGAAAGACCACTCTCTTTTATAGATTGTACTGATTCTTTTTGCATTGTCCATGGGCTGTCACTTCCAAAGAAAACGTTTTGTATTCCTGTAAGTCGTGCCATCTTTAAAAACTTTTCTCTGGGAAGTCGTGGCATTGTAAAAGAAGTGTCCATCATAATATTGTACTCTGACAGAAATGGCATAATTGCATCCCAGCAGTCCCATGCACCCATATGTGCCAAAATCATCTTATCCGGTTTTATTTCTTTAATAATAGGCATTATATGAACTGGTACTGCGTAGTCTTTGCCCGGAAAACTTATATCCATGCCACCATGTACAATTACAATCATGTTTTGTTCACATGCATAGCTGATAATGCGCATATAACGGATGTCATCTAAATACACACCTTGGAATACAGGATGTAATTTAATGCCTTTTACACCTTCTCTTGCAAGTGAATTTAAAATATCCTTATAATTGCTGTTATCAGGGTGTAGGCTTCCAAAAGAGATAATCCCTTTGTCCTTATATTTGGTATTTATTTGTATTGATGTTTTATTAATAGTTTCATACTGAGAAGGAGTAGTAGCTATTGGTAGAAGTACTGAATAGCTGATACCACTTTCTTTCATAGAAACTAAAAGATTATCTAAAGTGCCATTGGTATAAGGCGTTATATTTGCACTTCGGGAAAGCTTATACAATGCTTTGCCTGCAATTTTTTCAGGAAATGTATGAACATGAAAATCAATAATCATAATAGGTTTCCTTTCTTGGCTTTTTAGTGTTGTTATGCCTACATTATAAAGTTTAAAATTTTTTCAGCACACTTATCATCTATAATTAAAGTACCAATATAATTACCACGTACTGCACCTAAAACTGCTTCTGCTTTTTTTTCTCCAAAGGCGATACATATTGTTTCTTTACATCTTTTTAGGTCATTCATGTCTACACCTATCATTCTTTCTGTAATTGCTGTGTCTAATTCCTTTCCCTGAATATCAAAAAAATGACCGCCTATATGTCCTACAACTCCTTTTTCTTCTAAAGTTGCAAGCATTTTTTCACTTAAATAATTGCTCCATGATTTGTGAACAACTGAGCCTACACTAGTAATGATAACATCTGAATGTTTAGCAAGGTCTAATGCATTTTTAATATTGTCATCCTGTATTAGACTTTCTCTCACTTCTCTATTTTTTACAAAAAGTGGAGCATATATGTATTGGTATTTTCCACCATAGGCGGAAGCTAAGTCTTTAGATAAATCCAGCCCATCTTTTTCCGGACTGCTTATATTAGCCGCTCCCATAATTGGCACTACGGTAATGGGTATATTTTTATGATTATTGGCAGCGATATACTTGACAACATGATAAAGCGTATTGCCCCATGAAATTCCTACCACCATATTTTCTTTAATAATTGAATCTAAGTAATATGCTGCTACTTCATATATAAGGTTTCTGGCATTTTCTTTATCAGTATCTCTTTGCTTTACAATTCTGATATTTTTTAAATTGAAATACTCTCGTATCTGTTGTTCGTATTCTAAATTTCTTTCCCATGGCTCTCTTATATAAATTTCAACTATTCTTAGCTCTCGTGCCTCTTTAAGCATTCTTGAAATTTTTGATCTAGATGTATACAGTCTCTCAGCAATTTGATTTTGTGTCATTTCAGCGTTATAATACAAATTAGCAACCATTGCAAGCATATTCCACTTTTCTTGAACACTCATTGCTTCATAATTTTTTAAATCTTCCATAATTTTCTCCTTGTACATTTTTTAATTGTGCAAGATACCACTTCTAGAAATGGTAGTTGACCAAATACGTTCTATTCTATGAAATAATGTAACAAATTTTTCAAGACTTGTAAACTATAATAAAAATTTGTGTAATGGCATATATCTAACGTAAAAAGTCAGGGAAGTATTTTAAATTTCCCCGACCTTTTACTGTGCAAGTTATGCTGTTAGCAATATGTCAAAATATTTTTATAAGCATGAACGGAATGGAATATTTTGTGGAGCTTCAAAACAGTCTTCAAATCCACGTCTGTGGTGATAATAAATCTTGTCTTTATCCTGTGGATATACATACTTTCCACCCACCTGCCAGAAGAATGGATGGAATTTATATTCATTGCGGTCTTTTTTGAAATCATAAAGAAGTTTTATCTCCTCACAGTCTGCTTGGAAGTTAGTCCATACATCCCAATGTATTGGCACTACTACTTTACATCTCAAATTTTCAGCCATACGAAGTATATCTGTAGATGTCATCTTATCTTGCATACCAATAGGATTTTCACCAAAAGAACCAAATGCAACATCAATATCATAATCTTTGCCATGTTTTGCAAAATAAATAGAGAAATGTGAATCTCCTGAGTGATAAATATTTCCGCCTGGTGTCTTTACTAGATAATTAACTGCTTTTTCATCCATATCTGTTGGGCATACACCTGTAAGTTCTTCACGGTCTGGACCAGTTTTATCTGTTGTTACAATACAGGTACGGTCAAAAGAATCAAGACAGACAATTTCAATGTCCTTGATTTTAACTATATCACCTGGGCGTACTACTTTGCAGCGTTCTTTTGGCACTCCCCAGCCCACCCATGTATCTACAGATTTTTGTGGACCAATAAATGGAACTGGTATTTCCTTGCCATTTTCATCGGTTGTTGTCATGCCACTTTGCAATACGTGTGCAGCCCATTCTGCTGACATATGGTCTTGATGATAATGCGTTGCAAGTACCGCATCTACTTGCTTAAATGCAAATGGGTCAATGACAAATGGTACATTTCTAAGATTTGGTTGCATTGCACGTCCACCACACATATTAGCCATTTGATGACCAGGTTTCATTTTTCCATCTCCATGTGTACGCTTGCCATTGCCACACCACAAATCGATTGTAATATTTGCGCCACATGGCGTTTTAAACCATACACCAGTACATCCAAGCCACCACATTGCTACATTGCCCGGCTGTACAACTTCGTTTTCAATATCTTCAACTAACCATGTTCCCCATTCTGGGAATGTGCTCATAATCCAGCTCTCTCTTGTGATAGTATCAATTTTGCTCATATTATTTGTCTCCTTTACATAAATTTTTTAATTTTTTTGTAAATGCCATCTGCGTCAAGTCCATATTTTGCAATTAATTCTATAGCTGGTCCTGATTCGCCAAATACGTCTTCAATACCAATACGAAGAATAGGAGTGGGCAGGTCTTCAGCAAGAACTTCTGCTATCGCACTTCCAAGACCTCCTATAATAGAATGTTCTTCCACAGCTACAATTTTGCCAGTTTTTTTTGCAGACTCTATAATTAGTTCTTTATCTATAGGCTTTATTGTGTGGATATTGACTACACGTGCATTAATGCCGTCTTTCTCAAGCATTTCTGCAGCTTTTATTGCTTCCCATACGCATAAGCCTGTTGCGGCAATGGTTATATCGTTACCTTCACGCAGTATAATACCCTTGCCAATTTTAAACTTATAGTCAGGATTGTCATTTATTATAGGTACTGCTAGACGTCCAAAACGCAGATATACTGGTCCTTTATGCAGATATGCAGCTTCTACGGCAGCCTTTGCTTCAATATCGTCTGCTGGGTTTAAAATAACCATTCCCGGAATTGTTCTCATCAGTGCCAAATCTTCATTGCACTGGTGTGTAGCACCATCTTCACCAACGGAAATTCCTGCATGTGTAGCACCAATTTTAACATTTAGGTGCGGATAGCCAATTGAGTTACGTATCTGCTCATAAGCTCTTCCAGATGCAAACATTGCAAATGTACTGGCAAATGGGACTTTTCCAGTAGCAGCAAGACCTGCTGCAATACCCATCATATTACATTCAGCTATACCGCAGTCAATATGTCTGTCTGGAAATTCTTTTAAGAAAGTACCTGTTTTGGTTGCACCTGCAAGGTCTGCATCTAAGACTACTAAATCTTTGTATTTCTTTCCAAGCTCTGCCAGTGCATTGCCATAGCTTTCACGTGTTGCAATTTTTTTTACTTCTGACATAATGCTTCACCTGCTTTCTCAAGTTCTTCTATTGCAATAGCATATTCTTTGTCATTAGGAGCTTTCCCATGCCATTCAATATTATTTTCCATATAAGATATGCCCTTGCCCTTAACGGTTTTCATAATAATAGCTGATGGTTTGCCTTTTGTTTCTTTTGCTTCTTTAAATGCAGCGTTAAGCTGTATAAAATCATTGCCATCAGATACATTAATTACATGGAAATTAAATGCAGCAAACTTTGAATCAATAGGATATGGAGAACACACATCTTCAATTTTACCATCAATTTGTAACCCATTGTTATCAACGATAACAACCAGATTATCGAGTTTTCTGTGTCCAGCGAACATCGCTGCTTCCCACACCTGTCCTTCCTGAATCTCTCCATCGCCAAGCAGTGTATAAACTCTATAATTTGCTTTATCCATTTTAGCACAAAGTGCCATGCCAACGGCAGCAGATATGCCCTGTCCTAAAGAGCCGCTGGACATATCCACGCCTGGGATATGCTTCATATCAGGATGTCCTTGAAGATATGAATTAGTATGTCGAAGCAATTTAAGGTCTTCTACTGGAAAGTATCCTCTGTTTGCAAGTGTTGCATAAAGTCCAGGTGCTGTATGTCCTTTTGAAAGGACAAAACGGTCTCTGTCTGCTTTCTTTGGATTTCTTGGGTCAATATTTAATTCTTCAAAATACAAGTAAGTAAATAACTCTGCTGCGGAGAGTGAACCGCCGGGATGACCCGCTTTTGCACTGTATACCGCTGTTACAATACCCTTACGGATTTCGTTCACAGCTTTTTTTAGTTTTAATTCATCCATTTATATCCTCCTGTCTACAAAACAAATACTATTTTTGCCAAGTTGTATGTTATCTTTTTTTATGCATTCCATATAAGAATGTATAACAGAATATTTATATTCTTCGTTTTTGTCCTGACTTGTATTATACCATACACCATGGAGTCCGTTCTGCAATGCACCTTCTACATCTTTTTTTATACTATCACCAATAAACACGCATTCCTCTGCAAGACATTCTGCTTTTTTTACACATAAGTTAAAAAATTTTGCCGCAGGTTTTTCAGCTCCTGCTTCTTCACTAGTGACAATCCGTGAGAAATAATTTAATATTCCAAGTTTTTCTAACTTCCTGTACTGTATATCGGAGTTTTGGTCAGAGCCAATTCCTATTAAGATTCCAGCTTTTTTCAAGACTTTAAGTAACATATCAAGCCCTGGTTCTAATGTGATATCTTTTAGAAAAGTATCCCAATAAATATTTTCCATTTTCAGTGCATTAGTCAAATCTGAATATTGCAAAAGTTCCAGAAAGCACTGAAAACGTATCAGTCTGTTGTGAATAGCCGCTGAATTTGTTCCCAGCCTTTCAATTATTTCTTTCTCTGCTTTTGACAACAAGCAGTTCATCTTTGCAGGGCTAATAGCAAATTCTTCATTGCCAAATTTTAATAATTTTGTCATAGCAGCATTGTGTGCCTTATCGTAATTGTATAGTGTATTGTCAATATCAAAGAAAACTGCCTTAATCATTTTCTATTCACCAAATACAGCTTTATAATCAGCTTGGAATTTTACAATCCCTACATCTTTAGCAGTATCTACAAATAATTTCATAGTCATATCCTCCCTTTTTTACTGTCCATAATAGGCATTAGCACCATGTTTTCTATAATAGTGTTTATCTTGTAACTCTTGTGGAGCTGGTTTTATATCTGAATTAATCATTTCACATCTTGCAGCCATCTTAGCAACTTCTTCAAGAACTACTGCATTATGTACGGCATCCATTCCATCTTTTCCCCATGTAAATGGTCCATGGTTTTTACAAAGCACAGCTGGAACCGCATTATAGTCTCTTTCTTGAAAAGTTTCTGCAATCAAGATACCTGTATTTTTTTCATATTCTTCAAATTCAGAACCTTCCAGACACCTTGCACAAGGCACCTCACCATAAATATAATCTGCATGGGTAGTCCCATAGCAAGGAATACATCTTCCTGCCTGTGCCCAGCTTGTTGCCCATGGGGAATGTGTGTGTACAATTCCACCAATTCCAGAAAACGCCTTATATAATTCTATATGGGTTGCTGTATCGGAAGATGGATTATATTTGCCTTCTATTTTGTTTCCATTAAGGTCCATAATAACCATATCATCTGGTGTGAGTTTATCATACGCCACACCACTTGGCTTAATTGCAAAATAACCACTTATTTTGTCAATTTCACTGACATTTCCCCATGTAAATGTAACTAGCCTATATTTTGGAAGTTCCATATTGGCTTTATAAACACGCTCTTTTAATTCCTCTAACATATATTTTGCTCCTCCTGTTCTAAAATTGTCTGAAACTGTTTTATATTATTTTGTATATCCCCATTGAAAATAGAAGAACCAGTTACTAGAATATTTGCACCATTCTGGATGCATTCAAGGGCATTTTCTATTGTAATTCCCCCGTCTAATTCTAGATATGGATTACAGCCCATAGCTTGTAAAAATGCCTTACATTCTTTTATTTTTTTCATCATGCCATTTATAAATATCTGACCTCCAAATCCGGGATTCACAGTCATAAGCAATATTTGACAAGCATCACGTACAACATACTTTAATGTTTCTGGAGAAGTAGCAGGGTTTAACGCTATCCCTGCCTTACATCCAGTTTCTTTTATCTGTGCAAGTACTCTTGGAAGATGACTGCACGCTTCTTGATGTACTGTGATAATATCTGCACCTGCATTTGCCGCAGATATTATAAATCTTTCTGGATTTTTTACCATAAGATGTACATCAAATTCCATATTTGTACATGGGCGGATAGCCTTGATTACAGGAAATCCAAGTGAAATATTAGGCACAAATTCACCATCCATTACATCAATATGGATTCTGTTTATGCCAGCGGATTCTATTAATTTTAATTGTTTTTCTAAACATTTAAAGTCCGCTGACAGAATTGATGGTGCTAAATCTGCCATCACAAATCCTCCTCTGTAAATGCATACATGGCTATCTGATTAATTTCCCTGTTGGTTGTGATTAAAATGTCTTTGCCATTGCAATTATAACCATAGGCATTTGCCGGACCACAGTCATCATCTATAGTTTTAAATGTATAATGTCCATCTGTATATAAAAGTGCAAATAATCTTCTAGCTCCTTTGCGGTGTCCAAGGACAACAACTGTTTTTTGGCATATTTCTCCACTCCATATTGCATGGAGAAATTCTACTTTTTCTGGATATTGGAAAACTTTTATATATTTTCCTTCAGTTTCTTTATAGATAGAAACTTCATCACCATGAAATGGTGAAAGAACTACCAACTCCTTTTTTCCATCGTCATCAAGGTCTACTAACACAGCATCGCTGGCTGGTTGGTCAAGAAGTTTTTCTTCATGCCATTTACCATCTAGTGTCTCTGGCGGATAAAAACGAAATACTCCATTATTACTGCAGACAAGTGCTGATGCTTTTCCGTCTTCAACTATTCTGTAGTATCCATGATTTTTAAGCATTCCATCTTTTATAACTTCTAGTTTTAATTGATATGAGTCATTAAAAGAAGATAGGTCATCTGGCAATTTTGCGGCATATACTTTTCCAGGATTGGACCAGTCATCTTTATATTCATGCCCTGATTTTAAAGTACAGGCAATTAGATAATTTTCTCCATTGTTACTAAGAATATCGAATCTATGTACAAAAGGCAGTTCTACAAGTGTACGTATATTCCAGTTTCCATTGTTATCTGGAGTGGCAATTACAATTTTTGCTTCTTTAGAGTCATTTGGTGAATAAAATTTGTGTGTTGCTAAAAACTGCCCATCAGTTCTTGGAACTTGGACCATGCTCATAACTCCTCCGGGTCCTTCCCAAACTGTTGTTTCTTCTTTTCCATTGATATCAAATAAGATACAGCGGTCTTTTTTTTCAGCGGCAACCAGTATATGCTGCTTGCCTTGGTAATACAGTGGTGCAACAGAATAACATTTTTCCAATTCTGCCATAATTGTTTTTTTCATAATTACAAAACCTCCATTCCGGCTTCCTGCATTTTTCCAGTGACGAATTTGTATGCGTTGGCTATTTTTTGTGTAGCCTGTTCTTCTGACTGACAGGTGTTGTTGTCCGCCCACATTTCAATTAAAAACATTCCTTGATAGTTTAATTCTTTAAGTTTGGTAAAAATTTCTGTAAACTTAACTTCACCTTCACCAAATGGCACTTCTTTAAAGACACCTGGTTTCGTTTCTTTTATATGGATTGCCACTGTTTCTGAAAGTCCAAGTTCAAATTCTGCTGCCACATCATTGCTGAAATTACTTAAATTTCCCATATCTGGATAAATTTTAAAGTATGGTGACGGAATTTCTTTCAGGTAGTGCATCGCTCTTACAATAGTTCCTACAAATTCTGTGTCCATAATCTCCATTGCAAGAATAACTCCTGCTCTGGCAGCCATAGCTACAGCTTCTTTCATACCCTCTAAAAAAAGCTCTCTAGTTTCGCCATCTGAATCTTCATAATATACATCATAAGTAGCGAGTTGAATGCAACGAATTCCAAGTTTTACTGATAAGTTAATTGCCTTTTCCATAATTTCCATAGCTTTTGCTCTGGTTTCTGGATTTTTACTTCCAAACGGATATTTTCTGTGTCCGCTTAGGCACATTGTTGGAAAAGAAATACCTGTAAAACGCATCACTGAGCGAAGAGTTTCTATATCTTCATCATTCCAATTAAGTCTTGCTAACCTTTCATCTGATTCGTCAATGGATAACTCCATATAATCAAATCCAGCTTTCTTTGCTGCCTTAAACTTTTCTTCCCATGTAAAAGAATTTGGCAGTGCCTTTTCATAAATTCCAATCGGATTTTTATGAATATTATACATATTCTTGACTCCTTTCCTTTGTTTTCAATACTTTGTTTTTATAAGTATAACATTTGTAAATGTTATGTTCAACATATTTTCAGTATTTGCACATATGTGCAAATTATCCAAACAATATTAAAAACATAGACCAAATGAA
>CANOID010000096.1 GCA_947565985.1 uncultured Lachnoclostridium sp.
AAATATCTGTTAAGAATATTAGCAGATACTATTACAGCATTCTGGTACGTATCAGAATGCTGTTTTTTTCTAAATAAGAAAAAGAAAATAAGAATGGAGGATAACGTATGTTAGAAGAGAAAGAGTCATTTTGGAAGAAAAAGGGGTTTTATTTATCAGTCTGTGCTGCAATTTTATGTATACTGGGGATAGGAACTGTATATTATAAGATTAATTACCAGAATAATAATGACAAAAATCTTTTTGCAGATTCTGCAACAACATCACCAAATAATATTACAGATGATGTAACTGGCAATTCTGCTATTAATGAAGCTAAAAATAATACAACAAGTGATAATGATAGTGAAGATGCTGTAAGTGTAGCACAGAATAATACACAACAAAATACATCTAATGTACAGCCGACAACTATTCCAGACAGTACTCCTGACAGCAGTGCAAATAGTCAGAATGACCAGAACAGTCAAAACCAAGATACTAGTAATGAAAATAAGAGTGCAGACAATGATAATAAGAAAGATAATACATCAGAAAAATATGTTGCAGATGCTAATACAACAAAGAAAACTAAAAAAGTAGATTCTGTTAAAACAGCTAAAATAAAAGATAGCGAAATAAATAAAGGTAATGACAAAGGTGCTAATAGTACAGATAATACTGTAGCAACTATGAAAGACACAAGTACTAAAGATAAATTTGATATGGAAAAAGGGCTTCTTTGGCCTGTTAATGGAGATATAATTTTAAAATATAGCATGAACAATACTGTCTACTTTAAGACTCTTGCACAGTATAAATGCAATCCTGCTGTTATTATTTCTTCTAAAGAAGGAACCAATGTAAAAGCAGCAGCAGATGGTACCGTTTCAAAAATTACAAAATCAGACGAAGTTGGCAATTTAATAACAGTTGATATAGGAAATGGATACTCAGTCACATATGGTCAGATTGATGAAATAAGTGTTAAAGAGGGACAGTATGTAGAAGAAGGCAGTGTAATCGCTCAGATTGCAAAACCAACAAAATATTACAGTGAAGAAGGAAGCAATTTATATTTACAGGTAACAGAAAATGATAAGCCAGTAGACCCTATGCTATTATTAAGATAATTTGTAAAACCAACAACTGTTTATAGCCAAGTAAGCAACAACTGTTTTTTGGCGGTAAATAGTTGTTGTAGTTTTTAAATATAATGATATTGTAGTCAAAAAGGTATTTTGCCTCCAACTTGCAAGCAAATCTGCTTCTTGTCAGTGTTTGGTGGGTCAAAAGTAGATAGCATCATATAATATATTTAAGAAATTTTGACTTTTAATGTATATAAATATATGGTATAATTCAAAAATAGCAAATAATTAATATAACATAGAAAGGATGAAAATATGAGATATAAAATTGTTGGAAATACAATGCCAGCAGTAGAGATAGTTTTTGATGCAGCAGGAGAATCCATGTATACCCAGTCTGGCGGAATGGCATGGATGTCAGATGGAATACAGATGGATACAAATACTACTGGTGGCATTTTAAAAGGTGTAGGTAGAATGTTTGCTGGTGAATCGATGTTTATGGCTCATTATACAGCAACAAAGCCACAGGCATCTATAGCATTTGCATCAACTGTAGCAGGCGAAATTTTACCTATAAATATAGGTCAAACAGGAGGACTTATTTGTCAAAAAGGTGCGTTCCTCTGTGCAGAACCAGGAGTTAATTTATCTGTGACATTTACTAAAAAATTTTCATCTGGACTTTTTGGTGGTGAAGGTTTTATCCTTGAAGATATAACTGGTAATGGAATTGTATTTTTAGAAATAGATGGTGATAAAGTTATAAAAGATCTTGCACCGGGCGAAGTTATAAAAGTTGACACTGGAAATGTAGTTGGCTTTGATAAGAGTGTTACATATGAAATAGAGACCGTAAAAGGATTGAAAAATATTTTCCTTGGTGGTGAAGGGCTTTTCCTCACTAGGCTTACTGGTCCTGGAAAAGTTATATTACAGACACAGAACTTTAATGAATTTGCTGGAAGAATTGCAAGAATGATTCCTTCAAAATAATAAAAACTATAATGAAGATTGATAGAATAACGCAGGCTAGTTGATAGTCTGCGTTATTCTTTATTTTTATAAGTATAAAATAAATAAAAAGGTAATGACTTTTGATGATTAACAAGATTTTTTATCAATCTGCCCGTTAAATGCGTAAAAGTTTTTACTATTAAGGTCATCCTGCACACGACGTAGCGTTTCACCAAAGCGCTGGAAATGTACAATTTCACGTTCTCTTAAGAAACGTATGGGATCTGCAATTTCAGGGTCTTTAATAAGTCTGAGTATGTTATCATAAGTGCTGCGAGCTTTCTGTTCTGCTGCCATGTCTTCATATAAATCTGTAATTGTATCACCCTTACTCTGGAATTCACATGCATTAAATGGAATACCAGCGGCAGCTGTTGGCCAGATAGCAAGAGTATGGTCAACATAATATTTATCAAAGCCCGATGCCTTAATCTCCTCTGGGCTAAGACATTTGGTAAGCTGGCGGACAATCGTTGCAATCATTTCAAGGTGTGCTAGTTCTTCTGTACCTACAGAAGCATTGGTAATGTTCACACTAATTTTTTCAAGTCATATAGTACATACATTAAATCATATCTTATATTAAATATAAAGAAGGTGTATGCTATGAAATACAAAGAATTTGTTTATACTGGTGAGCCTATTTCAGAATTAAATGAAAAGGAGTATACAATGTTTTTTATGAATATTCAAAAAGCAATTCTTTTGTCTTTAGAAAAACGTAATATACTGACTTCATTACAGCGAGAACAGTGTCTACTTAAGCTTGAGAAACAGTATAAAAGTAAAGGAGAATACTCTTATGTCAACAAAGAAATATGAGATTCTTAACCAACAGAGAAAAATACAAAATACATACAAAAAGGTTGCTGTGTATTGTCGTGTTTCTACAGATAATGAGGACCAAGCTAGTTCTTTTGAAAATCAACAGCATTATTTTAATGAATATATACGACGTAATCCTAACTGGGAACTTTATGAAATCTTTGCTGAAATGTAGATTTTGTAATTAATACATATATTAAAGTAATGGAGGGAAAATAATGGCAAAAAGTGTAATCACAATACCTGCCACAAAAAGCAGATATACTGCTGACTCAATAGATAGTAAAAGAAAACGCAAGGTGGCTGCCTATGCACGTGTTTCCACCGACCATGAGGAACAGCAGAGCAGTTATGAGGCACAGGTTGATTATTACACACGCTATATCAATAGTAGGAATGACTGGGAGTTTGTGTCGGTATACGCAGATGAAGGCATAACTGGCTGTAATACAAAGAAAAGAGTTGGCTTTAACAAGATGATAAATGATGCACTTGAAGGACGCATTGACCTTATTATTACCAAGTCGGTAAGTCGTTTTGCACGTAACACAGTTGACAGCCTTACTACAATTAGAAAACTTAAAGAAAACAAAGTAGAGTGTTATTTTGAGAAAGAAAATATCTGGACTTTTGATGGTAAAGGCGAATTGCTCCTTACTATTATGTCCTCATTAGCACAAGAAGAAAGTCGTTCAATTTCAGAAAACTGTACATGGGGTCAGCGAAAACGTTTTGCTGATGGAAAAGTCACAGTACCATTTAAACGGTTTCTTGGCTATGATAGAGGAGAAGATGGCAATCTTGTAGTAAATGAAGAACAGGCAGCTATTGTTCGCAGGATTTACGGTCTTTTTCTGCAAGGACGTTCACCTTATGCTATTGCTAAGATATTGATGGCTGATGAAATACCTTCACCGGGCGGCAAAAAAACATGGGCAAATGGTACAGTAAAAAGTATCTTAACAAATGAAAAATACAAGGGTGATGCACTTTTGCAAAAAGTTTACACAGTTGATTTTCTTTCCAAAAAGAAAAAAATCAATAATGGTGAAGTACCACAATATTATGTTGAAAATAATCACCAAGCAATTATTCCACCACAGGAATTTGATATAGTTCAAAAGCAAATGAAATCCAAAAATTTTGTGAAAAGCAGGCAAAGCTGTACCAGCATTTTCTCAAGCAGAATAAAATGTGGTGACTGCGGAAGCTGGTATGGCTCTAAAGTCTGGCATTCTAACAGCAAATATAGAAAGACTATATGGCAGTGTAATCATAAATTTTATGGTGATAAAAAATGCAGTACACCACATCTAGATGAAGAAACCATAAAAAAACTTTTTATAAAAGCGGTCAATACTCTTTTGACTGAAAAGGATGAAATTATTGAGAATTTTAATTACATAAAAGATATACTCTTTGATATACAATCTAATCAAGTTATTATAGAAAAACAGGCACAGAAAGAAAAAATAGAGCTATTTATTGAAGGACTTAAAAACCGAGAAGAATTGGTTACTGAATTTGATGAAAATTTATGGTATAGTTTAATTGAATATGTGATAGTTTTTAGTAGAGAAGATATCCGTTTTATTTTTAAAGATAGAACTGAAATTAAAAGTGTAAATCTCTGAAAAACCATTAACGAATCCCCTGTGGCAAGTATGCCAACAGGGGATTTTTGTCTGTGAATAAATCGAGATTACAAAATTATCCAGTATAGGCATGTGAACTACCCATTGTCTAAGGCTAATGTGCTTGCGATTACAGTGTTTCAAGATTTTGATATATAAAAGCTCTTTGTATATTTTAAAAAATTAGTATTTATAGGCACTGATTATAATAGCCTTTTATAAGTTTATCCCAGTGAAAAACAGAATCATCTTGACAAGAGGTAATAGAAATTTTTATAATGAGAAAAAGGAGGAAATATTGTTATGAAAAGTATACGAATTAAAATTACCTTATGTCTTATTTTAACCGTTCTGGCAAGTCTGATTGCATCTGGAGTTTCCAGTATTGCACTCAATTATAATAGTACTATGTCCACTGTCGAGCGGATGATGAGTGAAACAGCAGTTTTGGCAGCGGGAAGGGTTCAGCAGGAGCTGGCATCTTATAAGAATGTTGTTATTGAGGTGGGGCATATTCCACAACTTGCTGACCCTGAGGTGTCTGTGGCAGAAAAGCAGGCTATTATTAATGAGCGTGTTTCCATGCATGGCTTTCAGCGTGGGAATATTATTGGAGTGGATGGTATTAGTGTTTTAGACGGAAAGGATTATTCCGACCGCGAATATGTGCAGCAAGCACTGCAGGGGAATGTCTATGTATCAGAACCATTGATTAGTAAAGTTACAGGGCAGTTGTCTATTATGGTTGCAGCACCTCTTTACACTGAAAAAAATTATGCTTCCTCTATCGTGGGTGTAGTCTACTTTGTGCCACAGGAGACTTTTTTAAATAATATTGTGTCAGCCATTCAGATTGGCGAAAATAGCAGGGCTTATATGATTAATAAAACAGGAGAGACGATTGCAGATATCACACTTGAGACAATCATGGTTCAGAATATAGAGACGGAAGCTGAAAGCGATTCGTCGTTGCAGGAGTTAGCAGCGATTCATAGCGATATGCGTCAGGGGAAAAATGGATTTGGCAGTTATATTCGTGGTGAAGATAAAATGTTTGCTGCTTACGCACTAGTGCCAGATACGGACGGCTGGAGCATTGCAGTGACAGCTCCACAAGTTAATTATTTGGCTGCCACGCGAGATGCTATAGTGATTAACCTTATTGTGATTGGGATTGCGGTGTTAATTTCCGTTGTTATTGCACTAGTGCTTGCGCTTAATATTGGTAACCCTATGAAGGCATGCGTGAATCGGATGAAGCTGCTGGTTGAGGGGGATTTGGAGACACCAATGCCTAATATTACCAATAAAGACGAAACA
Organism: uncultured Lachnoclostridium sp.; assembly: GCA_947565985.1. Lineage (GTDB taxonomy): Bacteria > Bacillota > Clostridia > Lachnospirales > Lachnospiraceae > Butyribacter. The sequence continues at coordinate 5,867 of CANOID010000096.1, forward strand.
GGTGTACTTGCTCGTTCTACAGCATCATTAGTGGAAGGATTGAGCATTGTAATCAAGGATATTGATTATTTGTTGAATGAGATGGCAAATCAGAATATAGATGTTCACACTACACATGAGGATGTGTATGTAGGCAGCTTTCGGAATATTTTGCTTTCCATGCGAAATATGAAAATGGAACTGAGCAATGCTATGCGTCAGGTCAACGATTCCGCAAACGAAGTGTCCAGTGCAAGTCATCAATTGTCTATAAGTGCACAAACGCTTAGTCAAAGTACTATGCAACAGGCGGGTTCTGTACAAGAACTTGCAGCACGAATTAGCGTTATTTCTGAACAAGCAAAAAATACGGCAAGCGGTGCATTAGAAGTGCGAAACCAGACACACCAAACTGGTAAAGAAGTTCTTTTGTGCAATCAGAAAATGCAAAATCTGGTGAAGGCTATGGAGAGAATACAGACCAGTTCTGAGGAAATTGAAAAGATACTTAAAACTATAGATGACATTGCGTTCCAAACGAATATACTTGCATTAAATGCAGCAGTGGAGGCAGCAAGAGCTGGAGACGCAGGAAAGGGATTTGCTGTTGTGGCAGAGGAAGTTCGCAATTTGGCTGGAAAATCCGCACAAGCAGCACAAAATACTTCAAAGCTTATTGGAAATTCTACGGAAGCGGTACATATTGGTACAGAAATTGCTCAGAATACAGCAGATGTTCTATTAGGCGTTGTGGATAGTATTCAGGCAGTGGTGGATGCTATTGACAATATTGCCACGGTATCCAACGAACAGTCAGAGGCGGTAGTGCAGGTTTCCGAAGGCATCAACCAAATTTCGATTGTAGTGCAGGATAACAGTTCTACTGCGGAGGAGGGTGCAGCCACGAGTGAGGAGCTTTCTGCTCAAGCAACCCGTTTAAAGGAGTTGGTGGATGAATTTACATTGGCATCGGAATAAAGTAAATACAGTTAGAAAACATCATCAGATAATAGAAAACACTCTGTTTTATTTAAACGGAATGGAAATCAAAATGTGAATGTCCGTGGAATCTTTGCCTGCTTTATAGTATGATCAATATTATGAAGCAGGTTTTTAGATTTACTACGAATGAAGAAATGAATATAAATGGTATGAAAAATGACATATTTTTTGTAGTGAATAAAAAATGCTGCAAAATTTAAACAGTTTCACAGCATTTTTTTGAACTTATAGAAGATAAATATTTATACATTTCTTGATAAATCTATACCACTGTTTTTAAATGTGGGAGGCATTGCTATTATATATTATTTTTGTATAGTTACATTTTTATCATGTGTAAAATGAAATAGCTTTTTGCAATTTTTTATATTGAGATTAGTAATTTTGTTATTTTGACAATGCAAATATACCAGTTTTTTGTTTTTACTTAAATCTAATGTAATAAGAAGATTATCTTTACAACTCAGATCTTCTAATTTAGACAAGTGCCTTATATTAAGCACAGACAGGCTATTATTATCACAACTGAGTAATTCCAAGTTTTTGACAGGCATTAAATCTAATTCAGTTAATCCACAATTACTGCAAAATAATGATGTTAAGTCTTTCTGGTTATAAAGTTTAAGCTGGTGTACTGGATTATTACTCACATACAAACTGCCAAGTTTTGTATTGCTGGATAAATCCAAATCTTTTATATTATTATCACTAATATTTAGATAATCAATATTTGTGCCACTAGATAAATCTAAACTTTCAATATTATTATTACTACAATCCAATTTTATAATACTTCCAGCTGTAGCAATATTTAATTCAGACAGCCTGTTATTTTGGCAATATAAATACTTTAATTGCTTATGCTGTGTTAAATCTAAACTTTCAATACTATTATTTTTACAATCTAACCCCAATAGAGCCTTGTTATTTGTTAAATCCAATTCTTTAAGTTTACTTTCACTACAGTAAAGACTAAGTAAGTTTTTATTATTGGACAAATTAATATTTGTATATAAATTTTTTGCTATATATAAATTTTTAAGATAAGGACAGTCCGTAACATCTATTTGTGTAAGCTGGTTATTTGTTAATGCTAATTCCGTCAGTTTTTTATTTTTTGAAAGATCTATATCTGTAAGTTTATTGCTAGAAATTTTACATATTTGTAAATTTACATTATTGCTTATATCCAGTTTACTTATATTATTAAAGCTTGCAGATAATTTTTTTAAATTGGGGCAGCCTGTTATATCCAGTTTGTTAATGTGGAAACTCACAATTGTTGCACACCCAACATCACCGCCCTCACAGTCCAGCTCTTTTAATGCCTTGTTTTTGCTCATATTAACACCTTTAAGCTTAGGATTTTTATATATAGTTACTTTTTGTAAATTCTTAAAAGAAGGAAGCTTAATATTTCCAACAAGATTGCAATCATTCCATTCTATTTCAACAAGACTGCCTTTTTTGTTCCATTTATAGCATTTATCTGTCGTTATACGTTTAGACAGTTTTGCCCCCTTCGCGACTTGTGAATTTACAAACTTCTGCAACTTTGCTACATCATCTGGGTTTTTGGCAGCAGCTAGTGACTTTTCTGGTGTAAAACAAAGTAATATACAAATCGTTAAAGTTGTAATTGTTGTTTTTACTATATGTTTCATTATTATCCTCCTGAAAAATATTTTATACTTGATTACTTTAATACGACAAATATAATACCAAGCACAATATCAGTAACAACAAGTTTTTTAGCTGTATATTTAACATTCGGAAGAAGTCCATACTACTCTATCTGGTATGCTGCGAATGATATTGTATTGATTGTATTATGGATTTTTGTATCCATGAAAGACATTTTATACATCTCTGTAGTAGTATGTTTTGTAGCTTTTTTTGCTAACGATATTTACGGTTTTAAACAACCTATACTATAAAGTGAAAGAGCAAAGGAGATGTTCAACATGGCGAAAAACCAAAAATCTTACACT
>CANOID010000097.1 GCA_947565985.1 uncultured Lachnoclostridium sp.
GAAGATCTAACTGCCAAGGCTTGTTCCTGAATCAATACGTTTTGCTCATCTCTATGTAAAAATATAATTACTTAGTAATTTTGGAAATTCTTTTCCTTTCTTAAATAAGGGAACTTTCTTTATTAGAAAAGTCCCCTTATCTTTATTGTTTTGTAACCACTATTTTTTTGTCACTGTCTTTACTGTCCTACTTCATTCTCTAAATCAGCCTGTGCTTGGTCAAGAGCTTCTTTTACATCTGCACCATTTTCAAAAATATCATTCAATGTAACAGTAGTAAATTCGTTGTTAATATATGGGTACAGAGAAGATGCATGAGAATTAAGACCTGCAATGCCATCTTTAATTTCATTTAATACATCAAATGGGTTATTGATAAAGTATTTTACAAACTGGTTATCTTCATTATGTGTAACTTCTTTTTCTTCCCATACAGACATATTACATGGGTCAAAACCAAGAGCATCCCAAATCTCTACATTGCCTTCATAAGAGAGCTTTGCATATGATAAAAATTCAGCCGCAAGGTCAGAATGTTCTTTTCCTGCTACAACAGAAGTACCTGTACCGCCGCCACCAACAGATTTTGCTTTTGTACCATCTACTACAGGAGCTGGAGCAATAGCAACTTTTCCGGCAAGGTCTGGCATATAGCTTGTATATCTAGACATCTGCCACATTGGCATAATAGCACAAGCATAATCTCCATTGTTAAATGCACCATATGCTTCTTCTTTATCAGGATTGCCACCAGGTACTGTCTGGATAGCATTAGCATCTTGTAAATCTTTTAACAATGTCATAGCCTTTACCATAGCATCACTATTTACCTGAAGTTTATCACCATCTACATAATCACTTCCAAGTTCTGCCATCAACAGATTTGTTGTCCATAAAGCACTTGTATCGGCTGTTCCAAGATACTTACCTGTTGCTTCATAGTATTTACTTCCTGCTGCTTTAAAATCATCCCATGTCTTAATTTTTGTATAGTCAACATCTGCTGCCTCGAGAAGCTCTGTATTGTAAAATGCAACGGTTGCACCTACGTGAGTTGGAAGTCCGTATACCTTGCCGTCTTTACTATACAAATCCAGTCTAGACTGTACAATATCATCTTTATAATCAGCAATGGCAGAAGATAAATCCATAAGTGCTGGCTGACCTTGTGTAAAATTAGAGAATTTTCCCTGTTCAATATCTACAAAGTCTGGTGTACCTTCATTAGAATTTAATGCAATCTGCAATTTATTATGCATATCATCATATGGCATAACATTTACATTAATTTCAACTTTTTTATCTGGATTTGCTTCATTCCACTTCACAGCCATATTTTTATAAAAGTCTCCATGAAGCCCTACAAATGTCCACATCTCTAATGATGTTGCATCTGCTGTATTACTTTCTGGCTGACTGTTACTATCTGAACTGCTGCTTCCTGCACTGCTACCTCCTGAACTGCTGTTTCCTGTGTTGCTGCTACTACTTGGTGAGCCTCCACTATTTCCACATCCCACCAAACATCCTAAAGCAAGTGCCATAGTCATTCCAAATGCTATGACTTTTTTACTTTTCCTCATAATTACTTCCTCCTTATAAAAAATATATTTATTAAACATTAGTTAAACGTTTAATTTCTATAATCGTAAATATACCATATTATTTCGAAAATGTAAATATCTTTTTTATTATTTTTATTTAATTTGTATACAATATACAAATTTTAATCTGATTTTTTGGGAATATCGACTATATTTCTTTGTCATTATACGTTTTATTTACTTATTTTGAAACGAAGAACATTCCATGATGCTTTTTTTAGATTTACTTCTAATTTTCCATGTTCCACTTTCACTACCTCTGTTTTAACTGGATACACTTGTTCCTGTTTTGCTGTATTCTCTGCCTTTAAATTGTCATGATGTAAAACAATATGCTCTTTTAAAGAAAATTTATCCATACTTCTTATATCAATATCAAGTATAATGTCTTCTATTATATTTCTATTAACGGCAAATATAGTAATGGATTCTTCTTCCTCATTATAAACAGCAATACTTACAATATCAGATACTTCCCCATGTTCCAGTGTTGTATGCTTTGGACTATCAACTAGTGGCTGCAATACTATTCCTCTACCATATTTAGATGCATGAAGAAATGGATAATAGATTGTCTGTCGCCATGCTTTGCCATCTGGTTCAGTCATAATTGGTGCAATTACATTGACAAGCTGTGCAAGACACGCAATTTTTACTCTATCTGCATTTTTTAACAAAGTAATTAGCATTAATCCAACCATCAAAGCATCTTCAAAATTATAATGGTCCTCTAAAAGTGGAGGTGCTACCTGCCATGGATGATTTTTTGTAATATCCTCTTCTTCATCTTTTGAATGGAACCATACATTCCATTCGTCAAAGCTTAAGTTAATTGTCTTTCTCCCACGTTTTTTTGCCTTAACAAAATCACATGCGGCAATTACAGACTTAATAAATTTATCCATATCATCAGAATATGCTAGATAATCACTACTGTCGTTATTTAGATTTCCATAGTACTGATGCAGAGAAATATAATCTACATAGTCATAATCAAGTTCCAGAGTTGTGGCCTCCCACTGAGGAAATGTCGGCATTTCCATATAGGAGCTTCCACAGGAAACTAATTCAATCTCAGGGTCAATCAGTTTCATTGCTTTGGCTGTTTCTGCTGCAAGTCTGCCATACTCTGTCATTGTCTTTTGTCCGACTTGCCATTCGCCATCCATTTCATTACCCAGACACCATAATTTAATGTTATAAGGTTCTTTCTTCCCATTGCCAATACGCATATTGCTATACTTTGTACCAGACGGATAATTGCAGTACTCAAGTAAATTACAGGCATCTTTTGTTCCTCTTGTACCAAGATTAACTGCCATCATAGTATCCGCATTAACTTTACTCGCCCAGCGAGAAAATTCATCAAGTCCAAATGTATTTGGTTCTAAACTTCTCCATGCCAATTCCAGACGTGGTTTTCTATTTTCAACTGGACCAACACTGTCTTCCCAGAAAAAATTAGAAACAAAATTTCCACCCGGATAACGAATCACAGAAACATCTAAGTCACTAACCAGCTCTATTACATCTTTCCTAAAGCCATTTTCATCGGCAAGCGGATGTTCTGGCTGATAAATACCACTATAAACTGCACGTCCCAGATGTTCAATAAAAGAGCCGTAAATCCTATGGTCTACACGAGATATTTTAAAGTCCTTATCAATTACCATTTTTGCGTTTTTCATTCTTATTCCAATATTCCTTTCTATAGTGTTAAGTTTACATTTATTGATTTACATTATCCTTTAACTGCTCCTGCCGTCATACCTTCAATAAAGTATTTCTGGAAGCATAAGAACAAAATCAAAATTGGCAAAACAGAGAAAAATGAACCAACAATTAATAAATCATAATCATTTCCATAAGGTGTCATTAATGTATTTAGTCCAATTGGCAAGGTATAATTGTCAGAAGACCTTAATACAAGTAATGGCCATAAGAAGTTATTCCAACTGTTCATACCATTTAAAATTGCCATTGCTGCAAAAGAAGGTTTCATAATAGGAAGAATCAATTTAAAGAAAATGCCAAATTCTGAAGAACCATCAATTCTTCCTGCCTCAATAATCTCCATTGGAATGCCAGATAAATACTGACGGAAGAAAAATATAGTAGAAGCGTGTGCTAAAAACGGCAGCAAAATAGCAATATAAGTATCACTGAGGTTCATATCATTGATTTGAACATACAATGGTAACATTAACATCTCAAATGGTACAGACATAATCAATATTACACATAGGAATATAGCATTCTTAAATTTAAATTCATAGACAGAAAATCCATAAGCAACAAATGAACTGATAAAAAGTGTTCCTACTACTTGCATAACAGTTAAAACTACACTATTTAAAAACCAGCGAAAATAAGAGCCAGAATCTGTAAATAACATAATATAATTGTCTAAATTGGCTTCCGAAAAATCCAGTGTCAAATTTAATCCATAACGGACTAACATACTACCTTCTTGAAACGTTCCAACAAAAATTGCCCAGAAAGGAAGAAGAATAATAATAGCCAATACTATAAAGAATGTAATTATTAAAATACGATATACTTTATTTTTTGTTTTACTCTTTTTCATACTATTTTTCCTCCTTTTTGAAAGTACCTGTTAGTGTTAGCTGGACAATATTAATTACAAGAACAAATACTAATAATGTAATACCTACTGCACATGCATAACCCATATCATTTTTTTCAATGCCCTGTCGATAGAGATAGCCAACAATCGTTAAGCCAATGTTTTGTGGTGAATTATTGCCCTGCCACAGCATATAACTCTCTATAAACATTGAAAGTCCACCATAAATACTAATTGTTAGAACATAAACAATAGTTGGTTTTAATTGTGGCAATGTGATATGAATAAATCTCTGCCATGTCGTCGCTCCATCCACAGATGCTGCTTCATAATATTCTTCTGGAATACTTTGTAGTCCTGACAAAAAATACATCATATTGACACCAAACCAACGCCAACATGCCAGTGTCAGAAGTGCCGCAAACCCAGTTACTGCCCCTTTTAACCATTTAATTGATTCAAAGCCAAACATTGCAATAAACTTGTTCATCAGAGAAGTATCCATCTCACCAAAAATTAAACGAAATATTGTTCCTGCTACTACTACTGATGTTAATGCTGGAACAAAAAGTGATGATTTGAAAAAGCTGTTAATTTTACCTTTTGCAACTTTAGCATTTACCATACAAGCTAAAACCATTGGAATTGGAATTAGCAAAATCAAGGTAAATATCATATACTTAAAACTATTTGTAACTGCCAGCCAAAAAATTCTGTCATTATACAATCGTTTGAAATTGCTTAAGCCTACAAAATTTGTTTGCCCTGGCAATACTTTTTCCATACTCATAATCCCAGATTTTATAATCGGCACAATCCAGAAAATAGCAAATGTCAGTACAAACGGCAATATAAAAAGATAAGGCGCCGCTTTTTTAGAATAAATAATCTTTTTCATGCTTTCTTTCCCCCTTTATACATCAAACCATTCTTTCATCCATACAAGCATCTCTCCCGTTTTTCTGTTTCCCCAATAGCAATAAGGAATTGCTGTTAAATCAATTTCTTCTAACTGTGTTTTCCTTGTATTGTATAAAGTTTCTTCATCCCAATCTTGGCTCACTATTTTTTTCCCTTTTAAGTGAAGTTTGTAAGTGCCTTTTAAAAGCGTATTGTCATAGCTTTCATGTATTGCTTGGTTAATACTTACATAGATAGAAGCTAGATTATCCCCATTGTCAATTTCTTCTAGACAGTAAACTAATGGTCCTTTCATAAGAGCAACTTTACCAACATCTGCCCTTACTGCTGGATTAGCATGAATAAAAGTTGCTGGCATATCAAAAGAAATCGTTATTTCATCATTCCCAAATTCCCTGTTTACTTTTAAATAATTATTTTCTATTTGTGCAGTTTCTATTATCTCTCCATTAATATAAATCTGAAAATTTAAAGAACCAGTTGGCACTCTAAATGCCAATGTACCATATGATTTCTCTTGACTTGATAAATTAATATTAACTTTTCCTTCCCATGGATATAGGGAATCCATATTTATTTTAAAAAGACTGTTTCCCAATGTAAATTCCGTAGTATTGCCTATGTACAGATTGATATAAAATGTATCTTTTTCTTGAAAATACAGATATTGTCCCAGTGAGGCTAATGTTCTTGCAATATTTGGAGGACAGCACGCCACGCCAAACCACTTTTGTCTTATTGGTTTTATATGCTCTCTTGATGTCCTATCAATACAATTTTTTGGCCACACTTCCAATGGATTGACATAAAAGAAGCTTTTCCCATCCATAGCAATTCCTGATAATACTGTATTGTATAAGGCACGCTCTACAATATCTATGTACCTCGCATCTTTTTTTATATCTGCCATACGCTTTCCAAAAAGTGCCAATCCAATTGATGCACAACTTTCTGAATAATTACTGTCGTTTGGCAAATCATAATCTGTAGTAAAACGTTCTAAGAATCCTGAAGAACCAATACCTCCTGTTAAATACATACGCTTATAAACTATATTTTTCCATAATTGTTCACAAGCATTCATTAAATCCATATCATTACATTCTAATGCAATATCAGCCATAGCACAGTATAAATAAACAGCGCGTACTGCATGACCTTCTGCTGTTATTTGCTCTCTAACTGGCAAATGAGACTGTGAATACATAGGGTCATATGGATGAAACTCTGGAAACATCCGTTTAAATCTTTCCCCTTTTTCTTCTTTTAAAAAATAATTTTCTCCTACTCCTCTTACATCAATAAAATACTTTGCTGCTTCCAGATAATGCTGTTTTTTTGTAACTCTGTATAGCTTTATCAGTGCTAATTCAATCTCTGGATGTCCCGGATATCCATGTATTTGATTTTCTTCTTTTCCAAATGTCTGACAGATTAAATCTGCCATTTTACATACAATATCCAAAAAACGACTTTTGCCTGTAGATTCATAATACGCAACAGCGGCTTCAATCATATGCCCAGCAGTATAAAGCTCATGTCCTTCTTCCAAATTCGTCCATTTGCGTTCTGGTTCATTAATTATGAAATAAGTATTAAGATAACCATCTGGCTGCTGTGCACGTCCTAAAAGCTCAATAACATCATCTGCTGTTTTTTCAAGCTCTGGGTCTCTTTCATGGGCTAATACAAAACCAACTGCCTCTAACCACTTTGCCACATCTGTATCCTGAAAAACAACACCAGTAAAAGCTCCACTTTCTTCTCCTGCTGCTATCTTAAAATTTCTAATACATCCACTTGGCACAGTCTCAGGTACCGTATCATTCAAGGCTGCCCACTGATAAGGAATAATTACCTCCTTTACGAGTTTTACATACTTATCCCAAAACGAATCATGAATCTTGATTTGGTTAAGAGGTATACTTGAATTTGCATTTTTGTGCATATTACCCTCCTTTCTTTTAATTAAACGTTTAACTTATGCTGTAAAATAAATAGTGGCTATAAAAATCTTACAGTCACTTGTTTTTACTTAGTTAGTTATACCATAATTATAAAAAAAAATCAATATTTTTTGTGTAAAACGTTTAACTTTGGTAATAATGCATAACTGTAAGTTTATAATTTGTGCATTATTACCATGTTTTTATTTTACTATAAAGGCATTACAGAATCTCTAATCTTTAGTTCTCCCTCTTCTTCAATAATAATTTCCCCATTTTTTCGATTATATAAATCTTTTTTAACATCTCCTTCAATCTGATTAATTAACAACTCACAGGCTTTTTTTCCAATCTGATGTAACGGCAGCCTCAGTGTTGTCAATAATGGATTCATATATAAAGAGACATCTCTGTCGTCGTATCCTGCAATACTAATATCTTTTCCAACTATCTTCCCAGTTTCCATTAGCCACTTATAAACACCTCCAGCCATTTGGTCATTCATGCAAAAAATTGCTGTCACATTTTTCTCAATAGCTTTTGCTGCTGCATTATATCCACTTTCTTTACTCCAATCTCCAGCAATAACAAACTCTGGATTATAGAAAATTTTATTATCATATAATGCTTTTTGATAGCCAAGTAATCGGTCCTTTGTATGAAAACTATGGTCTTTTCCTGTAATTACAGCAATTCTTTTATGTCCTTGTTGTATAATATAATTAGTAACTGTATATGCTCCTTGTATATCATTTACTACAACAGACGGAAATTTTTTTGACCTTGTATAGCCATATGCCATAACTGCTGGTATTGCTAAATCATCTGGCAAACATTTCAAATTTCTTTCATGAGCAGGCACATAAATAATCCCTTCTACCTGTTTTGAAATTAGCTCTCGTATTTCTTGCCTTACTATATTAAAAAAATCTTCTCTCTCAAAATAATCGTCCCCATATTTTTTATACAGTCTTAAATTAATTAAAAGTACATTATACTTTTTCTGTTCACAATAATTAGTAATTCCATCAATAATTTCTGGTGCACAGAATACAGTAATATCTTCAATTAATGCACCTATCGTTCTAGTATTCTTAGTCTTTAAATTCTTTGCAACTGTATTTGGTGTATAATTCATTTCTTCAATCACTCTTAATACCTTTTGTTTTGTCTCTTCTCCAACATTTGGTTTATTATTTAATATGTTAGATACAGTTGCTATTGATACATTACATTCTTTTGCAACTTCTTTAATTGTTATCATAATAATACCTATTGTTACTAAACTTATAGTAACTTTCTCCTTTCATTTTTTAATAAATTCTATTCAAAAATATAACAATATTTTTTTCACCATTATATACTTCATCAACTACATTTAACATTTTTTAGCAAGAAGTCCCCATTTCTTAAATAGTAAAAGCACGTTATTTATGTACAATTATATTAAAGATAAAGATGTTTTTCAACTTAAATCTGTTTAAAAGTTCTACTAAAATATTAAAGAATCTTCTGTAAATATATATGGATATAATGAAAGAAATAAGAATAAAGACATTTTAAAACAACGGAACCAAAAGCTATATTTTTAGCAATCTGCTCCGTTGTTTTTATAATTTATATATTGTATTTTAAACAATAGTTATCTATATACGATGCTTCCTAACATCAAATCTTTCTTTAATCCAGAAATTGTGGTTCCATCACCAATAA
>CANOID010000098.1 GCA_947565985.1 uncultured Lachnoclostridium sp.
TTGAAATGCTGGAGTCAGAGTCCAGTGCCTTACCGTTTGGCGATAGCCCATTAATCAACTTGCTTTTTTAAAGCACTTGCTTATTATATAATATGCAATTTTGAAATGCAAGTCTTTTTTGCAAAAATTTTAAAAAATTTACAGTTATTTTTTGTTACATATAATATTTAGCTTCTGTATCACAAAAAATATTACAAATACACACAAGTTTGCAAGAACTATACTCGCACCTGCAGGAACAGAATAAATATACGATACGCCTATTCCTATGCAGAAACATATCACTGCAAGTATGCCAGATGATACCATTACACTTTTAAAACTTTTAAACAATCTCATTGAAGAAAGTGCTGGAAAAATAATAAGACTTGATATAAGCATAGCTCCCATCATCTGCATTCCAAGTACAATGGTAACTGCAGTAAGCACTGAAATCACAGTGTTATAAAATGAAACTTTTACCCCTGTTGCCTTTGCAAAGCTTTCATCAAATGTCACAGCAAATATACTGTTGTAACAAAATATAAATAATACTAAAACAACTGCTGATAAAATAACGCTTAAAACGACATCTTCTTTTGACATTGCAAGTATGCTTCCGAACATATAACTACATACATCTGTAGTCATTCCTGTAGTAAAGGATGTTACAGTAACACCTATTGCAAGTGCTGATGCAGACATTGCAGCTATAGCAGCATCGGACTTCATAATACCATTTTCATTCATTCTAAGAAGTATAAACGCTGCCACTATAACGACTGGTATAGATAATTTAAGTGGTGCTATGCCGCACGCTACAGCTATAGAGAGTGCACCATATGAAACATGTGACAACCCATCACCAATCATAGAATACTGTTTTAACACAAGGCTTACACCCAGCAGAGCAGCACAAAGCGAAATAAGTATTCCTACGATAAAAGCCCTCACCATAAAAGAATAGGACATCATCTGTACTATTATATCCATAATAATATAACCTCATTTACTAATCAAAAATTTTTGTATAATCTGAATCCATATACTTTTTTGCAGAACCATAAAAATAATTTCCATCACTTATATGCAATATCTTTCCTGCCATGTTTGCAATATTTTTGAAATCGTGCGTTACCATTATAATAGCCATGCCTTCATTGTTTAGTCTTTGTAAAATATCATATAAGGCTGTTGCTGCCGTCGGGTCAAGCCCTGCAACTGGTTCGTCAAGTACAAGTATTTTTTCTGCTGCACAAAGTGCTCTAGCAAGAAGTACTCTCTGCTGTTGTCCACCTGAAAGTTCTCCATAACATTTGCGTTTAAGATTTAAAATCTCCATTCTGCCAAGATTTCTTAATGCCTCTTTTTTTTCGGCAGCCTTAAATATAGGTCTTTTTTTCATGCTGTTTAAAAAACCTGAAAGTACAACCTCCATAACACTTGCTGGAAAATGTTTTTGAATCTGCGTCTGCTGTGGCAGATAGCCAACTGCTCCATTTTTTAATATTTGATGTAGCTTAACCTGTCCACTCACTGGCTTAGTAAGCCCCAGTATCGTCTTGACAAGTGTGCTTTTGCCAGAGCCATTCTCTCCTACTACACATACATAGTCGCCTTCAAACACATTAAAATTAAAATTATCTAAAATTGCCTTATTGTCATAACCAATACCAGCATTGACACATGAAACTAAGCATTTGCTATCATCCATTATATAATTAACCATCCTTAAACAAATTGAAAACTTTTTTCATTGTATATACTTAACGAAATTTTGTCAATAATAAAAATATTTATGCAAAGCATTAAAAATAATGTTGCAAAAAACTGGATAATTTTATATTATATATAGATGTAGAATATATGCATAAGAGAAAAGACAGAAAAATTGGAGGGATTGTTATGAAAGCATATAAAGATATGGAGAAGGACGAACTGCTTACATTAAAAGCTGCACTTGAAGAGGAATATAAAACACTGGAAGCAAAACACTTAAATCTAAATATGGCAAGAGGAAAGCCGGGATTTTCACAACTTGCACTTTCAATGCCAATGCTCGATGTGGTGAACAGTGGTTCTGACATGAGGACTGTGCTTGGCAATGATACCCGTAACTACGGTGACCTTGATGGTATTGGCGAAAGCAGATGGCTTATGGCTGATATGATGTCAGTTAAAAAAGATAATGTTATCGTCTGTGGCAATTCAAGCTTAAATGTTATGTATGATACAGTTGCACGTTCTATGACGCATGGTGTCAATGGTTCTATTCCATGGAGCAAGCTGGATAAGGTAAAATTTTTATGCCCTGTTCCGGGTTATGACAGACATTTTAAGATAACAGAATTTTTTGGCATTGAAATGATTAATATTCCACTCTATGATGACGGACCAGATATGGATATGGTAGAAAAATATGTGAATAATGATGCTTCTGTTAAGGGCATATGGTGTGTTCCAAAGTATTCAAATCCGACTGGTATCTCATACTCAGACGATGTGGTAAGACGCTTTGCTAGGTTAAATCCTGCAGCAGAAGACTTCCGCATTTACTGGGACAATGCTTATTGCATCCACCATCTGTACGAAGATATGCAGGATGAAATACTGAATATATTAGATGAGTGTGAAAAAGCTGGCAACCCAGATATGGTTTATATCTTTGCGTCAACGTCAAAGATTAGTTTCCCCGGCTCTGGTATATCTGCTATTGCTACTTCACTTAAAAATATTGAATTTATAATGAGTCAGATGTCAATTCAGACGATTGGTCATGACAAGATTAACCAGCTCAGACACGCAAGATTCTTTAAAGATATTGATGGACTTAAGAACCATATGAAACTTCACGCAGAGCTTTTGCGTCCAAAGTTTGCGGCAGTGCTTGATACATTAGAGACAGAGCTTTCAGGACTTGAAATTGGAAGCTGGATTAAGCCAAGAGGTGGATATTTTATATCATTTAATTCTCTTGCAGGTTGTGCAAAGGATATTGTTGCAAAATGTAAGGCACTTGGTGTTGTTCTGACTGGCGCAGGTGCTACATTCCCTTATGGCAAAGACCCAGAGGATTCAAATATCCGTATCGCACCAACATTCCCAACACCAGAGGAAATGCAACAGGCAGCAGAAGTTTTTGTACTCTGTGTTAAACTTGCAAGCGTAGAAAAACTCTTATCTGATATGTGATTATAACCCCCTATGAATTACACATAGGGGGTATTTTGGGTCAAAAACAGTCAAAAACTCTCGAATATAATTGGCTGTAGATGATTTAACTCTTTCCGCCTGCCTTAAAATTATAGACAGGTTTTATAACCTTATCAATTTTTACTGTGCTACTTATTGCACCAACAATATCTTCAAGTTTTCTGTATGCAAATGGAGATTCATCCAATGTATCTTTATTGATACATATAGAGTGTATCCCTTCCATTACTTTTTTAAACTCTGATACTGTATGATGTTCTTTTACCTCTGAACGCTTATAAATACGTCCGGCACCATGTGGTGCGGAACAGTTCCAATCTTCATTGCCAAGCCCTGTCCCAAGGATAATACCATCGTGCATATTTATTGGAATAACAACTTTTTCACCACTATTTGCTCGTATAGCACCTTTTCTAAGAACAGGAATTTTGTTTGAAAAGTCAACATAGTTGTGAATGCATGAATAGCTATCTGTTATTTTCCACTTCATACCCCTTGCAATTTCATCAAGTATAGCTTCTCGGTTTTTAATGGCAAAGTCTTGCATTATTGAAAGGTCATGTAAATATTCCTCTAAAAGATTACCAGACAAACAAGTCATTTCATAAGGAGCATATCCGCCTTGTTTTTTCATATGCTGCTCATGTTGCCCTTTTTTTAGGTAATATTCTGTCACTTCTAAGCCAGTATGCCTGCTTCCAGAGTGAATAACAATATAAAAATCACCTTCGTCGTCTTGGTCAATCTCTATAAAATGGTTGCCTCCGCCAAGAGTTCCAATACTTAATCTTGCATTTGCACTATTAATTGATTTATAACATGATAAGCTATTTATTATATCAGAATTGCCAAGTCTGTGTGCAGTTTTTCGGATTTTACCTCCACATGGGACGTGTTCACGAATAACTGTATCAAGTTTTTGATATTCAATATTTTTAACTTTTACTTTTGCAATTGTCATGCCACATCCTATATCTACTCCGACAAGGTTTGGAAGTAGAGAATCTCCAACAGTCATTGTCAGCCCGATTGTCCCAACTTTACCAGGATGTACATCTGGCATTACTCTAATTTTACTACCTTGCGTACTTGGATGGTCACAAATCATCTGTAATTGCTTTCTTGCATAAGTATCTATTGCATACTCTTGATTATCTGTTGTATATACAAGTGCATTTGTATATTTTCCATATATAGTAATCATATCTTCCTCATTTCTGTGCTGGTTGTGTCTTTCTAATCTGTGACGGAGTGCATCCGTACAATGTTTTAAATGTCTTGTTAAATAATTTCTGATTTGTAAACCCATTTTTTTCTATAATTATCTGAACTGGGTCATCTGTGTGAATTAAATCTTGATATATGTGAGCAGCACGTACTTCATTTACATAATTTACAAAAGAAATTCCCATATTTTTTTTAAAAAATCTACAAAAATATTCTTTGCTAATGCCTAATGTATCTGCCACATCTTGTAAATAAATTGGTTCTGTAAAATTTGTTTCTACATATCTTATTACATCTCGTATGCGATTTATTGCAAGTTTGTCATTATCACCTAAAAGTGGTGCACTGTCAGTTGCAAAATTTAACACAAGATTTGCAATAACCTGTAGTATCAGTCCTTCAGATTCCAGTAAAAAGGTTGGTGTATTGGTTATATAAAGTTCTGTGACACGTTTTAAGCACTGGCACATTGAAAGATATACAGGAAATATTTCATCAGTTATCATATCAGGATAACAACAGATCTGATAGTTTAGTATTCTTGGAAAATACCATTCCAGTGATTTTTTTGTAATGTGGATACATAAAAACATTGCACTATTTCCTTTGTGCTGAGTGCTGTGTACTTTATTTGAATCAACAACTAGCAATTGTTTATTTTTCTGGTGATATGGTTTACCCTCTATAAAAACATCTGATTCACCATTTAATGGATAAAGAATTTCCAATGCTTCATGCCAGTGTAACGGCGAATATCCCTCCGACTTTGTATGGAAACCAATCTTTATATCTAAAGGACTTGTTTCTAAAATAGTTTCATTATATGGATGCATAAAATCTCCCTTTTTGTAACATCTTTTATAAAATATCATAAAATAATATCAAACCTAATTTATAATGTGCAGTGTAGCGCAGAAATGAGGTATTATTATGCCATCATTAAAATTACAACAAACAGAAGATAAAGGGTATTTTAGGGCTAATGTAAATTCTGTTCTTGCTTCAAGACCTATTGCAGGTGCAAAAGTACAAATTACTTATGAAAATAATCCCAATGAAATAATCGAAGAAGTTGAAACTGACGTTTCCGGTCAGACTGAACCTGTTGAGCTTCCGGCACCTCCTCTTGAATACAGTATGGAGCCTGCTGCACAGCAGCCTTATTCAGTTTACAATATACGCATATCTGCACCCGGTTTTGAATCAATAGAAATTTCAGGTGCAGAAATACTTGCCGGTCAGACTGCTGTGCAGAATGTTTCACTTATGCCTATGAAAGACTCTGTCGGTGAAAGCGAAGAACTATTTGTAATCCCACCACACACCTTGTATGGCAATTATCCGCCAAAAATAGCAGAGAGCGAGATAAAAGATATACAAGAAACAGGCGAAATAGTTTTAAGCCGTGTGGTAATCCCCGCTGGTGTTTGTTTTCCACAATCTTCTAACACTTCCTGCATCCCACTTCTTATAATTTGTACCAGTGGAATATATTTTACCAGTGGAATTGTAAACTGAAGGTGTGTTTATCTTATGATAAGACAGCCATTCTGCTGTTTCAACAGAAGTATAACCCTTCATTTTAAGTTCCCTGATTTTTTTTAAAATCTCCATACTATCAGCTTCTTCAAGTACACGTATTCCATCTCTTACAACAATATAGTAGCCATATGGAGCAACACCTCCTGTATACCCGCCCCTTGCCTTCTGCTGCTGTTTTACAACAGAAACTTTCCTGCCAGACTCTCTTGCATACCATTCATTTACAATATTTTTAAGACCTGTAAGAAAATTATCTTCTTCTCTGTTGCTGCTATCATAGCCATCTGCAATTGCAATAAACCTTATCCCATACATTGGAAAAATCTTTTCTATATACTCCCCTACTTCTATATAATTTCTTCCAAGTCTTGAAAAGTCTTTTACTACTACTGCATCAAGCTTCTGTTTTTTTATATCAGCTATAAGTTTTTCAAAGGCTGGTCTTTTAAAATCCAACCCTGAAAACCCCATGTCTTCGTATATTTGTACACATTTCATATAATTGGTTTTAATATAGCTTTTGGCAATAAGAATCTGGTTTTCAATAGTTAAATCTTTATTATTGAAGTGCCTTGCTGATACCCTTGCATAAATTCCTGCTCGTACTTCCAACTAAACCATCTCCTTTTTTCTTAAATCCATAGCCTGCACTTTTTCAAATACATCCTTACTAATAATAGCCTCTGCTGCTCTCTCCACGCGTATCCATTCTTCTTTCGGAATTTTCTGTCTTATATCTAATTTATAGCTAATTTTTTTATCTTTTCCTTGTAATAAAACCCCGGTATACAGTTCATTTGATAAAATCCGTCTAACTGCCACAGGTGACCACTTGGGATATTTATTTTTTGCAAAAGAAGTTGTGTACTTACTTTTATTTAGTTTTTTATATGCAAGAGGGGATGGTATCTTCATTAAATTTAATTTGTATGCAATCTTTTCGGCAGAATTTCCTTTAATACGCATATCAAATATCCACCTTATAACATCAACTACATTTTCATCTATAACAAGTTTTCCATGTTCTTTTTCTGATTTTAAGTAGCCATAGGCTGCAAATGCTCCTATATATATGCCCTGTTTTCTTCTTGCAGTTTGCTGCCAGCGCACTTTATTAGAAATATCTCTGCAATATGCATCATTAATAAGGTTTAATATTGGCATAAGAAGAGAATCTTCCAAAAAGCTGCTATTCTCACTGTCATAATTGTCACAGACAGCAATAAATCGAACTCCAAGCTTTGGGAAAATATACTTTATATACTTTCCTGTCTGTATATAATCTCTTCCAAATCTCGATAAATCTTTTACTATAACACATTTAATATTGCCAGCATAAACATTTTGAAGCAGTGCATTTATACCCGGTCTGTCAAATGTAATGCCACTATAGCCATCATCACACCACTCTCCAGCTAACTGCAGTTCTTTCTGTTGTTCCATAAACTGTTTTATTATCATACGCTGTCCCGCAATGCTGTTACTCTCGCCATTTAAAACCTCTTCTTCTTTAGAAATGCGCAAATAAATTCCACATTTCATATTATACCACCTTTTTGTTATGTTCTACAATAGGTCTAAACCCTGCATCCCAACCCTGTTCCTTTTCCAGCATAAAAAGAGCCATACATTCCATAAAATTTGATGACTCTTTTACTTTATCATAATGGCAGGTTACATTCCAGTTTACAGTTTCAGTACAATTATTTTCTGGTTGTTTTAAATCAGACATACTTATTACTGCACAATGATGTATTAGTGCTTCTCCATTAAATATTAATATATTGTTTACATCTTATTCCTACAAATATAAATTATTCCTGCTCCTCTACGCTTTCTACAAATTCTTTTATTTCCTGCCATGCCTGTTGTGATTCAGGCAGCATATCAAGTGCCATCTGAAATACATGAAACATTCTTTATAATTGCATAACATTGAAAGCTACACTATTTTCTTGCATTTTTAAAGGCATTTTTGCATTCAGAAGTTGATAAATTGATATTCTAAAATCTTTCCACCTGTGCGGTTGGAAAAATAAAATAATGAAATCAATTAAAAATAAAAATTTTATACCCAATTTAGGATATTTGAGTTATTATTATACTATAAATGAGCAAATTTGAAAATTACACAAATTATGCTACTAAGTCCAATATAGTATTTAAAGGGTAATGTTTTGCACCACATTGATAAATATAGGTAATACGTTCCTTTTGGATTTCTCTTTGAAAATAGGCATAACCATTTTCAAATGGACAGAGTTCACCTGTTTTAGTATAACAGAGTAAATGTACAAGTGACATGATAAGCCAGTATCTACGTATACCCTGTGAGGAACGTATCTGGTATTTATCAATGGCAAGTTTTTGCTTTGACTGACGAAAAAATAGCTCAATAGACCATCGTTTTACATAAGCATCAAGTATTTGCTCTGTTGTAAGTGATACATCAGTACATACAAATACACGAAGTGCTTTTGCGTTATGAAATGCATTTTCAGGATAACTGATAAGTACGATGGCATTATCCATACCATTAAGCTTACCTTTAATCGATAAATATAGAATTTGCGGTTGCCAACTGTCACAAGGCTGGCATCCTCTTTATGGATATAGAGGGCGAACTCACTGATTCCTTGTTTTATTCCACAAGGAAATATGATACGGTTTGTTTTTAAGGCTCCTACCATATAGAATCCCTTTTTCATAAATGCATTACTTAGTTTACTTGTTGTGTACCA
>CANOID010000099.1 GCA_947565985.1 uncultured Lachnoclostridium sp.
TTTTAATGAAGTATATTTTTTTAGTAAGCCATGGAACATTTGCACCAGGTTTGCACAATGCATTATCCATGTTAGCAGGAAGTGACCGAAATGATATTCTTTCTACAAGTTTAGAAAATGGAATGAGTTCAGATACATATGCAGAAAATGTGCGAAAATGTATCTCAGTTGTTACAGCAGAAGATGAAATTATTCTGTTTGGTGATTTAGTAGGTGGTTCACCATTAACAACAGCTGCAAATGTAATTGCAGAACAGGGTCTTATGTCACAAACAATAATGGTTGGAGGAATGAATCTTCCATTAGCATTAAGTGCTGTACTTATGAAAGATACAATGGATACAGCAGACTTAATTGCTATGTTGCTTACAGAATCAAGGCAAGAGTTAAAAGAGTTTCAGATAACAAGTGAAGACGCAGAAAGCGAAATATAAGGAGGAAAAAATTATGTCAGTTTCATTTATTCGTGTAGATGACCGTATGATTCACGGACAGACTTGTACAAGGTGGGCATTGGAATATCCATGTGATGGATTAATTGCAGTAAATAACGTAGCTTCTAAAAACCCAGTATTAAAGGCTGCTTACAAGAGTGCGAGCGGAAAAAAGACTTTTGTATGGGGTCTGGATGAATTTAAAGAAAAGAGTGATAAAGTTTTAAAAAGCAAGGACAATTATTTTCTTATTACAAAAAATCCTTTAGATATGGCAGAAATTCTTGTTAAACAGGGTTTTAAGCCAGGAATTGACACAGTAATTATCGGACCATGTAATGACAGACCAGGAACAACAAAATTAGGAAATAACCAGTCAATTACACAAGAAGAAGCACAAGCATTAGAGGATATTATGAATGCAGGCTATAATGTAGAATTTGCACTGTTAAAAGAAGAAGCAATTGGCAACTGGAAAAAATTTAGAGGACAGTTTGGATTTCACTAGAATTGGAGGTACATTATGGAGATTAGCTGGTTACAAGCTATATTACTAGGTTTATTTGCTTCTTTATCAAGTATGCCTGGTATGGGCGGCTCATCTATAGGAAATTACACATTGGGCAGACCTCTTATTGGTGGTTTGGTGTGTGGCTTGGTTTTAGGTGATATGACAACAGGAATTTTAGTAGGCTGTGCAATGCAGACGGTTTATATCGCACTGGTTACGCCAGGTGGAACAGTATCAGCCGATGTAAGGGCAGTTAGTTACATTGGTATACCTCTAGCAATGGTTGCCCTAAAAAGCTATGGATTAGATGCAACTACAGAACAAGGTGCAGCATTAGCCACATCATTTGGTGCAATGGTTGGAACATTAGGTACAGTACTTTTCTACGGAACAGCTACTATAAACTTAGTTTGGCAGCATATGGGATGGAAAGTAGTAGAAAAAAGAGATTATCATAAATTATATCTTGTCAATATGGGACTGCCTTGGATTTCACATCTGATTTGTTCTTTTATTCCAACTGTAATTATGTGTAAATTAGGAGAAAATGTAGTTAATGTGATTAAAACAACTTTACCAATGGATGGTCTTGCAATGAAGACATTATTTACTGTCGGTTCATTACTTCCTTGTGTTGGTATTGCGATTCTTTTGAAACAAATTGTAAAGAGTGTAGCTGACTTTGTACCATTTTTCTTTGGATTTGTTTTAGCAGCATCTATAGGAATTAACCTAGTTTCAGCGACAGTTGTTGCAGGATTATTTGCAGTTATAAATTACAGAATCAAAATGGTAGCCGCAAAGAGAGTAGAAGCTGGTGGCAGCGATTATGAAGAAGAGGAGGAGGAAATCTGATATGGAAAAGAAGTTATCAAAAAAAGCTTTATCAAAATCTTTCCATAACTGGTACTATGGACATTTAACGTGTTTCTCACAGGAACATATGCAAACCTTTGGATATCTTTGTGCAATGCTTCCATTAGTAGAAGAATTATACAATGACGAAGATGAGAAAGCAAAAGCAATGAATACATATACTGCATTTTTTAACACAGAACCACAGCTTGGAACGGTTGTTGTTGGTATAACTGCAGGTCTTGAAGAAGCAAGAGCTAATGGTGAAGAAGTTGATGAAGAGACAATTAATGGTCTTCGTGCAGGACTTATGGGACCTGTAGCTGGCATTGGAGATTCATTAGTAGTTGGAACAGTTATACCAATTTTGCTTGGTATTGCAATGGGTATGTCTACAGGCGGCTCACCATTAGGTGCGATATTCTACATAATAGTATGGAATCTGTTTGCATATTTTGGCATGAAGTTTATGTATTTTAAAGGATACCAGCTTGGTGGAAAAGCGGTAGACTTTCTGATTGGTGCACAAGGTGAAGCATTAAGAGAATCTGTTACTATGCTTGGTGGAATAGTAATCGGTGCTGTATCAGCAACATGGGTTAGTGTAAAAACATCTTTACAGTTGGTAAATGATGCTGGAGAGCCTTATCTGGTTCTGCAGGATAAATTAAATGAAGTATTTCCAGGATTACTGACTGCAATATTTATTATTGTATGTTGGTTTTTGATGGCAAAGAAACGTATATCACCAATCAAGGTTATGCTTTTACTTGTTGTAGTCGCATTTGTTGGAGCTTTGGTTGGATTCTTTGACCCAGGTCTTGCTTATTAATTATTTAGGAGGTAACGTTATGAATGCCGTTGAAAAAAATAGATTATCACAAGAAGCACAGATGCAGATTAAAGCCCTCAGAAAAATCCGCATTTGGAAAATAACAGCTATTGCAATTTCTACATTAGGTATAGCAATAACCTATGCAGGAATAGCTGGAACAGATAGAAATGTTTTTCTCGGCATTCTTGGCGTTGTTATTGTTATACTGGGTTTAGGAAGTGCGATTGTTTTTAACTTAGGGTTAAAAAATGGCAAAAGAAATGTCGAAAAGATATTAAATATACTGGAAAAGGGGAATATGCCATGAATTATAAGTTAATTTGTATTGATATAGATGGCACTTTGCTGGATGACAATAAAAAACTAATGCCAGAAGTAGTACAAAGCATTAGAAATGCAGCAAAAATGGGAATTAAAATTGCTCTGGTATCTGGAAGAATGCCAGCTGCAATCAGTATGATAGAAAAAGAGCTTGGAGTGCAGTGTATCAGAGCATGCAACGCTGGAACGTATATTTTATTAGGGGAACAATGTATCAAAACAACATATTTATCACCAGATACAATGCAAAAGATTGATGAAAACTTGGCAAAGAAAAATAATATACCACTTTGGTTTTTTAGAAACGAAAGATGGTTTGTAACATATATTGACGAGTATGTAGAAAACGAGATGCAAATAATACATCGCCAGCCAGAGATTGTTTTAGCAGAAGAAATGGTAAGTCAGTGGAAAAAAGAAAAAACAGGACCAAATAAGCTATTGTTTTGTACCAGCCCAGAAAAAATTAAGAAACTCTACTGTGAAATGGAAACATTGGCATTAGATGATGTTGATTTTGCATGTTCTGCAGAAGATTATATGGAAATTTTTCCTAAAGGTATGACGAAGGGTGTGGCATTGTTGTCCATTTGTCAAGAATTAAATATAAGTAAAGAAGAAACAATTGCATTTGGTGACCAGCAACTGGATATAACTATGATAGAAGAAGCTGGCTTAGGGATTGCTATGGGAAATGCAATCCAAGAATTAAAAGACAAAGCAGATTTTGTAACAAAGTCAAATAATGAAGCGGGAATTGCATATGCGTTAGAAAAATATCTGACGGATTAGAAAATAGAGGAGGAAAATATTATGGTAAAATTTTCTTTTGTAGTAAATGACCCAATGGGATTGCACGCAAGACCAGCAGGAGAGCTTGTTAAGGAAGCAACTAAATGTACTAGCAAAGTTACAATTCGCAAGGGTGAAAAAACAGGGGATGCAAAGCGTATCTTTAATGTAATGGGGCTTTCGATAAAAGCAAAGGAAGAAGTCGAATTAATTGTAGAAGGTGATAACGAAGCAGAAGAAGCTGCTATGTTAGAAGCATTTGTTAAAGAAAATATATAATGGGGTATCACTATGGAAAAAGTAACGGGTAAATCTATATTTAAAGGAATAGCCATAGGTAAGATATTGTTTTACAAAAAAGGAGAGCAATCTGTAAAGCGTATTAGAATTGAAGATACCAAAACAGAGATAAAACGCTATGAAGATGCAAAAGAAAAGGCTGTTGAACAGTTAAATGAGTTATATAAAAAGGCAGTTAAAGAAGTAGGTGAGATGAACGCTGCAGTATTTGAGGTTCATGCAATGATGGTACAGGATGGGGATTATGTCGATTCTGTTTTAAATATTATTGAAACACAACAAGTAAATGCCGAATATGCAGTAGCTATTACAGGAGATAATTTATCAGAAATGTTTTCTGCAATGGATGATGATTATTTTAAGGCAAGGGCAGCAGATGTCAAAGATATTTCAGAAAGACTTGTCAACATACTTAGCGGAAAAGAGAGTGGTAAAAACCTTGGCGATGACCCAATAATAATTGTAGCGGATGACCTTGCACCAAGTGAAACAGTTCAAATGGATAAAGAAAAACTGCTTGCATTTGTCACAGAACATGGCTCATCCAATTCTCACACGGCAATTTTGGCGAGGACGATGAATATTCCTGCACTTATAGGTGTAAATATTAGAGAGGAATGGGACGGAAAACTGGCAGTTGTCGATGGATATTCAGGTACATTTTATATAGAGCCAGATGGCCAAACACTTAGTCAGATGGAAAAGCAGCAGAAAGAAGACTTAGAGGCAAAAGAACTACTCCAGAAATTAAAGGGAGAAGAAGATATCACTCTTGATGGAAGAAAAATTAAACTGTATGCAAATATTGGCGGTGTAAAAGATGTTACAGGTGTACTTGCCAATGATGCAGCAGGTATAGGTTTGTTCCGCAGTGAGTTTTTGTATCTGGAATCAGATGACTACCCAAGTGAAGAGAGTCAGTTTCAGGCATACAAGACAGTGGCAGAAAACATGGCTGGTAAAAAAGTTATTGTAAGGACGCTTGACATCGGTGCTGACAAACAGGCGGATTATTTTAATCTGGATCATGAGGAAAATCCTGCAATGGGTTGTGCAATACGTATCTGTCTTGAACGTACTGATATTTTTAAGACACAACTGCGTGCGTTGCTTCGGGCAAGTGCATTTGGCAATATTGCCATTATGTACCCAATGATTATTTCAGTGGACGAAGTACGCAAAATTAAGGAAATTGTAAAATCAGTTAAGGAAGAACTTGATGTTAATGGTGTTCCCTATGGAGACATTGAGCAAGGTATTATGATAGAAACTCCAGCAGCAGTTATGATAAGTGATTTGCTTGCCGAAGAAGTGGACTTTTTCAGTATTGGCACCAATGACCTAACACAATATACGCTGGCAATAGACAGGCAGAATATGAAACTTGACAATATTTATGACTCACATCACCCTGCAATACTGCGCATGATACAGATGACAATAGAAAATGGTCATAAACATGGCTGCTGGGTAGGCATCTGTGGTGAACTAGGTGCAGACCCAACGCTTACACAGACATTTGTAGAAATGGGAATTGATGAGCTATCGGTATCACCAACTTTTGTACTTCCAATAAGAAAAATTATACGTGAAATAAAAGCACGAAAAAATGACTGATAAAACATAAAAAAAATGATTCAATTCTTTTAATAATGTATTAGTTGATTAAATAATATGACAAATGTAATTAAGGAAAAATGATATTTGTAAGATGAATAAATATTACTTTTTTAATATTATAAATATGGATGAACAAATTTGAAAAATTGTACGAAAGATAAGCCACCATATTTTATGTAAAGTAGTATGTATCCATTAAGGGTAATTTATAACTGTACAAAAAAATTAAAATTATATCGTTTTATATGGAAATTTTCTATTTCCCATGTAACAGCTTGCCAACTATATATTATGAATTACCTCTTGTTTTAATTTACCCTTATGGATTTCTCCACATAATATTAAGAAAATGGTGGTTTAATGGGATGTTTCTCTAATAAAACAGAGACATCCCATTAAATTTTTAATAAATATCAACTTTGTTTATTCATAGTTATGCTAGTTTGGAAACTAAATCAATATCGCAATAAGAAAGGAGAAAAAATATGGGACTTAAAAGAAATTTGGCAAAAATATTATCATCTGCCTTGGCTGTGACAATCACATTTTCTACTTTAGGAAGTGTGCCTGTGACTGCCTATGCACAGGAAAATGCTGTAGCTAAAGCTAATATTGAACTTAATGGGCAGTACAAGACAAATTTATCAGGTTTAACTTCTGATAGTGTTGGAGAATGGAAAGTCACAGATGAAGGATTACATAGTAATGCAGTTGATAAAGGCGATAGCTTTGTGTATTCTGAGACAAAAGGAACTAATTTTGTATATTCTACAGATGTAACTTTTAAGAATACTAATAGTGGTGCAGCAGCGTTAGTTTTTCGTGCTCAAACAAACAATAAAGATTGTTATGTTGTTAATCTGGATGCAAATAGTAAGAAGTGCAAATTTTGGAGATGGGGTCATAATAAAGAAGATCAGCGGCTAGAAGAAGATCAGTTAATTGATGAAAAAACAATAACAACCACAGAGAGTAATAAATATACATTAAAAGTTGTGGCTATTGATTCTTGGATTTCTTATTATGTGAATGATGAACTGGTTGCCAGCACAGGGGATTATACTTTACAGGAAGCAAATAAGGGTCAAAAAACTGTTTATAAGGATGGAAGCTTAGGGTTATTAAACTGGAATGGTGACATGGTTTTCCAAAATACATACTATGCAGAAATAAATGATGATTTTACTCCGCTCCTTGAAGATATTAACATCACTTCTAGTACTGGAACGGTAGAAAAAAAGACACAGTTTGTTCCAACAGAACCAATTACAATACAGTATGTAGACAATGATGCAAACACTGTTAATGTAGAAGTGATTAAAAAAAGCCAAAGTGCTGTAATAGAGATAACAGATGAAAATGACATAAAATATTCAGACGGTAAAAATATTCCAGTAAAAGAAGGCAAAAATTATATCACTATTACAAGCAGGATAACAGCAAGTAATGGATTAGAAGCAGTATTAACATATCGTGTAAATGTACATCGCAGACAGAAGAAGGAAGTTTACTATAATGAGTTATATCGTGACCAATACCATTATTCTGTAAAAGATGGTTGGGGAAATGACCCAAATGGAATGGTTTATTACAAAGGCAAATATCATTTTTTTTATCAATTCTATGATGATATTATTTGGGGACCTATGCACTGGGCTCATGCAACAAGTACAGATATGATTCACTGGGAGGAAAAGCCAATTGCACTTTACCCGGACGCAAACGGTGCAATGTTTTCAGGATGTATTGTAATAGATGAAAAAAATACTTCAGGTTTCTTTGACGGAATACAAGGAGGCGGTTTAGTTGCGTTGATTACTGCTGACGGAAATGGACAGCGCATTAAGCTAGCTTATAGTACAGATGAAGGAGACACATGGACTAAAGTGGATGAAATTGCTGCTGACTGGACAGATGACCCACTTAAAGATGCCGCTTTCCGTGACCCAAAAGTTTTCCGTTGGGAGAATAAATGGTTTATGGTAATTGCGGGTGGTCCGCTCCGTATTTATTCTTCTGATAATTTAAAAGAATGGAAGTGTGAATCTACATATGCTGATTTGCATACAGAGTGTCCAGATTTGTATCCGATTATGGCGGATGATGGAACGTTAAAATGGGTGCTTTCAAGAGGTGGAAGATACTATAAGGTTGGAGACTTTCAAGAGGTAGATGGTAACTGGAAGTTTGTTGCTGGTGATGGCTATAATGTTTCTAATAGTGATAAAGATAGTGGCATCATGAATTTCGGCGCTGACTCGTATGCTGCAATGACTTATTATATAAAGGACTTTGGAACAGCAGCCAACCCTACTTTGCCAGAAGAAATTGTTGAAGTAAACTGGATGAATACTTGGGATGGCAAAGGAGAGCAGTTTTGTAATCAAGTAGCACAGAAATCAGGAATGAAATTTAATGGAACATATAATCTAAATCTGAAACTAGGTCTAAAAAAAGATAAAGATGGTAAATATGTGCTAACACAGACACCAATTAAGGCATATGAAGATTTGCGTGATACAGCTAATAAGATTGAGAAAAATAATGTGACAGTAAATGAGAATTCTGATTTACTGAAAGATTTTAAGGATGATTGCTATGAAATTGTATCTAAATTTAAACCACAAGCAGGTACTAAGAAAGTTGGCTTTAAAGTCCGTACAAGTGATATAGAATCAACTGATATTGTATATGATATAGATAACGAAAACTTATCCATTGACCGCAGTAAGTCAGGTATTATAATTAATGATAAAGTATTTGCTGAAAAGAATAATCAGAACGTTCAAAGAAATGATGATGGGAGCATTGATTTGCATATATATGTGGACAAGGCAAGTGTAGAGGTCTTTACAAAGGACTATACTGTTGC
>CANOID010000100.1 GCA_947565985.1 uncultured Lachnoclostridium sp.
TTATGATATTTCTACTATTATTTCAAGTGAAGATATTCCACAATGTGAATGTGGAGGTACTATAAAACCTGACGTTGTTCTTTATGAAGAAGGACTTGACCAATATATTTTAAGTGCTTCTATCACTGCTATTAAGAATGCCGATGTATTAATTGTAGGAGGGACTTCTCTTGCAGTCTACCCAGCGGCAGGGCTTTTGCAGTATTATAAGAAAGACAGGCTTGTACTTATAAATAAATCTGCTACCCCTATGGACAGTAATGCAAACCTGCTTATACAGTGTGGACTTGGAGAAGTATTTTCACAATTATAAATTTTGGAGGTAAATATGAAATATACATATAAAACAAAAGGAACTTGTTCATCAAAAATTGAATTTGATATTGACAATGACGTTATAACTAATGTAACCTTTACTGGAGGCTGTAATGGTAATTTAAAAGCAGTACGTTCACTTGTGGATGGGCTTACAGTTGACCAGATTGAAAAAAAAGTAAGCGGCATCAGATGTGGTATGAAAGGCACATCCTGTCCTGACCAGCTTGCCAAAGCAGTACGCGAAGCATATGAAACAACCCATGCATAAAAACATTTAAAACTATATAAAAAATGCACCATCTACAAACTATATGGATGGTGCATTTACATTATAATGTCTGTCAAGCCTGTGTTCTTCATCAAACAGATAATTATATTGTATCATTTCATACTCTTTTATAAGTTCTGCATATTCACTATTCTTTTCTGTGTCTTTATGTAATTTTCCACTACTGTCATAACTCCCTATGGCACTTATTGCCGGAAGTTTCTTGTATAAATCTAAAAGGTATCTATTAAAATTGCTCATTTTAAGCCCAATTGCACTTAAAAATATTGAAGAAAGATAATTTATCGAAGCTCTTTCTATCTCCATCTCAGGAATATCGTAGTTTGCCCATATAAGAAATGGAACTTCATGCTTTTTCATTGTATCTTCCTGTGTAAATTGCAATGGCTCTTTACCCATTATATGTGCATAAAATGAATCTGGCAGATGTGGTTGATGGTCGCCAAATAAAAGTATCGCCACAGGTTCATCTACATTTTTAAAATATGTAATAAGCTGCTTAAGTGCATCATCAGACATCTTTATAAGAGATAGGTACTGTTCTGTTTGCATATCTGAATTAAATGAAGTTACTTTCACATCTTCTTCAAACTTATAACTTGTACTGTTGTATGGGTTGTGGTTTTGCATTGTAACGTTAAACACACAAAGAGATGTCCCTTCCTCTTTTTGCTCATACAATTCTTCTATTTTTTTGTAATCTGACAAGTCACTTATATAGTTTCTTACCAAGATTGGATTTTCAAAATCATCTGCTGCCAAAAATTTATCAAAATAAAGCAGTGGATATATCCTGTTTCTATTATAACCTGAAGGATTATATGGATGAACCGCGATGGCTTCACTGTACCCATTTTGTGATTTTATATTGCTTATAATAGATGGAAGGTAATCATCCATATATTGCAAGTATGGATTGCCCGGAAGAAATACTTTGCTGCATCCAGTAAGAAATTCAAACTCAGAATTGGCAGTATAGCCTCCATAAACAGAAGACTGCACATACCCTTTAATTGTATTTTCATGAAGACTGTCATAAAAACTTAAGACATCTTCATCAGTGTCCAGCTCTCCAAGTACACGTAAATCAGAAAATGATTCATTCATAATCATTATAATATTAGGATTCTGTTTTTGTGTACTATTTTGTTCTGGTTGTTCATAAGCCGACAATATCTCGTCAACTTTCTTTACTGAATAACCTGCTGGCTTATCTATCTCTGTTTTTTCAGCATTTGATAAAAAGTAAAGCAGATAGCCATAATCATTTATGCCGATATTGTGGTCCCATGTAATTGAACTTATTCCTTTGAAAAAAACTGCATCAAAGTTAATCCATACTATAAATAATACAGAAACTAGTATTCCTAAAATAGATGCAGTTATTGAACTTTTTTTAAAATAACTTTTAAGTTGTATAGAACCGCCTTCAAGAATACGTTTTTTTCTTTTATGTTGCAACAATAATATAATTGATCCAGCCTGTATAATCGCTGCAATACATCCTGTAATAAAATACGAATCCACATTATATGAATATCCACCAGCCACATTGGCAGCAGTCTTTACGGCATAAAAATCCATAAATACAATACCATATCCTCTGAATGATATAACAAAATAATTAGCTACACCTATTATAAGCATAAAAATACAAGAAATTAAAAAAGCAGCTTTCATGCTATGTAAAATACATAAAAGAATAAGATTTACAAGCATTATAAGCACTACATTTCTAATAATTATATCTGCTGGAAATTCTGGAACTGTCTTTTTAAAAAACAGTTCCAGATAAAAAAATTCCCATAGACTTACAATTATAAATAATACAATTTTTATAATAATATCTCTAATTATACGCTTTTTTTCCACTGTCCTACACCTAGGTTAATCTGAAAACGGATTGTTAAAAATGTCATTAAATCTGTTAAAAATGTCATTTCCTGAATCGTCGCTATATGGTTTTTCATTATACTGATTGTCATCTGGAGAAACACTGTCAGATGATAATCCATCCAGTGATTCTGAACCCTGTAATTTTACCTTTACCTTATTTTCTTTATATTCACCATCATTGCTGCGTTTAAATGTAATCTCAATTTCAGTACCTTTACGATAGCTATTTACTTTTTCTGACAAGCTTTCTTTAGTAGTTATTTCCATATTATTGACACAAGTTATAATATCTCCTGGTTTAATACCTGCTTTATCTGCTGCCCCGCCTGCTGCAACTTCACTTACATAAGCTCCATTAGGTATATTATATTGGCTGAGTTCATCTGTCACAGTCTTTGCACTTACACCAAGGTAACCTTTTTCACTGTCAGATAGTTCTTCCCTGTTCATAAGTTCATCAATAATAGGTATTGCCGCTGAAATAGGTATTGCATATCCTACACCTTCAACCGACGAATCTGCTATTTTAGCTGAGTTAATTCCTATTACCTGTCCCTGTAGATTAAGAAGTGCTCCTCCACTGTTGCCCGGATTTATAGCAGCATCAGTCTGTATTACTTTAATTTTGCTTTTACTGTCAGCACTTTCTGTAATTTCTCTGTCCTTTGCACTTATATAACCAACTGTTACCGACTGACCATAACCAAGTGAATTGCCTATTGCAATCGCCATCTCGCCAACTTTCAAACTGTCAGAACTGCCTAAATCTGCTATCTTAATCTTATCCATTGTAGAAGACTTTATGTCCTTTACTGTAACCGCTATAACTGCAAGGTCATTGCTTGCAGCAGTACCTTTAATCTTAGCTTCATAAATTTCGTCATCTATAAACTGTACAGAGATTGTCTTAGAGTTTTCTATAACGTGATTATTAGTTGCTATAAGAAGTTCACTGTCACTCTGTCCTACTATAAAGCCTGAGCCACAACTCGTCTTGTCCCGCTGAGAAAATCCTCCAAACAAATCATAGTAATTTGTACCATCTGATGTACTTGTTATCGCTACAATAGCTGGCAATGTCTGTTCAACAATTCCTGATACATCAGTAACTACTCCCTTTATTGTAGATTTACTAGTTGTTGTCTTGTTATTCTGAACCGAAGTTGTAGTCGTACCAACTTTTTGTGTACTTTCAGTTGTTATTCCGAGCACACTGTTTGATACATAGTGAACCACCTCAAAACACACCCCTGCAACAATTCCAAAAAGTGCCGCACATGCTGCTGTTATAAGAAATTTCTTTCCCTTTCCCATACTCTTTTTATTCTGTGTATTATTGTCATTCTGGTTTTCGGCATTATTGTAACTGCTGTGATAATTATTATAACTGCTTTCATATACAGGCTGTGCTATATCGTTATTGTCTGTCTGCTGTGACAGTGTGCTTTCCTGCTGTTGTGTTGTATTATTAGTATTATTATAAGCATTGTCACGCTCTGCATAATAGTCTCCTGAATGAGTTACACTATTATCACCATTTTTATAAGAATAACTGTAAACAGATGTATCAGGAGGAGCCGCTCCCTCAACGAAATTTCCATATTCACCTGTATAAGAATTAGAACTCTGGTTGTTATTATTCTCTTCCATAATTTATCCCATGCCTTTCTATAATTGCACATTGCCAATGTTACACTAATAATTTATTATCCTACTTTCTGGGCTTTGCGTCAATATGGTTTTTTCTTATTTCTTAATTTTTAATAAGTTTATCAATCTTTTGTGTTAAAGATGTGAAAAAGAAATTAATTTATCATTATTTATTGCGAAAAACAGACTTAACGTCTATAATGAATAAACAACTGCTGGAAATAATTGCTTAATTCTTTTAAAAGAAGGTGAAATTTTGATTCGTGAAAACCAAAAGTTGCTAAATATTATGCACATTATAATTGATGCTATAATAATAGCATTTTCATTTTTACTTGCCTACCAGCTAAGGTTTGATGATACATGGAGTCCTCTTATAAAATATAAAATTATAAATCCTCCATTTGGATACTGGAAACCGCTTGAAGACTATCGTAGTATGCTTATTATGCTTATTCCATGCTATCTTATTATATATTATATATGTGGAATGTATGACCCAAAACGTGCATCAGGAAGACGTTCAGAGTTGTTTAGTCTTATAAAAGCCAGTATACTTGGTATGATGTACACTATTGCTATACTATATTTTTTGTTAAAAGAAAATAACTATGCACGTCTTTTTCTTGGAATATTTGTGGTATTAAATATAAGTATAGACTATGCTTTCAGGCTTTTTGTAATTAAAGTTTTACGCAAGATGAGAAGAGCAGGCAAAAACCTTAAGCATATCTTAATAGTTGGTTACAGTCGTACTGCCAGAGGCTATATAGATAGACTTCGGACACATCCTGACTGGGGATATTCAATACATGGTCTGCTTGATGACAACTATCCTGAAGGTGAAGTTTACCGTCATGTAAAAATTATTGGTAAAATAGACAAACTTGCTGGATTACTAGCTACGAATGAATTTGACGAAATTGCAATAACTCTTAGCATTGATGAATACAGCAAACTTGAAAACATCGTTGCTATTTGTGAAAAATCCGGCGTGCATACTAAGTTTATACCTGATTACAACAATATAATACCTACAAAGCCATACACAGAGGATTTGGACGGAATTCCAGTTATACACGTAAGACACGTTCCACTAAGCTCATCATTTAATAAAGTCCTTAAAAGATGTGTCGATATATTTGGTGCAATTGTTGCGATTATACTTTTCTTAATACCAATGATTATAACCTCAGTAATTATAAAGCTTACCTCACCTGGTCCACTTATATTTAAGCAAAAAAGAATAGGGCTTCACAATAGAGAGTTTTCAATATATAAATTCCGCTCTATGAAGGTTCAGGAAGAAACTAAAGAAAAGAAAGCATGGACTACAGAAAATGACCCACGTGTAACAAAATTTGGAAGATTTATGCGCAAAACAAATATAGATGAGCTTCCACAGCTTTTTAATGTTTTAAAAGGCGATATGAGTTTAGTAGGTCCAAGACCTGAACGCCCATACTTCGTTGACAAATTTAAAGAAGAAATACCAAGGTATATGATTAAGCACCAAGTACGCCCGGGCATGACAGGCTGGGCACAAGTAAATGGCTACAGAGGAGATACTTCAATTACAAAACGTATTGAATGTGATTTGTATTATGTTGAAAACTGGTCTATGCTTTTGGATTTTAAAATACTTTTTCTGACCTTCTTTGGTCATAACGTAAATAAAAACGCATATTAGAAACTTTTCTAGAAATGGAGGATTATATTGAAAATACGTGGCAGACTTATAGTTGCCTTTCTTATAATGACAGTTTTTCCACTGTGTGCAGGTGCTGCAAGTTTTCATGCAACACTGCAGAACCAAACCGATACTATTATAGACTATTATGGTGTTTCCCCCAAGGATTATAAGAATTATGGAATTTTATTAAATCCTGTAAAGATACTGTACAATATCACATTAAAAGATTTTACTGCTATTGCAAATGTTGCAGACAATATTCCCAGCGAACTTTTAAATTACAATGTACTTGATAGTATTTCTAGTGCATTTGTAAAAAAAGATTCATTTATAGTAGTGAAAAAAGATGGCAGAGATTATTATATTGGTGATGAAACCTGTTATAAAAGTATCCCTGACCTTCCCCCTTTTTCAAGACATAAAATTGGCAATAACAATAATATAACACTTAATGCAGACAACTCTTTTTTAATACGCGAAAAAGATTTCTACTATGCAGACAATACAGAGGGACAGATATTTCTTATAACTAATCTGTCCAAGCTTCTGCCCTACTGGAAAAATTCGCTGCGAGATTTGATGCTTTGTTTTCTGCTAATTATTGTTATAACTGGAACAATGCTTATAGTCTGGCTTTACCACAGCATCGTAAAGCCATTAAACATACTTCATATAGCAACAATGCAGATAGGAGCTGGCAATCTTGACAGCCCTGTACGTGTAACCACATCTGATGAAATTGGTGAGTTGTGTCGTGACTTTGAGGAAATGCGTATACGCTTAAAATCAATACTTGAAGAAAGAATACAATATGAGCAGGACACAAGGGATATGATGAGCAGCATATCACATGATTTAAAAACACCTCTTACAGCGATTAAAGGTTATGCAGAAGGTCTTATTGATGGTGTTGCCAAGACCCCTGATAAACAGGAGCAATACCTCAAGACAATTGTTACCAAAGCAGTAGATATGACTTATTTGGTAGATGAGCTATCGCTTTTTGCAAAAATTGAACAAAATGCACTTCCATATAATTTTACTACTATAGATATTGGTAAATATTTTGATGACTGTATTGAAGATATGGAATTTGACTTAGAAGCACATAAAATAAAGATTGTATATGAAAACCACACTGCACCAGATACACTAATAACAGCAGACCCAGAACAGCTTAAACGTGTTATTAACAATATATCAGGCAATTCTATTAAATATATGGATAAAAAAGAGGGTATATTAAAAATCAGTATTCAGGATGTTATTCCCCTTCCTGTTTCGCCACCACTATATCGGCAGATTAACGAAGATGGCACAGATGTCATACCGCCAAAGGTACAGGAGGAATTTATTCGAGTTGAAGTATCTGACAATGGTCCAGGAATTGATAAAAGAGATTTGCCTTTTATCTTTGACAGATTTTACCGTGCAGATGCTTCACGTAATTCTTCTAAAGGAGGAAGCGGACTTGGACTTGCAATCGTGCAAAAAATAATTTCAGACCACGGTGGTAAAATCTGGGCAGCAAGTACTTTAGGCGATGGTCTTTCAATATACTTTACACTTAAGAAAAAGGTACAAAATAAAACAATAATTATAAAAAAACAGGTAGATTAATAAAAGAAAGGTAATGGTGACAAATATGAACAAAATACTTATTATTGAAGATGAATCTTCTATTGCTGAACTTGAAAAAGACTATCTAGAGCTTAGTGGCTTTGAAGTAACTATAGAATCTGATGGAAGTTCAGGTGCCGCACACGCAATTGATGAAGACTTTGACCTTATTATCCTTGACCTTATGCTTCCTGGCATGGATGGATTTGAAATATGCAGCCTTATACGAGAGAAAAAAAATACCCCTGTAATAATTGTATCTGCAAAAAAAGATGATATTGATAAGATACGTGGGCTTGGAATTGGTGCTGATGACTATATGACAAAACCTTTTAGCCCAAGTGAACTTGTCGCAAGAGTAAAGGCACATCTTGCACGTTATAAACGGCTTACATCTGCTGGTATACAAGAAAATGAAATTATAGAAATCCGTGGGCTCAAAATTGATAAAACTGCACGTCGTGTTTATATAAATGGAGAGGAAAAAAACTTTACAACTAAGGAGTTTGACTTGCTTACATTCCTCGCGCAGAATCCAAACCACGTATATTCTAAAGAAGAACTTTTTAAAGAGATATGGGAACTTGAATCGGTTGGCGATATTGCAACTGTGACGGTTCACATTAAAAAGATACGTGAAAAGATTGAAGAATCAACTTCAAAACCACAGTATATAGAAACAATATGGGGTGTTGGCTATAGATTTAAAGTTTAAGATAATATTGGAAAGTCTAACTATTAAAAGTCAAGACCTAAAATGAAATTTTTTGAATGAATTG
>CANOID010000101.1 GCA_947565985.1 uncultured Lachnoclostridium sp.
AAAAGTAATACAAAGAAGAACAAAATTTCTAAAAGTAGAATCAAGCTACCATCAACAAAAGACGGAGTTTTTATTGATGCTCCAAAAGGTGGATTTTCAAATAAAAATTATGGTGTGGCAAAAAATGACTAAGGAATATTTTTTATAAAGAGTAATAAGCTATACTAAGAAATTTTATATGGTAGTCATAATATGAAGAGTTGCAAAACAGCGCAAAGACAAAGGCTTATATTTGCTTATACGGCGGTCTGCATACTAACAGTTGCGTTATTATGCAGACTTGCTTATTTAATGTTATTCAAAGCTGACTATTACGGTTCTAAAGCAAAGGATGTACAACAGAGAGAGAGAAGTATTAAGGCTGAAAGAGGAATAATATATGACAGAAACGGAGTAGTGCTTGCAGGAAACAAGCCAGTGTCCACAATATCAGTAATACACAACCAGATTACTGAGCCAGAAAAAGTTATATCTGCTCTTTCAGAAATACTTGAAATTGATGAAGAAAAAGTACGAAAAAGAGTTGAGAAAGTTTCATCTATAGAAAGAATAAAGTCGAATGTTGATAAGAAAACATCTGATAAAGTACGTGACTTAGGTCTTGATGGTGTAATGGTAGATGAAGACTATAAAAGATACTACCCATATGGCAATCTTGCATCGAAGGTAATTGGTTTTACTGGTGCGGATAACCAAGGAATTATTGGGCTTGAGGTAAGTTATGATTCGTATTTGCAGGGGGAAGATGGCTGCATACTTACAATGACTAATGCAAGAGGTGTTGAAATTGAAGGCAAGGCAGAAGATAGAATTGAGCCTGTAGCAGGTAATAACTTTTATACAAGCATTGATATTAATATACAAAAGTTTGCACAGCAGGCAGCAGAAGATGTTCTTGTGGCAAAAAAGGCAAAGAGTGTAAGGGTGATAATGCTGAATCCGCAAAATGGGGAAATATATGCTATGGCTAATGTCCCAGAGTTTGACTTAAACAGTCCTTATGAGATAAAGGGTCAGGAAAAGATGTCCCAAGAGAAGCTGAATGAAGAACTTAATAAAATGTGGCGCAACGGATGTGTGAGTGACACATATGAACCCGGCTCTACATTTAAGGTATTTACTGCAACATCAGCGTTAGAAGCGGGAGTTGTCAAAGAAACAGACACATTTAGCTGTCCTGGATTTAAGATTGTTGAGGATAGAAGAATAAGGTGCCATAAAACCACAGGTCATGGTGGTGAAACGTTTGTACAAGGTGTGCAGAATTCATGCAACCCTGTTTTTATGGAAACTGCTGCAAGGCTTGGTACAGATGGTATGTTTGAATATATGGATAAACTGGGTATACTTAAAAAGACTGGAATAGATGTGCCAGGTGAAGCAGCCACAATAATGCATAAAAAAGAAAATGTAGGAGCTGTTGAACTTGCAACAATGTCTTTTGGTCAATCATTCCAGCTTACGCCAGTAAGGTTGCTTTCAACGGTAAGTGCTGTTATAAATGGTGGCACACTGATAACACCACACTTTGGTGTAAGCGTAGAAAGCAGTGACAAAAGTGTTGTTAAAAAATTAGAATATGACAAAATAGAATCCGCAATTTCAGAGCAAACATCTGAAAGAATGAAACCTATACTTGAGTCAGTAGTTTCAGAAGGAGGTGGAAAGAAAGCATCTGTTGATGGATATAAAGTCGGCGGCAAAACTGGTACTTCGGAAAAGCTGCCAAGAAGCAGCAATAAATATATTGCGTCTTGTCTTGGCTTTGCACCAGCCGAAAATCCTGTAGTTCTCGCACTTGTCCTGATTGACGAGCCAGAAGGAATATATTATGGAGGGCAGATAGCAGCTCCTGTTATTTCAAAACTTCTGGATGATGCACTTCCATATCTGGGAGTTGAAAGAAAAAAAGAAGAGCCAGAGGCTACAAAACAGCCATAGGAAGGACCACAGACGGAGGATAGTTATGGATTACATGAGTGTACTAATACCTATCATTATGGCATTTGCTATAAGCGTAGTATTGTGTCCCATAATAATACCTTTTCTGAAAAAAATGAAGTTTGGACAGTACGTAAGAGACGATGGTCCACGTGAGCATCTTAAAAAGGCAGGAACCCCTACAATGGGAGGCTTAGTTATACTTGCCTGTACCACGTTTGCATCGCTTATATACGTAAGAGGAAACCATGAAGTGCTTCCTGTTCTATTTGCAACACTAGGTTTTGGACTTATAGGTTTCCTTGATGATTATATCAAAGTGGTCTTAAAGCGTTCACTTGGGCTTACGCCATTGCAAAAAATTGTATTGCAGGCAGTTATAGCAGGAATTTTTGTTTATTATTACTTAGTTAAACTTAATTATAGACCTGAATTTTTAGTACCATTTTCAGGTGGAATAAAAGATGGGATTTATATATCCATGCCGTTGCCAGTATTTGTAATATTTGTATACTTTGTTATGCTTGGCACAGTAAATGGAACTAACTTTACAGATGGTTTGGATGGTCTTGCTTCAAGCGTAACGCTGTTGGTAGCAATATTTTTTACTATTGTAGCATATGGAATGCAGAGCGGAATTATGCCTGTTACTGCTTCAGTTGCAGGTTCGTTGATGGGATTTTTACTGTACAATGTATATCCGGCAACGGTATTT
Source organism: uncultured Lachnoclostridium sp. (assembly GCA_947565985.1). GTDB lineage: Bacteria > Bacillota > Clostridia > Lachnospirales > Lachnospiraceae > Butyribacter. Next base: position 2,657 of record CANOID010000101.1, read on the forward strand.
ATGGGTGATACAGGTTCACTTGCACTTGGAGGCTTTGTATCATCTGCTGCACTTATGTTAAAACTTCCAATATTTATAATTATTGCTGGTGCAGTTTACCTTATAGAAGTTCTGTCAGTAATTATACAAGTAGCTTATTTTAAGATAAGCGGCGGAAAGCGCTTCTTTAAAATGGCGCCAATACACCACCATTTTGAGCAGTGTGGTTGGTCAGAAACAAAAGTTGTCGTAGTTTTTTCATTATTTACTGTGGCAATGTGTCTGATTTCACTTGCTGCCCTTTATATAGGAGGATAAATATGCAAAAAACATTTTTAGTTGTAGGTACAGGTAAAAGCGGCGTTGCCGCGGCTTCGCTTCTTTCAAAAAAAGGGGCAAACATTATTGTTATAGAAGGCAATGACAAGCTTAAAAGAGATGAAATTATGTCCAGATTTCCTGCTGGTATAAGTTTTAAGCTTATAATTGGTGAACCAGATGATATAATACTGGACGATACAGATATTGCCGTTATAAGTCCTGGAGTGCCAATAGATTCACCGCTTGTTCTTAAATTTAAAGAAAAAGGTATACCTGTATGGGGTGAGATTGAGCTTGCATATGTATTTGGAAAGGGCAAGATGTATGCAATAACTGGTACTAACGGCAAAACAACTACAACAGCCCTTACTGGGGCAATAATGAGGTCATATTTTGATGATGTATTTGTTGTGGGCAATATAGGTTTGCCATACACTGGATATGTTCAAGAGATGAAAGATTCTTCTGTGACTGTTGCAGAGATAAGCAGTTTTCAGCTTGAAACAATTCATACATTTAGACCAGAAGTTTCTGCCATACTTAATATTACACCTGACCATTTAAACAGACATCATACAATGGAGTGTTATGCAGCTACAAAGGCACGTATTGCTAAGAACCAAAGTTTAGGCAATGTATGTGTACTAAATTATGATGATGAATATTTAAGAAATATTGCAAAAGATATAAAAGCTGATGTATTTTGGTTTAGTAGTGGGCATATATTAGAACGTGGTATATGGATGGAGGGCAAAGAAATAATATACTCTGATACAGGGCAAGAACATATTCATATATGCAGCATTTATGATATGAAACTTTTAGGCAGGCATAATTATGAAAATGTAATGGCAGCAGTCGCCATTGCAATGCACGCAGGAGTTCCAGTGGACTGCATAAGAAAAACTGTGAAGGAGTTTAATGCAGTTGAGCATCGCATTGAATTTGTAAAAGAAATTAATGGTGTAAAATATTACAATGATTCAAAGGGAACTAACCCTGATGCTGCAATAAAGGCGGTTGAGGCAATGGTATGCCCTACAGTTGTTATAGCAGGGGGATATGATAAACAGTCTTCTTATGATGAGTGGATTGCTTCGTTTAAGGATAAAGTAAAATGCCTTGTGCTTTTAGGTGCTACGGCAGATAAAATAGCTAATGCCGCAGTAAAAGCGGGATTTAATAATATAATAAAAGTGTCTTCCCTTGAGGAAGCTGTCAGCGTAAGCAGTAAACAGGCAGTGGATGGCGATGCTGTGCTTTTGTCACCTGCCTGTGCAAGCTGGGATATGTTTAAAAATTACGAAGAAAGAGGAGAATTGTTTAAAAAATATGTTGACAGACTTTAATACAAGAGGTTATAACAGAAAGGGGGAATGACAGTATATGCCAACAACAGCAATGGCACAGAGAAAAAAAAGGAAAGTAAAAACTTTTACACAATATGACTATATGCTGCTTTTTATGACAACTGGTATAGCTTTATTTGGTGTTTTGATGATATACAGTGCTGGCTATTACAGGGCTTCAGTATTTGGTCAGCCGTTCCGTTTTGTTAAATCACAGCTTATGGGGCTTGGTATAGGTTTTGTGCTTATGTTTGCCGTTTCAAAAGTGGATTACCAGATATTTATCCAAAAAATAGGTAAAAGATATCCACTCTCCCTTTCGCATTTTGTATATATAATAGCCCTTGGGCTTCAGATAGCAGTATTGTTTATAGGTGCAGAGCACAATGGTGCTAAAAGATGGATAGAATTTGGACCAATCCAATTTCAGCCATCCGAAATAAGTAAAATAGCTGCCATACTTTTTATTTCGTATGCCGTGTACAGAAACAGAAGAGCACTTGACAGTTTTATAGGATTTATGTGTATTATGGCATATATGATGCCGCTTATAATTCTTATAGCAAAAGAAAATTTAAGTTCTGCAATCATTATTGGCGGAATATCTATAGGAATGTGTTTTGTAGCAAGCAACAAAAAGGGTTATTTTATAGTATGTGGTTTGCTTCTTGCTGGTGCTATGGCAGTTTACATAATATTTGGTGACCCATTCAGGATGGAGCGTATACAAATATGGCTCAATGTAGAGACACACCCTAAAGCACTCCAGATAAAACAGGGATTGTATGCGATTGCCTCAGGAGGATTGCTTGGAAAAGGGCTGGGGCAGAGTATGCAAAAGCTTGGATATATACCAGAAGCATACAATGATATGATATTTGCTGTAATATGCGAAGAACTTGGGATAGTAGGTGCAGCACTTGTAATACTTGCATTTCTGGTACTGTTCTGGCGTATAGTTGTTATAGCCTGCCATGCACCTGACATTTTTGGTACAATGCTGTGTGTAGGCGTAATGGTGCAGCTTGCGATACAAGTAGTAATAAATGTTGCTGTAGTAACAAACTCAATACCATCAACGGGTATACCACTGCCATTTATAAGTTATGGTGGTACGTCTGAAATGATTATGATGACAGAAATGGGGCTTGTGCTTGGTGTCTCAAGACAGATAAAACAAAAGTAATAAAGGATTGACAATGAGACGCTTAAAGAATATATTGTTATTTGGTATTTTTTTAATTTTAATTATATTTGTTTTGTATTTTGCCTTCCATATAGACACAATTAAAGTAGAAGGAACCAGCATTTATACAGAAGAAGAGATAAAAACTTCTGTATTTGCAAGGCAGTATTCTGACAATGAATTGATATTATTATTATATAATAAAATTTTTGGAATTAATAAACTTCCATTTGTTGAAGATATAGATATAGATTATGAAGACCGAAATACAGTTTTGCTTCATGTATATGACAAAACTATAAGCGGATGCATTAAATATATGGGACAGTATGTGTACTTTGATAAAGAAGGCAGAGTGCTAGAGAGTCTTCCAAGGCGCAGACAAGAAGTTCCAGTGGTATCAGGCATCCAGTTTGGTGATTTTTCCATTGGTGAAAAATTTAAAGTAGAGGATGATTCGCTGTTTGATTCTATAATGAATGTATCACAGCTTATAAGCCATTATGGGATAAGTGTAAAGAGAATCCATGTAAATGATGGCGATATAATACTTTATTCTGGCAATGTGCAAGTGAATCTGGGAAAGAAAAAGCTTTACAATGACCAGATTGCAGCACTGTCTGGAGTACTTGGCACGACAAGTAAAAAGAAACTTAGTGGCACTATAGATATGGAAAATTATAATACTGGTGATAAAATTGTGCTCAAGCAAAATTAATAAAAAAAGAACATACATTCTCTTGATTATTCTCCGTTGAATTAGTACAATATAATGTAGGGGAATTTGAGATTTCATAATTGAAGGAGGAGCAACTTTGTTAGAGATAAAGACAAACGAGGCAGATTTAGCCGCAAAAATATTGGTTATAGGAGTTGGCGGCGGAGGAAATAATGCCGTCAACCGTATGATAGAAGAAGGAATACAGGGTGTAGAATTTGTATGCATAAATACAGATAAACAGCATCTTTTAAACTGTAAAGCCCCTATTTGTCTCCAAATAGGTGAGAAGCTTACAAAAGGCCTTGGTGCGGGAGCTGACCCTGAAGTTGGCAGAGCTGCTGCGGAGGAGAACCGTGAAGAAATTACGGATATAGTTAAAGGAGCTGACATGGTATTCGTAACATGTGGCATGGGAGGTGGTACAGGTACAGGTGCAGCTCCTATTGTTGCAGAGATATCAAAAGATATGGGAATACTGACTGTAGGCATAGTAACTAAGCCTTTCCGTTTTGAAGCCAGAAGCCGTATGAACAATGCTCTTTCCGGTATTGATAAATTAAAACAGAATGTAGATACTCTTATTGTAATTCCTAATGATAAACTTCTTGAGATAGTTGACAGACGTACATCAATGCCTGACGCTTTAAAAAAGGCTGACGAAGTGTTACAACAAGGCGTACAGGGTATTACTGACCTTATTAACGTACCAGGACTTATCAATCTTGACTTTGCAGATGTACAGACTGTTATGAAAGACAAAGGTATTGCTCATATAGGTATTGGTATGGGAAGCGGTGATGACAAGTGTGTTGATGCCGTTAAACAAGCTATATCAAGTCCTCTTCTTGAGACTACTATAGAAGGTGCATCACATGTTATTATAAATATTTCAGGCAATGACGTAGGACTGCAGGAAGCAAGTGAAGCTGCTTATTATGTTGAAGAACTTACAGGTGAAAATTGTAATATTATTTTTGGTGTAAGTGATGGCTCAGACCCTGATGTTGTTCAAATAACTGTTATTGCCACAGGACTTGAAGAGGATCAAGAAGAACCAAAGCCAAAGCAACAGGCATCTTCCAAAGTAGCATTTATAAAGCCAGATGCCAGAAAGAATACGGCTGTAGAAAAGACTGCACAGACACAAGAACCTACTGTACAGCAAACGCCACAGCCTGAAGCTGTAACGCCAACACCTATAAAGATTCCAACCCCTTCGTACAGTCGTCAGTCAGATGATGGTGGTATAAAAATACCAGAATTTTTACAAAGAAAAAGGTGATACATAGTAAATGCAGGTCCGGACTTGGACTTTAATGTTGCAAGTCCGGACTTCACTTTTATATACACGTAATTGGAGGTATGAATAAATATGCGAAAATTGAGATTGACTTGCAGTATTAAAGTACTACTTATATTTGGTGGTATTATCTTAATGCAAATTTTTGCATCTGCAATTTATACACTGGGATATATTTTTACTAATGTTGCTTTGGGTGCATCATATACTAACATAGTAGAACAATTGACAAAAAATACATCTAATCTTATGTGGATATCTGCAATAAGTGCGACGTTGTCAATGATATGGTGTCTGATTCTATATCTGCGTTCAAGCTGGAGAATAAAAGGGATAGATTACAAAATAGTATTTACACCAAGTAATATATTAGGCATTGTAGGAGCAGGAGCAGGAGGGTGCATAACACTTACGGTTCTTTTATCTTTAATTATGAGTTTTATGCCACAGGCATTTGAAAACTATAATGAAATTATGAAAAACCTTGAGCCAAGTGGTGGAATTTTGACATTTATATA
>CANOID010000102.1 GCA_947565985.1 uncultured Lachnoclostridium sp.
AATCTTTCGGTTCAAATGGGCACAAGCATTATTATAGAAGCGGACGAATGGCTTGAGGATGGACAAGAAATAGAGCTTATCGGTGAAAAAATACGATGTCTGCTTACACCTGGTCATACAGAAGGAGGGATGTGCTTTTACTTTACAAAAAGTGGAATGCTTTTTTCAGGAGATACACTTTTTGAACAGTCCGTTGGACGTACAGATTTTCCAGGCGGTAGTATGCGCCAGATTGTACAGTCGATTAGAACTAAACTGTTTGTATTGCCTGACCATATAAAAGTATACCCCGGACATGGCATGATGACAAGTATTGGCAATGAGAAAATGCTTAATCCGTATGCTGCACTGTAGTTTTTTGTGGAGGACACTATGGTTAGAATTTTAATGTCAGAGCTTGATTTTGACTACGAAGTTGTGGCACTTGTAAAGAGTTTTTTCCCAGGACAGATTGTAAAAGCAGAAGGGATGAAGACAGATAAAGACAGTAAAGATACAGATAGTATTACAATAAATATTACATTATCACAGTTTAAGGTGGCAGCAGATGCTTTTACAAAATTTTTTTCAATTAGTCGTGAAGCTTATGTAACAGGAGACGGCGACTGGCATAAACATATAGATAAGAGTACACATCCTTATAGAACTTATTATAAAAATATACTAAAGAAACTGATATTTATGTTGTTAAAAGATTTTCCTGATGATATGCTTCCTTGTGGAATTGCAAAATGTCTGCCACCGTGGGGTACAATGACAGGCGTAAGACCTATAAAAATTCCAATGGATAGTATTTTAAAAGGTGACAACATTTATACGTTGCAAAACTCTTTAGAAGATATATATTGTTTAAATAAAGAAAAGGCAGAATTTGCCACACAGCTCGCTCTTCACGAAGCAGAAATTCTTAGAAAAAAAGATTATGAAGATGGCTATAGCCTTTATATAGGGATACCATTTTGTCCTACAACGTGTCTTTACTGTTCTTTTACTTCATATCCATTTAGGGAACACCTTGCAGATGCTTATTTAAAAGCACTTGTAAAAGAAATGGAATATTCTTCACAGATATTTAAAGGTAAAAAACTTGCAAGTGTATATATAGGAGGAGGTACGCCGGTTTCATTAACTCCGATACAATTAGAAAGGCTTTTATCAGCTTTAACTAAATATTTTCCTGTAGATAAAAGTAATGAGTTTACGGTTGAAGCGGGAAGACCAGACAGCATTACAAAAGAAAAACTTAAAGTGCTTTATGAATATGGCGTTGGACGTATATCTGTAAATCCACAGACTATGCAGCAAAAAACTTTAGATATTATTGGAAGAAAGCACACTGTAAAACAGACAGTGGATGCTTTTAATATGGCACGTAAAATTGGATTTAATAATATAAATATGGATTTAATTATTGGTCTTCCTAAAGAAAACGAGGATGATTTTGCAGATACTCTGTTAAAGATAGAAAATCTCGCTCCTGACAGTCTGACAATACATTCACTTGTAGTAAAAAGAGCTTCAAGGCTAAGGGACGCTTTACAAGAGCATGATATAACAGATTATAAAACAAAAGCTTTGTGTATGGAACATATGTATAATATGGGACAGGAATTTGCAAAAAAACACGCTTATAAACCGTATTATATGTATAGACAGAAAAATTCAGCAGGATTTACAGGAAGTATTGGTCAGGAAAATATTGGATATGCAAAAGAAGGTAAAGAATGTATTTACAATATATTAATTATGGAGGAAGTCCAGACAATACTTGCACTGGGAGCTGGAGCATCTACAAAACTGTATCACGAAAATAAAAGACAGGTGGAGAGGATTGAAAATGTTAAGAATGTGAATGACTATATAGAGCGTATAGATGAGATGATTGACAGAAAGAAGAATATTTATGGCAAATTATATAGAAAAAGTTATGGAGAGTAATACGCTTCCTTGTCATATTAAAAATTTGGTGTCTGGGGAGATGTATCATGGAATTGAAGTAAGCAATTTAGCTGTAATGATAGCAGAAGAGCTTGGAGAGAGCAAAAGATTTTGTGATGATTTGTCTGTGGCAGGAGTTCTACATGATATAGGAAAATTAAAGATTAATGAATATATTTTCTCAGAAGAAGATACGCTGGTGATTGAGCATATGAAGTATGTTAGGCAACATTCTCTTTATAGTTATGAAATTTTAAAAAATGCTGGCTATAGCAAAAATATTTTAGAGGCTGTCTATTACCATCATGAGAATTATAATGGTACAGGATATCCTGATTGCTTAAAAGGAAAAGCAATACCGTGGATGGCAAGAATATTAAGGACTTGTGATGTATTTGCGGCACTTACAAGTGATAGAAGCTATAGAAAAGCATTTGACGTAGATTCTGCTGTTCAGATAATGATAGATGAAGTTGCCGATTATGATATGACTGTTTTTTTAGCATTCCAGAGGATATTACATAATGGAAAATTTAAAGGAACAGACAGTATAAGAAATAATATAAACGAACTTCAGATGGAGCAGCTTGCACTTTTTGAAAAAGTAATATAATATAAATAAGAAATAAATTTAGACAATAAATTACTGGAGGGAATAATGGCTGAATCAATGAAAGGCTTAAAGCGTACTTGCAGATGCGCAGAGCTTGGTGAAAAGGACATAGGAAGAGAAGTTACTGTAATGGGGTGGGTACAGAAGCAGAGGAATAAAGGCAGCATTATATTTGTTGATATGCGTGACCGCTCTGGAATATTACAGATTATATTTGAAGATGGTGAAATAGATAAAGAATATTTTGCCAAGGCTGAAAAGCTTAGAAGTGAATTTGTTATAGCTGTAAAGGGAAAGGTTACTGCACGTTCAGGTGCAGTTAATGAAAATATTGCAACAGGTGCTATTGAAATAAGAGCAAAAGAACTTAGGATACTGTCTGAATCAGATACACCGCCGTTCCCAGTAGAGAGAAACAGTAAAACGAAAGAAGATCTAAGACTTAAATACCGCTATCTTGACTTGCGTCGCCCTGACTTACAGGAAAATATACTGTTGAGAAGTCGGATTGCCCAGATTGTGCGTCAGTTTCTTGTAGATGAAGGATTTATTGAAATAGAGACACCGATGCTTACAAAAAGTACACCAGAGGGGGCGCGGGATTATCTTGTGCCAAGCAGGGTACACCCGGGTTCGTTTTATGCACTGCCACAGTCTCCGCAGCTTTTTAAGCAACTTCTTATGTGTTCAGGATATGACAGATATTTTCAGATTGCAAGGTGCTTTCGTGATGAAGACTTGCGTGCTGACAGACAACCTGAATTTACACAGATTGATATGGAACTTTCATTTGTAGATGAAGACGATGTTATAGATGTCAATGAAAGACTTATTAGAAAATTATTTAAAGAAGTACTTGATATTGATATAGAACTTCCACTGTTGCGTATGACATGGCAAGAAGCGATGGACAGATTCGGGTCAGATAAGCCTGATATGCGTTTTGAAATGGAACTTAAAGATGTGTCAGATGTTGTAAAAAACTGTAATTTTGCAGTGTTTACAGATGCACTTAAGACAGGCGGTTCAGTTCGTGGAATTAATGTAAAAGGACAGAGTAGTATGCCACGCAAGAAAATAGATGCACTTGTAAAGACTGCCAAAGATTTTGGTGCAAAGGGACTTGCATATCTGGCAGTTAATGAGGATGGGACATATAAGTCGTCATTTGCAAAATTTATGCAGGAAGATGAGCTTAAAGCACTTGTAGATGCAATGGACGCAAAGTCTGGGGATTTACTTTTATTTGCTGCTGACAAGAACAAAGTAGTATATGATGTACTTGGCAATTTACGTATTCAGATTGCAGAAAGCCTTGACCTTATTGACAAAAATGAATATAAATTCCTTTGGGTTACAGAATTCCCTGAATTTGAATATTCAGAAGAACAGGGCAGATATCTTGCAATGCATCACCCGTTTACTATGCCTTTTGAAGAGGATATAGTATATCTTGAATCCACCCCTGAAAAGGTACGTGCAAGGGCATATGACATTGTACTTAATGGTACGGAATTGGGTGGCGGTTCTGTACGTATTCATCAAGATGATATTCAAGAGACAATGCTTAAAGCATTAGGTTTTACGAAAGAAAGAGCATATGAACAGTTTGGTTTCCTTTTAGATGCATTTAAGTATGGTGTGCCTCCTCACGCAGGGCTTGCATACGGATTTGACCGTCTTGTAATGCTTATGGCAAGACAAGACAATATACGTGATGTAATCGCATTTCCAAAAGTTAAAGATGCGTCTTGTCTTATGACAAATGCACCAGATAAAGTTGAAGATGTACAGCTTGACGAGCTTGGTATACAAGTTAAGGAAGCAGAAGACAAACAATGACAAAAGAGCAGTATGTTTTGATTATGGATTTTATCCGTTCGTTAAAATACGGTGTTAAAACTGTGTATATAGCTGGCAAAGTCCTGACATATTTAACTGCTGTGATGTATATTTCTGTTATTATACAGCTTATATTCTTAGAAGATACAAGATTGATAAGAGTTATAATAATACCAGCAGCAAGTTTTATTTTACTAACTGTATTTAGGGCAAAGTACAATGCAAAGAGACCATATGAAAAATATGGATTTAATCCTTTAATACCTAAAGAAACACAAGGAAAAAGTTTTCCAAGCAGACACGTTTTTTCAGTATTTGTATGTGCAGGTGCAGTAAGTTTTATATATCCTTTGCTGGGGATTATCATGTATATAATGGGACTTTTTCTTGCTATAATAAGGGTGATTTCAGGAGTTCACTTTCCGAAAGATGTAATAGCTGGTGCAATTGTCGGGATTTTGTGTAATATAGCAGGTTTTTTAACTTAAAATAGAAAGAGGTATTTAAAATGGAGATGTATAACCACCATACAATTGAAAAGAAATGGCAAAAAATTTGGGATGATGAAGAGGCATTTAAAACAGAAAATGACTATGCAAGACCTAAGTTTTATGCGTTAGTAGAGTTTCCGTATCCATCAGGACAGGGGCTTCACGTAGGGCATCCAAGACCTTATACAGCACTTGATATAGTGTCTCGCAAGCGTAGGATGCAAGGATATAATGTGCTCTTTCCAATGGGATGGGATGCATTTGGACTGCCTACAGAGAACTTTGCAATACAGAATAAAATACATCCAAAAATAGTTACAGAAAATAATGTAAAGCGTTTTAAAGGGCAGCTTAAGTCACTTGGCTATTCGTTTGACTGGGACAGAGAAATAAATACAACAGACCCAGAATATTATAAGTGGACACAATGGATTTTTTTAAAGCTTTTTAAAGAAGGACTTGCATATAAAAAAGAAATGCCTATTAACTGGTGTCCGTCGTGCAAAGTAGGGCTTGCCAATGAAGAAGCGGCAGGCGGTGTATGCGAAAGATGCGGTTCAGAGGTAGTTCGTAAGGTAAAAAGTGAATGGATGCTTAAAATAACAAATTATGCTGACAAGCTCCTTGAAGGTCTGAATAATGTTGACTATATTGAACGTGTAAAAACCTCACAGGTAAACTGGATTGGTCGCTCTGAAGGTGCAGAAGTAGATTTTTGGCTTAAAGACAAAGATGAAAAACTGCGTATATACACAACGCGTCCAGACACCTTATTTGGTGCGACATATATGGTTATTTCACCAGAGCATCCGCTGATTGACAAATACAAGGATGAAATAAAAAATTGGGATGAGGTAGTAAAATATCGTGAAATGGCAGCTAAAAAGTCCGATTTTGAGCGTACTGAGCTTATAAAAGATAAGACAGGTGTTGTGCTTAACGGAATTATGGCTATAAATCCAATAAATGATAAAGAAATTCCAGTCTGGATATCAGATTATGTACTTATGACATATGGAACAGGTGCAATTATGGCAGTACCAGCACATGACACTAGGGACTGGGAATTTGCAAAGAAGTTTAATCTTCCTATGATACAAGTTGTTGAAGGCACAGAAGAACAGATAGACATTAATGCCGCTGCATTTACGGACGTTGCAACAGGAAAGATGATAAATTCTGGTTTTCTTACAGGACTGTCTGTAGAAGAAGCGAAAGAAAGAGTTAAAGATTTCCTTGCAGAAAAGGGTATAGGCAGTCGTAAGGTAAATTATAAACTGCGTGACTGGGTATTTTCAAGGCAGAGATACTGGGGAGAGCCAATTCCTATAGTACACTGTGACAAATGTGGATATGTGCCGCTTGATGAGAGTGAACTTCCGCTGTTACTTCCAGATGTAGAAAGCTATATGCCTACAGATAATGGAGAATCTCCTCTGGCAGCAATGACAGATTGGGTAAATACAACGTGTCCTTGCTGTGGTGGACCAGCAAAGCGTGAAACTGATACAATGCCACAATGGGCAGGTTCTTCATGGTATTTCTTAAGGTATACAGACCCAGATAATAAGGAGTGTCTTGCAAGTCCTGAAGCTCTTAAATATTGGATGCCTGTAGACTGGTATAATGGTGGTATGGAACATACAACACTTCACCTTTTATATTCGCGTTTTTGGCATAAATTTCTCTATGACCAGAAGGCAGTTCCTACATCAGAGCCATATCAGAAACGTACTTCACATGGTATGATTCTTGGAAGCAACGGCGAGAAGATGAGTAAATCACGCGGCAACGTAGTTAATCCTGATGATATTGTAAGAGATTATGGTGCAGATACACTTCGTACTTATGAGATGTTTATAGGTGCATTTGATTTAAGTGCATCTTGGTCTGATGATGGTGTAAAGGGATGTCGTCGTTTCCTTGAAAGAGTGTGGAAACTTCAGACGATAATGACTGATGAAAAGGATTACTCTTCCGATATGGAAATAAAGATGCACCAGACTATTAAAAAAGTCAGCAGTGATTTTGAAAATCTTAAATTTAATACAGCAATCGCTGCAATGATGTCACTGATTAACGATTTTTACAAGAAAAATTCTGTGACAAAAGGTGAATATCAAACTCTTATAACATTGCTTAACCCTGTTGCACCACATATGACAGAAGAACTCTGGGAGATTACAGGGGGAAATGGCAGGGTTTACCAGAATACATGGCCTGAATATGATGAAGCTAAAACTATAGAGAATAAAATAGAAATTGCTGTGCAGATTAACGGCAAAACTAAGGTTACAATAGACATTGTCAAAGACGAAGATAAAGAATCTGTACTTACAAGAGCCAAAGATGCTCTTGGTAGCAGACTTTCGGGCAACATTATAAAGGAAATATATGTTCCGGGACGTATAGTAAATATTGTATCAAAATAGAATATATTAATAAAAGTGTATAAAAAACGATGTGGAAGTGTATTATGAAAAATATATGTAAAGGTCTGGCAGTTTTGTGTATTCTTATTGGGATTTGTGCATTTAACTCAAAAGATGTACAAGCTAAAAAACAGGCTATAAAAAATACTGTTTCTAAAATGACATTAAAATACGATGACAGGCATACTTTTAATAAAGAAGTCAAAGACATTAAGACTATATCTGTAAAGTCGTATAATGTAAAAACAGATGAAGAAGATACAGATATACTCAAAGTTGTAGCAGATGATAAAAAGCAAGTTATTGCAACAGGATGTGGAAAAGCGTTAGTAGAACTTGAAGATGGCACGAGTATTAAGGTAAAGGTTAAAAAAGCAAAAATAAGCCTTTTACTTCTTATTGGACAGAGTAATATGGAGGGAAGCCCTAGTAAAACTGGTAATCTTTATGATTACCAGAATGAATATATAGTTAATAAACAGGGCAAAGT
>CANOID010000103.1 GCA_947565985.1 uncultured Lachnoclostridium sp.
ATATGTACATATGACAAAATGAAACCTATATTTCATAATATTTAATTGTGAAATAGCAAAGATAATGCAAAATTCGCCACTTATACTATTATATAGTAGTATAAGCGGCGAAGATTTTTACTTATAGTTATAGTTCCTCACCATTCGTTTCGATTACTTTCTTAAACCAGTCAAAAGATTTTTTGCGGTAACGTTTTCCTGTCCCAGTTCCATCATCATTTAGGTCTACATAAATAAATCCATATCTTTTGCGTAGTTCGCCTGTAGTAAAGGACACTACATCTATACAACCCCATGGTGTATAGCCAATCACATTTACACCATCATATTCTATGGCTTTTTTCATTTCTTGTATATGCTTACTTAGATACTCGATACGATAAGAGTCATCACAAGTATTATCTGTCTTTAGTTCATCTATTGCACCAAAACCATTTTCTACAATAAAGATTGGAATTTCATAGCGTTCATACAAGGTATTGAGAGAATACCTTAATCCAACAGGGTCGATATTCCATCCCCAGTCTGAAGCTTTTAGATATGGATTTGGTACAGAATGTGCATTGCCGCCATTGACATCTGTATTTATTATATTGACATCTGCTTTTACTACATTAGTCATATAATAGCTAATGCCCAGATAATCTACTTTGCCTTCTGCAAGAATTTTTTCATCTTCTGGCTCCATAACAGGAGCATTTCCTTCACGTTGCCATTCTTTCTTTATAAAAGAAGAGTAGTGACCTCTACAGTGAACATCCGAAAAATAAAATCTTTCATGCATTGATTCTGTTGCCATCATCATATCATCTGGGTTACATGAATATGGATAAAATGGTACAAAGGAGCACATAGCACCAATCTGAAAGCTAGGATTAATCTCATGTCCTTTCTTTACTACAAGAGCAGAAGCGACTAATTCGTGATGCACAGCTTGGTACATAGCTTTTTTCGGATTTTGATATTGTGAAAAACGTATGCCTGAATTTGTCCATCCAAATATATCTGTATCTGTATTGCTCTGGTTATTAATCTCATTAAATGTCATCCAGTATTTTACCTTGTTTTTATAACGTTCCATAACGGTTACTGCATAGCGTACAAAGAAATCGACAAGTTTTCGGTTTACCCATCCGCCGTATTCTGCTGCAAGACAATATGGCATTTCAAAGTGACTTAATGTAATAATTGGCTGTATTTTATATTTTAAAAGTTCATCAAATAACTCATCATAAAACTTTAATCCTGCTTCATTTGGTTCATTTTCATCACCTCTTGGAAATATACGACTCCATGAAATAGATGTGCGAAAACATTTGAATCCAAGTTCATAGAAAAGTTTTATATCTTCTTTATATGTATGGTAAAAATCAATTCCTTTATGGTTAGGGTAGTATTCACCCTCTATAATTCCATCAGTAATTTTGCGTGGTACATTATGTGCACCAGCAGTAAGTACATCACTTACACTTGCTCCTCTGCCATTTTCATTCCAAGCACCCTCTAATTGGTGAGCAGCAACTGCACCACCCCATAAAAAATCTTTTGGAAGACTCATTACTTCACCTCTTTCTAAAATATATATGTTAATATCTACATTACTTTACTTTTAAAATTGGGTTGCCGACTGTTACAGGACCCTCTGTCATAGCTTCTAATTGGCTAAAATCATCTGAATTAGTGACAATTATTGGTGTATCAAGGCTAAATTCTTTGGCTATTGCATCTTTGTCAAATTCAATCAGTAAATCTCCTTTTTTCACCATATCTCCTGCACTTACCTTTGCAGAAAAATGTTTTCCACCCAGTTTTACTGTATCAAGTCCAATATGTATCAACATTTCAACACCTGCACTGTTTTCTAATCCAACAGCATGAAGTGTATCAAATACCATAACTACTGTTCCATCGAAAGGTGCATAAAGTTTTCCTTCTCTTGGAATAATAGCAATTCCATGTCCCATTCCACCTGAAGAAAATACAGGGTCGTTTACTTTTTCTAAAGGCTTTACAGTTCCATTCATAGGTGCATATATTATAGTTTCTTCTATTTTTGAGGAAGCTATTCCTACTGTTTCGTCAGAAGAAGATGGCATTTGTACAGATTCATCTGATGTAATAGCATCAGATACAGGGTCGTCAAAGCCCAAAAACTGTACAAGTACAACTGCACCAACGGCGGCAACTGCACACCCAATAAGCATTCCGGGGAATGACATTGTATTTTCACTGCTAATTGCGTTCACTGTAGTAAGTATTCCCGGAAGACCTGCGTATATATAATTTCTCGCATCAAAGAATGCAACAATCAGTGCACCAACAGCACCAGAAATACATCCTGCGATAAATGGTTTTTTAAGACGAAGTGTTACACCATAGATTGCTGGCTCTGTAATTCCAAAAATGCCAGTAATCCCTGAAGAAAATGAAACATTTTTCATTTCTTTATTTTTAGATTTTATAAATACTCCAAAACAAGCTGCTGCCTGTGCAACTACTGCACAAGTTTGCACCGCTTGGAAAGAATCACAGCCATAGTTTTGAAAGTTTGCCATAACCATAGGTGTAACTCCCCAATGAACACCGAATATAACTGCCACTTCCCATAAACCACCTATAAGTGCAGCCGCAACAGCGGGAACCGTATTATACAGATTATTGTATCCTATTGCAATACCATTGGCAACAATGTCAGAGATTGGTCCAATAACTAATAGTGTAAGTGGTACCATAACAATCATGCATAAAAACGGGACAAGAATTGCTTTTGTGACATCTGGGAGATGCTTTTCAAGAAAACGTTCTAATACCGCCAGCACAAGTACAAGGAATAAAGGAGGCAGAACCGTTGAGGTGTAAGTTGTCTGTGATAAGTTAAATAACAGGAATTTAATATTTTCTCCTGATGCAATACGTGCAGCCATAGCTGCCCAATCTGGGTTGACCAGTGCACAACAGCAGGCAACCGCTATAAATGTATTACACTTAAAGTGTTTAGAGGCAGTTACCGCTATAAATACTGGAAGGAACGTAAACGGAGACCAAGAGATAAAACTAAGCACAGAATAAGTTCCAGTTTCAGCAAATGCTGGTGTAGCTAGGTTAATGAGAATTAGACAACCTTGAATAAGACCTGCTGCTGCCAGAATATAAACAAATGGTGCAAATACGGCAGACATTGTTGCAATAATTTTGCTGAGAATACCCTGTCCGCCTCCTGTTGCATCTGCAGCACTTTCATCTAATTTAACAATTTTTGTTAATTCTTCGTATACATCTTTAGCATGCATACCAATTACAATTTGGTATTGACCTCCGTTTTCCACAACTTGAATGACCGCTGGTTTCTCTGTTATCTGTTTTGTGACTTCATCTGAGGGTGATTTTTTTAGTACCAAACGAAGTCTAGTAGCACAATGTGCAGCACTAATAATATTGTCTTCACCAACTAATTCAACAATATCTTTTGCAAGTTTCGCATAATCACGAACTGGTGGCATTTTTTCTTCCTCCTTTAAATTAATTAAATTTACCTTAATAAGTTAATATTATTATAAGTAGCCACCTTGCAAAAAAAAAGACTTTTAAGGCCTAAAAAAACAGGTGTGCCCTTTTGGTATTTGTTACATTTTAGAAACAACCTGTTTTTTCATTTTTTATAAAAGATATCAGATGTAAAACAACATACTTTTAGGTGTGCGGATACACAGCGTTCGTTATCATTACCCTTGATTTTGAATATATTTTTTAATAATCTCTTGTGAAACTTGACCTATATTACAAGCAAAATATCCATCAGACCAAAGTATTTTGTGTTTCCAATATTGTTTAGAAAGATATTCTTCGTGACAGTTCCACATCTGATTGTAGGACTAAACCTATCTTTTTTAGTAGAATTTTTCCTGTTGAGAAATTTTGCTTTTCTATATCTGGTTTTTCGGTTACGTCTACCTCTTCGATATTTAGCTCTTTTTGTCATTTTGTCTGTAATATCATTTCTGACAATAACTTCTGACATATAGACAATTTCTCCCTTATCATCTGATACTGCTGTTCCAATAGTTCCACTTCCTGTATCTACTCCAAGTGTTAAATTTTGTGTATAATTACTAGTTTCATAATTCAGTCTAATAGTAAATGGTTCTTTTCTTTTAACTTTAGCTTTGCCTTGTTTTAATAACAATCTTGCTATTACATTACTGCAAGGCATTAGAGGTTCATTGGTTTTTGAAATTACATACACCATTAATAATTTTTTCCTTAATATTATAAAAGCTCTGCTAAAAAGCAGGTAGTGCGTACTTAGGTATTACTGTTACCATAATACTTTTCCGACTTCAACTCGACAATGATATATAGGCTTTTTCAGTGTATATCACAGGGCTTTGCGTTACTCCAACCCAACTTAAACATACACGACAGAGCAATAGTCTGTTGCGTCAACCATAGGTGTCATGACCTAAATATCGTAGCTATCATTTCGGATAGCTCAGTCTGGTGAACTTTTGATGGAAGCCACAGACCGTAAAAGTCTGTGGTAGTTCACTTAATTTCTATAAGCCTATTTCTAACCTTTTTAGCTATGCATTCCACTAGATAAACAACAGGTACCTGAGAGGTATAATCAACCATCAATTCACCACGGCGTACACTAGTATAATAGGAAATATTTAAATCTGACAGCATTGCCGCCGTGGATTGCTCACTATTTGTCACTGTGATAACATTACATCCTGCTTTTTTAAATCCCTGTATAGTTTCTACAATCTGTACTGTCTCCCCAGATACAGAAAGAATAATTGCCACAGTAAAATTGGCATCTTCCATATTTATAGGATAAAATGCATCTGTTATATGTAGACAAAACTTGCCAAGGTTTGTAAAGTATCTGGCAGCATATTCTCCAATATAACCAGAATTGCCAATACCTACCATAATCACACGGTCTGCCCTTGCAATCATAGCAGATGCTTCTTCAAGCTTTTTCTGAAATGCTGGACTTTCTACTCTGTCAAAAAATGCCCTCATCTCAGCGACATCTTCTGGTATTTGTTCGATTTGCTTTTGTCCTACGAGTTCTTTTAGCCTAAACTTAAATTCGTTATATCCATCACAGTCCATTTTTTTACAGAAACGTAAGATTGTTGTTGTTGATACATGAACTTGTTCTGCGAGTTCTCTTATACGCATATATGGAACAGTATTTTTATGTTGTATTATATATTCATATACTGATAATTCAAGTTCATTAAGGCTTCGTATTTTTTCAGCGTTAAACATTTTTTCCCTCTTTTTACATATTAGTTAATTTTACTATAACATATCAAACATATGACATCAAGTATTTTATGTATATAAGCAAATTTGGTATCGCTAATTGTAACAAGATTTGCTATAATATTAGCAGAGTTTTTGTGAACTATACAATGGAGCGTGATAAACCATGATTAAAATACGATGCGTAGTGGAACGCATTACTTACCAGAATCCTGAAAATGGATACACGGTGCTTAAAGCACGAGTAAAAGGATATAACGACCTAGTTGCTATTATTGGTAATCTTATTGATATAAATGTTGGTTCTGTGCTTTTAGTTGAGGGAAACTGGAAAGTTGATATTAAGTATGGCAGACAGTTTATAGCTGAAAAGTGGGAAGAAACATTGCCAGCAACTATATATGGAATTGAAAAATATCTTGGCAGTGGTCTTATTAAGGGTGTAGGTCCTAAGTTTGCGAAAAAGATTGTTGGGGAGTTTGGAACAGATACAATAGATATAATTGAAACTGATGTGGAGCGACTGTTGGAAATTGATGGTATTGGGAAAAAAAGGGTTGGAATGATACGTGACAGTTGGGAGAAACAAAAGGAAGTAAAGAATATTATGCTATTTTTACAAGAGCATGGTGTTAGCACTTCATATGCTGCTAAAATTTACCGTCAATATGGCAACGAAAGTATAAATATTGTAAAAGAAAATCCATTTCGTCTGGCAGATGATATTTGGGGAATTGGATTTCGTACCGCAGACTATATTGCAGAAAAATTAGGTATTGAAAAGCAATCATTTGTAAGGCTGCGCAGTGGCATTATGTATACTCTTAGCGAACTTGGTAATGAAGGTCATGTATATGCGAAGAAGCAACAATTATTGTCTAAAGCAGCAGAACTTTTACAGGCAGAAGAAGAGTATATACTGATGACAATGGACCATATGATTAAGAATAATGACTTAATACAGGAAGAGCAGGCAATATATTTACCACCCTTTTACTATGCAGAGATTGGAACAGCACACAAACTGCTGCGTCTTATATCAGAGTCAGCCACAGATAGATTGCCTACAGATGCTGATATACAAAATTTTGGGTATATGGCAAATATAAAGTATGATAAAATACAAGTAGACGCAATTAGACAAGCTGCCAAATCAAAAGTTATGATATTGACTGGCGGACCTGGAACTGGTAAAACAACTACGACACGTGGAATTATTGCATTGTACAAAAGTTATGGTTTGCGTATTTTATTAGCGGCTCCAACGGGAAGAGCAGCTAAGAGAATGTCAGAGACTACAGGATTGGAAGCAAAAACCATACACCGTTTATTAGAATGCAGACCACCAGAAGGATACCAAAGAAATGAAGAAAACCCATTAGAAGGTGATGTGCTGATTTTAGATGAGTGTTCCATGATAGATATTGTATTAATGAATTCATTATTAAAGGCAATACCTGCACATATGAGGCTAGTTATGATAGGAGATACTGACCAGCTCCCATCTGTAGGTGCTGGAAATGTATTGCGTGATATAATTGATTCAGAAAGATTTTCGGTAATTCGATTGACAAGAATTTTTAGACAGGCACAGTCTAGCCGAATTGTTATGAATGCTCACCGCATAAATGAGGGAAAGATACCTGATATATCAAATGGAAAAACAACAGATTTCTTTTTTATTGAAAAAGAGGAGCCAGAGGATGTGGTAGCGGAGATTGTAGAATTAGTAAGATATAACTTACCAAAATACTATAAAGTGCCATCTTCCCAAATTCAAGTCTTAACTCCAATGCAGAGAGGTACAGTTGGAGCAACAAATCTTAATATAGAAATGCAGCAAGTTTTAAATCCGGAGGGTATAGGACTTAGACGAAGTGGCTTTATTTACCGCATCAATGATAAGGTTATGCAAATAAAGAATAATTATGACAAAGAGGTATTTAACGGTGATATTGGTATTATCTGCTCTATTAGTATAGAAGAACATACTTTAACAGTGGAGTTTGATGGAAGAGAGGTTACTTATGAGGCAGCAGATTTAGATGAGCTGACACTTGCTTATGCCACAACTGTGCATAAAGCACAAGGCTCAGAGTATCCAATAGTTGTAATGCCAATACTTATGAATCATTATATTATGTTGCAAAGAAATTTGATTTATACTGGAATTACTAGGGCAAAAAAGATACTTGTATTGGTTGGTACAAAAAAAGCATTGTTTTATGCTGTAAAAAATGTGACGGTGACAAACCGCAATACAATGCTAAAGGAACAACTAGCATATAACAAAGAGAAAAAATTTTGAAAAAAATGTAAAAAAGTAGTTGACAAAATAATTTATAGGTGTTATAGTAAGACACGTTGCTGGGAACGACAGCAAAAGAACCTTGATAACTGAACAGTAAAACAACCCTGAAAATTCTAAAATAATAAGTATCTTTGCTAACACATGCAGCAAAGATATAATAGAATACAGATGTATGTTTATATGCATCAGTAAAACGGAAAAGCTAAGTATTTA
>CANOID010000104.1 GCA_947565985.1 uncultured Lachnoclostridium sp.
TCTTAATGGTGCAATTGATGCTCTTGCAAGAATATGTTCTGTTTCAGAAGATATTGATATGGTTGTCGTTGTAGGACTTCCATTTATGTACAATAGCAGACTTTACAACACTGCCGCTGTTATACATGATGGTGTTCTCTTAGGTATAGTGCCTAAACAAAACATACCAAATTATTCTGAATTTTACGAGGCAAGGCATTTTACACCTGCACCAAAAGGAACAGATGTTATAGATATTGCAAGACTTGATGAGGCGGGCATGAGCATCAATTTCGGAGCAAAGCTATTGTTTAAAGCTGAAAATATGCCTAGCTTTGTACTTGGAATAGATATATGTGAAGATTTATGGATGCCTATACCGCCTTCATGTTACCATGCTATGGCATCGGCTACTGTTATTGCCAATTTGTCAGCAAGTGATGAAACAACAGGCAAGGATATATACCGCAGACAGCTTGTAAGCAGCCAGTCAGCAAGTCTGGTGTGTGGTTATATCTATGCTGATGCAGGGGAAGGTGAATCTTCTACAGACCTTGTATTTTCAGGGCATAATATTATTGCAGAGAATGGTATTATTCTTTCTGAATCAGAGCGTTTTATAAACCAGATGGTTATAAGTGAGCTTGACCTTGGAAAACTTGAAAGTGAAAGAAGACGTATGTCAACATTTGATACTGTGATTCCTGAAGATTCAGGATATTTAATTGAGTCATTTGAATTCGATGATATCAGTAAAACAGTGCTTACACGCAAGTACCCACGCACTCCATTTGTACCAGATAAGCAGGATGAGATGGAGCGGCGTTGCAATGAGATATTAAATATTCAAGCAATGGGACTTAAAAAACGACTTGCACACACTAACTGCAGGAATGCTGTAGTTGGAATATCTGGTGGGCTTGACTCTGCACTTGCACTTCTTGTAACTGTAAAAGCTTTTGATATGTTAGGGCTTGACAGAAGTGGAATACAGGCGGTTACAATGCCATGTTTTGGAACTACTGGAAGAACTTATAATAACTCTTGCAGTCTTGCTAAAAAGCTTGGTGTAACATTAAAAGAAGTCCCTATACATGAAGCTGTCACCCTTCATTTTAGGGATATTGGACATGACATTGATATTCATGATGTAACTTATGAAAATGCACAGGCAAGGCAGCGTACACTTATAATTATGGATATAGCTAACCAGTCAGACGGAATGGTTATAGGGACTGGCGATATGTCTGAACTTGCTCTTGGATGGGCAACTTATAATGGTGACCATATGTCTATGTATGGTGTAAACTCCTCAGTTCCTAAAACGTTAGTGAGATATATTGTGAAATACTATGCAAATACTTGTGGTGATAAAGAGCTTGAAGATATTCTTATGGATGTGCTTGATACTCCTGTAAGTCCTGAACTCCTTCCTCCTAAAGATGGAGAGATATCTCAAAAGACAGAAGATTTAGTAGGTCCATATGAACTGCACGATTTTTTCTTGTATTATATGATGCGTTTTGGATATACTCCTTCAAAGATTTACAGAATTGCCAAATATACATTTGATGGAAGGTACGATAATGACACTATATATAAATGGCTTTGTACGTTTTACCGTCGTTTCTTTTCACAGCAGTTTAAACGTTCATGCCTGCCTGATGGTCCAAAAGTTGGAAGTGTTGCACTTTCACCACGTGGTGACTTGAGGATGCCAAGCGATGCCTCTGTCGATATATGGATAAAAGACTTAAAAAAACTAAAAGGTAGATAATATATATCTGGAGGATATCATGGATTTACTATACAGGCTTTTTTATACAGCATTTTCTATGGGACTTATCACCTGTACAATGACTCCAGTTATTTTAATTCTGAGGTTTTTGCTTTCAAAAACACCGAAGAAATATATAGTTGATTTATGGATGGTGCTTTTTTTCAGGGGAATATGCCCTGTGTCTATGTCAAGTCCTCTCTGTATTAAAAAATCATGGAACAGGGCTTTTCATAGACTGCTCTCACAGATGGGAATTTCTATAGGCACAGAATCTAGCATTATGAAAGGCTGGTATGCTGTATTTGAAAATGAAATTTCTGTGGATATAAGCTATAAGGTATGTACAATTATATGGTGTGCTGGGATGATTGGCATATCTTTATTTACATTTGTACGCCAGAAAAAACTTTATGCAGGACTTAAGAATGTACAGTGTGTATATGGCAGAGTATATCAAGCAGACGGAATAGAAGCACCACTTATAAAAGGGGTATTTTTTCTGACACAATATTTTTCATCAGATATGAAAGCAAATGACATAAAATATTTGTTACAACATTTTGAAGCACATAGTAAAAGAAGAGATGGAATTAAAAGGTTTTTTGCATTTATTGTCGTTGTAGTGCAGTGGTTTAATCCACTGATATGGTTAGCATATTATCTTTTAATAGCTGATATTGAGATGGCAGCAGATGAAGTAATAAAACCATCAAATGAATATGCACAGGAACTTTTTAATCTAAAAGAAGCTTCTTTTAAGGGTCAACAGTCACTACTTACCTTTAATGAAAGAAATATAAAGACGCGTGTATACAGACTTTTATACAAAACAACAGGAGGAAGACAATACAAATGCCTTGCACTTCTTGTGTTGTTTCTTTTCTTTGTATGGGCATTTTTACTAAGACCTCTACAAATGCTGTGGGATGGTGGCACATGGGGAAATAGAACAGAGCCAGAAGATACCACAAGTATTTTTGACAGTTTAGAAAGAAATTATGGAACTGTTGTGGCAAGTGTTAATACATTTTCGCCTAGTGGACTTGAAAGAGTGATTGAACTGGTAATGACATCTGGTACATATGATGAAACGAATGGATATACAGGCAATTTTGCAATTAGACTAAGTGATAATTATGGTGCTAGTCTTGATAGGGCAGACTTAGATTATATTTTTGATGATGTAGAAAAGGGGCATCTGCACTTTGATAATGAAACAGACCTTTATGTATATGACTATAATGCTGATGGAACAAATGAGGTTGTGATAGGGCAGCGAGCAGAGATTTCTAGAATAAGGTGGAGAGAAATATCAGGCAGAAGAAGAAAACGGAAGAAAAATGTGACTTTGAATGAGTACTGCATATGGAATATAGATGAAAATTCATTAAAAAAGATTTCAGATATAATTTATAGTACTTCGGACATGGAGTATGCATCCTGCCAGTTTGATATACCAAAACAGACTACAAGACTGTTTACCTCAGAATTAGCAGGAAAAAATATATATTATGTATGGAATTTAGAAGAGGAAAAATACCAGCAAAAACAGCTTTCTAAAGATGATATCAGAAAATATAGAACTGATTATACTGGCGTAGAAAGTACAGAGGGGGAAACGAACACACATACACTTAACAACAACACTGATACTGTTGTTGAAGTTGTAACACGCAAGGATGCAACGGGAAGTGAAGTTATAAAACAGATTGTATTAAATCCCGGCAGGTCTTTAAAAAAAATGAAAGTAGTAGATGGGTATTTCTGCGATATACAGTGGGTAATGGCTGCTGATGGTGAAAACAATAGGTATGCTGTGCTAGTGTACAATGGATTAAAAGCACAGACATTTACAGTATATGACTTAGAAGAACAGGAGGTGTACTATAGCCATGAAGATGGAAACAGTGTACTAGGCACTGTGTTTAGGGGTTATAATGGAAGTGATATTGCATTTAATGATGGAAGTCCTGCAGTCTATACGCTGTTAGAAAAAAATGGGGACAAGCTTAAGATAGGATTTGCCGCCAGTACACAAGACTCTAAAACAGTTAATGGCAGCTATATATATGATACAAAGTTGCGGAATATATCAAACTTTAGTTACACACAAAATGCAGTTGTAAATTAGAAGAATTAATATTATTTATTTTTTTATAGTGAAATATTATTTATATAATTTGCATATTTATTGAAGTTTCCTGAGTATATAGTTTTTAAAAGTGAATCAGCGTTTCGCAGAGCAGATGCTATAGTAGAATTTGAGAGTATTCCATTTTCCATTGCGTCAGCAAATTCATCCATATCAATTACTTCAACGTGCCCATCAGGATATATAAGTATATCTATAAGTAAATCGTTAAAAGTAAATGAATTACAATCTTTATTGTGGATTGTTTCAATGATATCGCAATACCAGTACACAAAACGACCATTTAAGTCAAATATTTTGCTGACTTTTATACCATCCTCAATGAAATAGCCAGAAATTCCATTATTTATATCATGTCTTGGTTTTAGGACATTCCATTTAGTGATTATAATACTATTGTTAAACATTATGATTTGGTCGTTTTTTAGTTCAACTATCTCTTCAGGTATAAAGCGTTTACGAAATAATTTTATTTTGTCCATAATATGCCCTTATGCGTTACTGTAAATAGTAACCCTTATGCCTTTCTATTATATTAAATAAAAATATGAAGTTTTGATTAATTATAAAGGTTAAATTGTAACCTGTAAAGCATTAATATTAAATTTTTTATAGACTTTTCAAAAAGTATATTTTATAATAGTATAAAAAGTTTAAAGTTATAATTACCAGAGGTGGCATTATGGACAATAAAGATACAAAAATAATAAAAAGTATCGTGATGGTTACACAGATAGGAATTAGTATGCTTGTACCCATATTTTTATGTGCCGCACTCGGCGTATGGTTAAACCGCCTTTTTAATACACAGATATGTTTTTTAATTTTGGTGTTTTTAGGGATTGGTGCATCTTTTCGGAATGTATATATACTTACAAAATCATTTTATTCTGCTGATATGAAAAAAGAACATGATAAACTTAAGTATATACAAGAATTAAAAGATTACAGCAAAAACCACCCTGATGAAGCAGAACAGTATATAGAGATAGTAAAGACAAAACGCTATCCCGAAAACAGAGGTACGGTCAGAAAGCAGGAAAAATGAAAAAGGTAAAACAAATCCTTAAAGAAATGTTTGCTGGACTGGTGGTATGGTTACTGCTGGTTTTGATTATATTAGTTATTATAGCTGTCCATAAAATTGCAATGTTATTAGGAGTATTGCTTGGAGGAGGCACGGCTGCCGGACTTTTACTGCATATGTATCATCATCTGGACATAGCTCTTGATATGGATGTAAAACACGCACAAAGTCATATACAGTCTGCCGCAATGAAAAGGCTGTTTTTTATGGCGTTAGTAGTGTCGGCTTCAATGATAGGATATAGATATGTACACCCTTTAGGCACTATACTTGGTATTTTTGGTATAAAGGTTTCAGCGTATCTGCAGCCAGTAGTTCACAAAATAGCAGGGCATATACAAAAGTGGTAGTGTTTTGGCAATATACAATTTATTATATTGCCGTCTCAATACAATATGTTGCTTTAATAGTAACTATAATTTAAGAAAGGAGGATGAAGATGTGGGAAATGGCGTCTTAGATTTGCCGCAGGGATTTTGTAAGGTTTTACTTTCTGACAGTGAGCAAGTTGACTTTTTTATAAGGGGATACCAGAATACAAAATTCTCATTTTTTGGATGGGATGTATATTTGACAACAACGCACATATCTATGATTATAGTTATTGCAACAATACTTATATTTGCAATATTCGCAAATCGTGCTATTAAGAATGCAGATTCCAAAAAAGTGCCAGGTCCATTTTTAAATATCATTGAACTTATGGTTGAATCGCTTGATAGCATGGTAAAAAGTTCAATGGGACCTAAAAAGGCTTTAGATTTCAGGAATTATGTAAGTGCATTGTTTGTTTTTATTCTTGTATGTAACTTGTCTGGTCTGTTAGGACTTAGACCACCGACAGCAGATTTTGGTGTAACATTTCCGCTGGCACTCATTACATGGGTAATGATACAGTACAATGGATTTAAGCACCAAGGGATGGGAAAGATTAAAGCTCTATTTGAACCTATATTTTTATTTTTCCCAATGAATCTTATAAGTGAATTTTCAACACCTGTATCAATGTCACTCCGTTTGTTTGGTAATATATTATCAGGAACGGTTATGATGGGGTTGCTTTATGGTCTGTTACCAAGAGTTCTTACTCTTATATGGCCTGCTGCACTTCATGCATATCTGGATGTATTTTCCGGATGTATACAGGCGTATGTATTCTGTATGCTGACAATGAGTTTTGTTTCTGATGCAATAGGAGATGATGCATAAATTACAGACAGCATACTAGTGAAATTTTAAATGTATTTTAAGGAGGATGTAAAATGAATATAACTAATGAAGGTTTGGTATTAATGGGTTCTGCAATTGGTGCAGGTCTTGCAGTTATCGCAGGTATTGGTCCTGGTGTTGGACAGGGTATCGCTGCTGGTTATGGTGCTTCAGCAGTAGGTCGTAATCCGGGAGCAAAGGGTGACATTATGTCTACAATGATTTTAGGACAGGCTGTAGCAGAGACAACAGGTCTTTACGGACTGGTAGTTGCTTTAATTCTGTTATTCGCTAACCCACTTATTGGAAGGCTTTAATTTGTGCAATTCACTGAATTGCATCAGAAAGGGGGCTTAATAAGTGAGTGGTGTAATAAGAGTAGCTCTGTCAGGCAATGCGCTTGGCGATTATATATTTGGTTTAGACCCACAGCTTCTTGTAGATGCACTTATAACTATGATTGCGATGTTTGCATTATTCGTCTTGCTTTCTTATCTGCTTTTTAATCCTGCAAGAAATATGTTACAAAAAAGACAGGATTTTATCAAAGAACAGCTTGACACAGCGGCTAAGGAAAAGGAGGCAGCTATACAGTTTAAGTCTGAGTATGATACAAAACTTAAAGAGGTAGATAAAGAAGCTGAAGAAATCCTTAGTGAAACTCGTAAAAAGGCAGTTAAGAAAGAAAGTGCCATTATTAATGAAGCAAAAGAAGAATCTGCAAGAATCCTTGAAAGGGCAAGCCGTGAGGTTGAACTTGAGAAGGCTAAAGTAAAAGATGATGTAAAACAGGAGATTATTGCTGTTGCATCAGTTATGGCAGGTAAGATTGTTGCATCTTCTTTAGATGAAAAGAAACAGTCACAGTTGATTGCAGACACTTTAAAAGAGATGGGTGATGAAACATGGCTAAGTTAGTATCAAAAACATATGGCGATGCTTTGTTTGATGTTGCCATAGAAGAAGACACACTGGACATCATGCTTGAAGAAGTGGAAGCAGTTTTGCAGGTGCTTAAAAATGATAAGGAGTATGTCAATCTTCTTGCACATCCCAGAATCCCGGTTGAAGAGAAGCGTGCTATGGTTGAGGAAGTATTTAAGGGTAAAGTTTCTGATGAACTTACAGGCTTTATTATAACCATCGTGGAAAAAGGACGTTTTACAGAAATAGAAGATATTCTTTCGTATTTTATATCAAGAGTATGGGATGAAAAGAAGATTGGAGTTGCCTATGTGACTTCTGCAGCTGCTTTGTCAAAGGAACAGAAGAAAGCGGTAGAGGCAAAGCTTCTTGAAACTTCTTCATATTTGCAGTTCCGTATGAAATATGCTGTTAATCCTGCTTTGATTGGCGGTATGGTTATACAGATAGGCGACAGAGTAGTGGATGGCAGTGTAAAAACAAAGCTGGAAAATATGGCGAAAGAGCTTAATAAAATCCAGCTATCTAATTAATAAATTGAAGGAAGGTGCAAGAGTATCATGAATTTAAGACCTGAAGAAATCAGTTCTGTAATTAAAGAACAGATTAAGAACTATAGTACCAAATT
>CANOID010000105.1 GCA_947565985.1 uncultured Lachnoclostridium sp.
ATCCTGAAAACCTGCTATTGTATCATCTGAAAGAAACAGTTTTATACTATCTCCTGCCACTATTCTTTCGTTACCCTCTGCTTTCTTTTCATTGAGTACAATATTCTTTTTTCTCATCATCTTATAAAAGAAACTTTTTGGTGCATTAGGCATAAACTTTGAAAGAAATTTGTCAAGCCTTTGACCTTCATCTTGCAATGTAATATTTAATACCTGCATTTATGCTTCCTTTCTATACAACAAGTGATATAAGATATGATTTAACATTTTTTTCATCTTCTTCGTTCGCATCCTGTATAGCTATATTGTCAATATATTTAAAAAAACTTTTTTCATTTTCTAGGACTTTAACTTTATAGCCTTCCCCCCAATTATTCACCCCATCGCTTAAATATTTTTTTATATATGAAATGTCTTGTTTTTTATCACCTATAAGTGCAATCACTTCTCTGTTGCCTACGGCAATAAATGCAAGATACATAATTTTTTCAGATGATGTAATAAGCATATCAGTGTAAAGCTGCATCTTGCCATCTGTGTGTGTTTTTGCCTTTTGATACATTTGCTTGTCCACTGACTGGTATGGAAATGTTATGATAAATCGCACAAGAAATTTTGCACCCGGAAGTACAAATAAAACTGCAATTATTGTAAAAATATTTCTATTTGACATTTTGTTCAGATATAAACCTACAATAAAAACTATTAGAGCAACAATAGCCATTGCCAAAACTCCAATTAATGCTTTTATTTTCCTGTTTTTTAAATATCCATAATCGCCTTTTTTAACTTTCATATATATCCCTCTAGAGACTGGCATTATTATAATTACATCATACGCCAACCTGCATAATATTTATTTTTCAGTTTACCGTTGCCATCTGATTTGCCCCAACCTAGCACAAATCCATCAACAGTTACAAGCAGCCAGCCTTTATAGCCTGTATCAATATTTATAGTTTCGCCTTTAAGATATCTCACCACGTCTATATCTGTAGAAGAAAGTGTCAGTTTATTTTGATAAGAGCAAATTTGTGCTGAAAGTGCAAGCTGTATTGAAGGTTCAAATTGTTTTTTTATCTCCCCCATAATAAGACCATTTTGTATAATTCTTAGATTCTTAATACTAGTGGTTTCATTTGGTACAAGGTATATAGTATTCTTTTTTTGTACTGGATAATATTTTTCATAACACTCTTTATGCACAAATTCACTTAGCATTGCCTTTATTTTATCTTGTTCTTTTCCACATTTATTCTTTTTTAGCAATACTGTATTGTCTACATTTTTAAGATGCTGGTTGTTATTTTTTTTATGTAGAAGTGCAGTAAAATGTCCTTCACCCTTTGCAATATGCGGAAAAATTCTTATACATTTTTTTAATTCATCACACCTGCCATCTGTACAATCTGATATTCCATGTGAGAAGCCTTCTTTATATGGTATGTTACATATTTCCATATCAATATATGTATTAATAAACCACTGTATCATTTTCTCATCTTCTTCAACAGAAAATGTGCAAGTTGAATACACAAGGCTGCCTCCTGGTTTTAACATATTGTATGCCTCAATAAGTATATCTTTTTGTATTTGAGAGTAATAGTCTGGTCCTTTCACAATCCAATTTTTCACCATGTCTGGCTCACGTCTAAACATCCCTTCTCCTGAACATGGAACATCTAAGACTATTTTATCAAAATACTCTTTAAAATAAGGTGTAAGATTCTTAGGTGATTCTGCCGTTACTAATACGTTAGATACCCCTGCCATCTGTAAGTTTTTTGCAAGAGCCATAGCTCTTGATACACTTATATCATTAGCTACCAAAAGACCACTTCCATTTAACTTTGCTGCTATCTCTACGGCTTTTCCTCCAGGCGCAGCACACAAATCAAGTACTTTGTCATCTTTTTCTATTGGAAGTATAGCGGCTGGAAGCATTGCACTAGGTTCTTGTATATAGTATAGTCCGGCGAAATAATAAGGATGCTTTGACAGTAGAACTTTTTCAGTTTCGTCAGTTATAAATCCTTTTTCGCACCACGATATTTTCTCAGTGTTAAATGGACAAATTTCTTTCCACTTTTTCAAATCTACTTTTAATGTATTAATTTTAAAAGCTAAAGGCAGTTTATTGGAAAGGCTTTCTATATAATTATTAAATCCATCCTCACCTAACAATGCTTTCATATATTCACAATATTTATCAGGAAGTGTAATCATTTAAAACTCCTTTTATAAATCAATAAAACTGCCTGCCGACGACTGTATACTCTGTGCACGATATGTTTCTGACAGTACATCAAGCTGTTTATTAAACCTATTTAAAAGTGCCATATCATCCTTTTGATATATTTCAAAAAATTCTTTTTGCATTTTTGTAACTTCTCTTTCATTAGCTATATGATAAAGATTTTCAATATTATTTAGTATATCTGCTATAATATTTGCTTTCTGCCTGTTGAAATTTTGTGCATCCATAATTTCATCACGTACAGATGCCATTTCATTGTCAAGTGCACCAACTGCATCCGCTGCTCTAAGCAAACGCTCCCTAAGCCCATCAGGCATATTTTCTTTATATTTATATTGAAGAGAATGTTCAATTGTTGACCAAAAATTCATTGCAAGAGTTCTTATTTGTATTTCTGCTTCAATTGTCTTTGGTTCTCCAAATGTTTGTACTGTATAGTATACAATTATATGATAACTTCTATATCCACTTGGTTTGCTTTTTGATATATAGTCTTTCTCGCGTTTAATTATTAAATCACTGCGTTTGCGTATAATGTCTACAACTGTACTTATATCCTCTACAAACTGACAGATTATGCGCACACCTGCAATATCTTCAATTTTTTCTTCAATTTTTTCTATAGGTACACTTTTTCTATGTGCCTTATCAAGAATACTTGAAATCCTTTTAACCCTTCCAGATACTGACTCTATAGGAGAATACATTCCTGCATTCTGGTATTCTTGTTTAATATGTTTAAATTTTACCACAAGTTCGTCTACTGCCTGACGGTAAGGTCCTAACATTTCTCTCCAAAGTTTTGTTTCCATGTTTTATTCCTTTCCTCTTTTTTGATAAATAGTTCAGAAGATGGTATGGATTTATACTTGTTTCACTACCTGCTTTGTCAATATAAATCCCAAAATGCAGATGTACATCAAACTGT
Organism: uncultured Lachnoclostridium sp.; assembly: GCA_947565985.1. Classification (GTDB taxonomy): domain Bacteria; phylum Bacillota; class Clostridia; order Lachnospirales; family Lachnospiraceae; genus Butyribacter. Next base: position 3,186 of record CANOID010000105.1, read on the forward strand.
CCCTTTGTCCCTTCTGGTCCATACCCTGTATTTCCCATATAGCCTATTACTTCGCCCGCATGAATATATGTTCCTTCTTTTATTCCGTCTTTATAGTGGTCAAGATGTGCATAATAATAATAAATTCCTGAGCTGCTTCTTATTCCGAGGCGGTATCCACCAAGCTCAAGCCAACCTTTTTTCTCAACAATTCCATCTGAAACAGACCGTATTTTTAGACAACTTGGTTTATTAACTGAAGACATTATATCAATGCCTTCATGTTTACGTTCACCTCCATATGTCCTCCCTGTGCCATAACCATCTTCAAAATAACAATCTGCTTTTCCAGTATTGTCTGGGTACACTGGAAAATATTTCATCTCATCAAGCAAAATATAAGCATACTCTCCTGCACCCTGTTTTTCAAGCTGCGTGCGTATACCAATTTTGCATTTTATATCTTCTTCCCACTGTACACAGTACAATACACATAGTATTGTTACAAAAGCCAATATAGTATAAATTATTCTTTTAATATTTATAAAACTGCTATTCTTCATATAACAGATATATGATTTTTTAAGATAAAAAGAACCTCACATATAATTACATTGACCTTGACTTGTTTGCACATTCTCGCATACACTCCATAATACTACTTCTAAAGCCTGTTTTTTCAAGAACTCTTACAGCCTCAATGGTAGTACCCGCTGGTGAACATACCATATCTTTTAATTTACCAGGGTGAAGTCCGGTTTCAAGTACCATTTTTGCACTTCCAAGAACTGACTGTGCTGCAAACTGATATGCTTGTACTCTTGGCATACCTTCCGCTACTGCTGCATCTGCCATAGCTTCTATAAACATAAACACATATGCTGGCGAGCTTCCACTTACTGCCACTACCGCATCCATCATACTTTCTTGTACAATTTCTACTTTGCCAAATGATTTAAGAAATTTCATAACATTAGTAAGCTCATCTTCTGTAACATTTTTATTGGGGCATACTGCAGTTATTCCTTCACCCACAAGTGCGGGTGTATTGGGCATTGCCCTTATAATTTTTCGTTCTCTTCCAAAAGCTTCTTCAACCCATTGAATAGATTTACCTGCTGCAATTGTTACAACTATCTGACTATTATCAATAGAAATATTTTTTATCTCATCTATTACCTTTTGATAATAAACAGGTTTGACTGCTAAAAACAATATATCTGCCATTGCCACTTTTTTATTGTCAAGAGTTGTCTCAATCCCATATTTGTTTGATACACTTTTAATAGTTTTATCAGTTGCGGCAGATGCAATTATATCACTTTTATCTGCACTCCCACTCTTTAAAATTCCACCTATAATTGCCTGTGCCATATTACCAGCACCTATAAATCCTAATTTCATAATAAACCCCGCCTTTTTTAATATCTGTATATTTATTTTACCACTTTTTTAACTCCATTGCACCCAAAAATTTGCTTTTAAATGCATCTTCATCTGCCAATTCTATATGATCTACTTTATCTATGTATTTCTCTGCCATATTTCTAAAGTTTTTATCCAGAAGTGCCATTGCAGCACCTCTGCCAGCAGCATTTCCTATAAATTCTATTCTACTGTTATCAACATTAGGATAAAGCCCAAATGCTATAGCAGACTTTGGATGTATAAATTTGCCAAAGACACCAGCAATTTTTATCTCATTTACGCTTTCTAAACTGATGTCTGCTTTTTTAAGCAATATTTCTGTACCAGCTTGAATTGCTGCCTTCGCAAGCTGTATACTTCTTATATCTTTTTGTGTAAGCACTATATCACCTTTTAGACTGTTATAGAATACAAAAAAGTTGCCATCGTCATTTTTGCCAAGTCTCTTTGCAATACTTGCATTAACTTTGTTTTTAATTGCCTCATCATATTCTATAAGATATCCATTTTCCCTTAAAACTTTTGCCTTTAAAAGTTCTGCTATAGCATCAACAAATCCCGAGCCACATATTCCTATTGGCGTATCCTGTTTTATAACATCAAGTATTATATTTCCAGTTGTTTTACTTATTTTAATTCCATTAATTGCACCATTTGCAGCTTTCATACCACATCTTACACTTTTTCCTTCAAATGCTGGACCCGCGGCAGCAGAACAAGCATATATTTTTCCTTTATTATTGAGTAGTATCTCTGCACTAGTACCAATATCTATTGCGAGCTGTATTTTATCTGATTTATACAGTTTTTCACTACAAAGCACTGAAACTGCATCTGCACCAATATGAGCTGCAATATTTGGCAAGACATATATACTTAAATGCGAATATTTCTTAAAACCAATATCCTTTCCAAAGATACTTATGCTTCCTTTATATGCAGGAGTAAAAGGCGTTCCTGCCATCCGACTTAAATCTTTATCTAAAAATAAATGGCACATTGTTGTGTTTCCTACAACTGCCAATTCTTTTATATCATGTACTGCACATATTCCTTCACTGGCACGTTCAAGCATATCTTCAATCTGGCTGACTACAAGTTCATGTAATATAGCTGCTTTTCCCATATTTGCGTGCATAATCCTCATCATAACATCAGCACCATATCTTGTCTGTAAATTAGTCTCCGTAATATTTGCCAGATGTTTTTTTGTATTAAGAGAAAAAAGACCTACTGCAATTGTTGTTGTGCCTATATCTACAGCCGCTCCATAGCCGTCTGTCTCTGCTGATTTAATATTACTATCAATACCTTCGACCGATATATCTTTTTCTAAAGTATATATGTTCTGACGTATTATTACCATAGTAAACGTCTCCTGTCCTTTTAAAATTTTAAAAAAGGAGCCATTATAAATGGCTCCTTGCTCATGTTTACAAGCTATTGTGTCTATTTAGCATAATCTGTAACCCTGGATTCTCTGATAACATTAACCTTTATCTGACCCGGATATTTCAGTTCGTTTTCTATCTGTTTAGAAATATCCCTTGCAAGCAGAACCATATCGTCATCTGATATTTTATCAGGAATAACCATAACCCTTACTTCACGCCCTGCCTGAATGGCAAATGATTTATCAACTCCTTTAAAGCTATTGGAAATATCCTCTAATTGTTTTAATCTGTTTGTATATGTTTCTAAAGTTTCTCTGCGTGCACCTGGACGTGCTGCGGAAATGGTATCAGCAGCTTGTACAATACACGCTATTAAAGTTTCAGGTTCTGTATCTCCATGATGTGCTTCAACAGCATTTATAACAACCTGTGACTCTTTATACTTCCGGCAAAGTTCTGCACCAATCTGGACATGAGTTCCTTCCATCTCTTGGTCTACAGACTTTCCAATATCATGCAACAGACCAGCCCTTCTCGCCATTCTTGCATCAGCTCCGGTTTCCCCTGCAATAAGTCCTGCCAAATGGGCTACCTCAATAGAATGTTTTAATGCATTTTGGCCATAGCTGGTCCTAAATTTCATTCTTCCTAACAAACGAATAAGTTCTGGATTTATACCGTGAACTCCTACTTCAAGAGTAGCAGCCTCCCCCTCTTCACGAATCATCGACTCAACTTCTTTTTGAGCCTTTTCAACCATTTCCTCAATTCTAGCTGGATGAATTCTACCATCAACAATAAGTTTTTCTAGGGCAATTCTTGCTATTTCCCTTCTAACTCCATCAAAGCCTGATAACACTACCGCTTCGGGAGTATCATCAATAATCAGGTTGACACCTGTCAAGGTTTCCAAAGTTCTGATATTACGTCCCTCTCTGCCTATAATCCTGCCTTTCATTTCATCATTAGGGAGCTGTACAACAGAAATTGTAGTCTCTGCAACATGGTCAGCAGCACAGCGCTGTATTGCATTGATAACATAGTCTTTCGCTTTTTTATCGGCTTCTTCTTTTGCTTGCTTTTCAAGTTCTTTTATAAGAACAGCAGTTTCATGTTTTACGTCTTCTTCAACAGATTTTAACAGATATTCCTTTGCTTGTTCAGAAGTCAGTCCAGAGATTTTTTCAAGCTCTTGCAAATGGCTATTTTTAATAGCTTCAGCCTCTTGCATCTGCTTTTCTAAGTCAGCAAGTTTTGCGTTTAACTTAGCTTCCTTTTTCTCTAACACTTCTGACTTCTTATCCAGAGTCTCCTCTTTCGATAATACACGTTTTTCATATCGCTGTATTTCTGCTCGTCTCTCTTTTGATTCATGTTCAATCTCATTCTTTGTACGAATTGCTTCTTCTTTGGCTTCGAGCAGTGCTTCGCGCTTTTTAGTTTCAGCAGTCCTCAAGGCTTCATCTATTATATTTCTTGCCTTTTCATCTGCATTACCAACTTTAGCTTCTTCTACTTCTTTGTACCGTTTTATAGAAGCTGTTTTAGTAATAAGTGCCGTTACAGCAACCACAGCTAATAGAACAACAATGGCTATAATCACTTTTAAAACCATTGGCATCGAACAGGAGCACCTCCTTTATTTATTAATTGCACGTAGTACAACAAGCTAATTTTATACTTTTTGTACTAATATGTCAAGCTTATGGTTATTGGATTTTAAATTTAAAATAACAAAA
>CANOID010000106.1 GCA_947565985.1 uncultured Lachnoclostridium sp.
CCAGAGATTAAAGCCTCATAAATACTTAATTTGTTGAGTTTTGCTCATGGCTATTTTTACAAGAAAAGGAGGGAACTTTATTATGAGGAAAAAAAATACAGTCCTACTAAAAAGAGCAGGTTCTATTGCTATGGTTTTTGCTTTATCAATGTCTTCCATTAGTGGATTCATTCCTAAAAATACAAAAGTTACCCAAGCTGCTGAAAACAGCGAGGGTGGTGGTACTAAGATAGAGAATGACAGCCTTAGTGTTCAGATTGGAGATTTAGGGCAGATTGCCGTAATGAACATTAAAAACAACCGCAAAAATAGTTTAGGTAAAGATGTTAATTTTGTACTGCCAAATGATACATTGCCTCAAAATGATGTACAGCACCAGTGGATGGGCGAGATGATTTTTTCCTATCGTACTAGTGCCAATGGAAGTTTTCCAGAGGATAATACAGGTTTTGTAGAGGTAGATACAAATAAAACACTGGCAGTTGGCGGTTCTACAACTGCATCTGATATAGCACCAGACAATCCTTACATTGAAAAAAATGTTGTTAGTGATAAAAAGATTGAAGTAACATATAAAGGGCTTACAAGTAAAGATATTGAACTTGCTACAGAAGGAGATGTAACAGAAGTCAATGCAGGTGAAGGATTACAGTTGGCAGCAAAAGTTACTGGCTCAGAAACACAAGAAGAATCTAATTTAGAACGAGCTATGAAAGGATTTAATGTTTCATCTGTCTATGATATGGAAACAGATGATGGTTCTCTTTTGTGGAATATTACATTAGAAAACACAAGCAAGAAATACATTGAATTTGGTGATGTCGGACTTCCAATGCCATGGAATAATAAATATGTGACTATAGAAAATACATATAATAACTGTGTCACAGCACATACTTTTGCAGGTGCTGACAGTGGTTATGCTTATGCAATCCGCTGTAGTGGTGAAGGTAATTATATGCTATTTACACCAGTAGTAGAAAGTGGTGCAAGAATTGAATATGTGGATAACTGGTTGGGTGTAAATGGTTTAGATCAAAGTACAATAGACCACAGAGCAGATGATACCTTTAAAAACTGGACAATTGACAGTGGTGGTTGGCCAGCAGGACTAAGTGTATATTATATTCATTCCAAAGATATTCAAAAAACAGGCAGAGGTTACTATACTGATGCAACAAGTCTTATATTACAGCCAGGTGAGAAAAAAACATATCAGTTTAAGTTCTCCGCTGTCCGTGCAGGTGATAATACACCACAAAACAGTGCAGATGATTATAATAACTCATCTGATTTAATGCAAGAAAGAGAAAATAATCTCCACTCTATTTTGTATAAATCAGGTATGATAGATGCAATAGCAGTGCCAGGATTTCAGACGGCTATTAATATGGACACACAGTTAGACTTGCATTACGATGAAGAAAAGATTAAAGATGTAAGTATAGATATCCAGTGTGTACATGAAAATGACCCTTATGATGAAAAACATATACCAATTCAAAAAGAAGGTTTAGTAAATAATTCTCGCACTGGACGAGGTACACATAATGGAAATGAAAACTATAGTGAATCTTGTGAGTTAAAAGAAACTAAAGTAGTAGATGGAGAATCACATCATATTTACAATTTAAAATTTGGCTGCATTGGTAATAACAGTGTCAGAGTGAATTATAAGCTTAATGTAGATGGTACTTATGTAGATAAATTTACAGAATTTGAGTTTAATGTATTAACTGAAATTAAGGATTTAGTAAATGCTCATTCAGATTTTATGGTAAAGGAAACACAGGATACTGACCCAAATAGTGAAACTTTTGGAATTTATAGTGACTGGTATCTTGCAAGTGGTAAAGACACCACACAAAATGGACATTGGGGTGATGATTGGAGTCATGACAATATTAATTTTATTACAATAAAAAATTATTTAGACCCAAACCCAGAAGAAGTAAAATCAATAGAAAATTATTTAATTGATTTTATGTGGGAAAATTACATGAAAAATAATCATGAAAATTATGTAGTAGCAAATTATCTTCATCAGTCAGGTGTTTATACAGATACTCTTGTTCCTTATAATCGTACATTTTCCGAGGTTATGGAAGCAACAGGATTTTATAATATGTATAGAATTGAGAAAGCTTATCCTGATTTAATAGAATACAGAGAGCAACCAGAGTATTATTTAGAGAAAGCTTATAATATTTATATTAACAGAGTAGATGAGGGAGCAGTAGGCTTTTATGGAGAACAGCAAATTCCTGATATGATAGAATCTCTGAAAAAAGAAGGAATGACAGAGGAAGCAGAAAGACTTAAAGAAAGATTTGCAAAGAACAAAGGAACAAATGTTTTAAACGCAGATTATCCTTATGGCTCTGAATTTGAGTATGATAATACTGGCGAAGAAGGTGCTTATGCAGCAGCAAAATCCCTTCTAAAATATTATCCAAATGACGTAGATATAGATAAAGTAAAACATTCTTTAGATATGACAGAATGGAAAACACGTGCAATGCGTGGTATACAGCCAACTTGGTATCAGTATGCCGACCCTGTGTTCCGTGCTGGTGAAAGCTGGTGGAATTTCCAGTATACAGCTTCTTTAGCTGGCTCTATTATGGACGATAATTTAAAATATCAAAATAATGATAGTGATTATGACAGAGCATGGGCAGCAAGAGTTAATTATGCGGCAAAACTTTCTAACTTTAATGCAGTTAATATGGGACAGATTTCAGATAAATATGTAGGAAGTGTAAGCTGGCGTTACAATATGTATAAGAGTGGCAATGGTACAATAAATGTTAATGACGGCGGCACTCGTGTAATGAACAATGGCTGGAATGACTTTTCAGGTGAAAGTGAAGAAGGTCTTTATGGTTCTTTACTGCGAATTTCTTCTGATGTTGTAGGTGATGACCCTATTTTTGGGCTTGTAGGTTATGGTTGTCAAGCATCAAAATCAAATGATAATTATACAGTAACACCACAAGATGGTATTGGTAAAAGAATCAATTTAATTGATGAAAAGGTATATGTAGAACTTGTACAAGATAAATGCACAAGTGCTGTTATCAGTAAAGATGGTACTTCTTTTAAATTGAAAGTTGAACCATCCGTTTCAGAAGAACATATATCACAGATTAATTTAAGTGGTGCAGGTATTGCAAGTGGCTATTACAGCATTACTGTAGATGGCAAAGAAGCAGGACAGGTTTATGTAAATAATAATCATGAAGGAAGTGCGTATGCTTCAGTGTCAGGCAATGTAAACAGCATTGTAATTACAAAAATGTCTAGTGGAGAAAATACGGCACCAACAGTTGATATTGTAGAACCAAATGCAGGAAGTGATGGATTACAGGCAAAAGTCGCTTTCCAATTAAGGGGTATCGCATATGATGATGGTGTACAAAATAGCTTGACATATAAATGGACAGTAGAAAAGAAGCCAGATGGTGGCAATGTAACACTTAGTTCTGATACAAAACCATTTACAACAGTAAAAGCAACAGTTGAGGGCGAGTATACATTAAAATTAACAGTAAGCGATGGTGAAAAGTCATCAGAAAAAGAAATTATTCTTAATATAGGAGCAGCACCAGAGAGAAAAGCTCCAGAAATCACTTCTATAGAAGGTGAACAGGATGCTATTAATACTACAATAGCAAATTTAACAGGAGAAGCAAAGGCAGATCCAATTTATGAAGGCACATTGTCTTATGAGTGGACTGTAGAAGAACAGCCACAAGGAAGCAATGCAGTTATTGCAGATGCAAATACTCAAAATGCTGTGTTAAAGGTGGATAAATCAGGAGATTACGTGATACGCCTTACAGTGACAGATGCTGATAAGATTTCTTATAAAGATATTATTATTACAATGAATGATAAGGCAGATGGTATATGGCGTGACAATCCTATAATTACACAATTAAATACAGCACCACAATTACCTGATAGTATGAAAGTTATTAATGCTAATGGTGAATATCAGGAAGGAACAGTGAGCTGGGATGAAATTACATCAGATAAGTATGCACAGGTAGGAGAATTTGAAGTAACTGGTACAATGACAGGAATTAAAGTTGGTGTAAAAGTCTGCGTAGTATCTGGTAAATCGCAAAATGTCGCATTATTTGCAACTCCAAGTGGTATTATTGATGATGTGGCTGATTTGGGTGGTGTAAAAGGATTAAATGATGGCTATGACCCAACTAGTTCAAGAGATACATCTCATGGTGTATGGCATAACTGGCGTGGAGGAGCACAAGGAGACCCTGCATGGGTAATGTACACATGGGAAAATCCAATAGCTATTTATGCAACAGATGCCTATTATTATTCTGATGGAAACTTCAAACCAAAAACTGTTTTTTATGAATATTTAGATTCAGAAGGTAATTGGAGAGAAGTACCAAATGCAAAGGGGCTTGGCGTTGAATTAAATCAATATAATCATACAGATTTTGCCCCTGTAATAACAAAGTGCCTGCGTATGACAATGACACCAGAAAAATTAGGTTGTGGTGTTATTGAGTGGAAAGTATCTGGGTATTCTGAACAGATATTTGTAGATAAAAAATCATTAGAAGCACAGATTAGCAAAGCACAAGGACTGGATATGTCTTTATTTGAAGATGGCACAAAAGAAACTCTTGAGGCTGCTATTGAACAAGCACAATCTGTTTTAGATAATAAAGATGCAACACAAGAAGAGGTTGATGCTGCAATCGAAGAACTTGGAAAAGTAATGGCTAATTTATCTTCAAAAAATGGTAACTTAGCATATGTTGCACAAGTATCTACAAGCTTTGTATCCGCATGGGAAAAGTTAGAATCTATCAATGATGGAAAACTGGATGGAGCCCATTATGGTAGTTGGGGAAACAACAGTGCAGCAGAATCCGTAACTTACACTTGGGGAACAAAAGTTAAAACCAAAGGAATGGATATTTATTTTTGGAGTGATGGTGGAGGTATTTTATATCCGGCATCCTATGTTTGTGAATATTTAGATGATAGTGGAAATTGGATTAAAATGCCAAATATTTCTGAAATAGAATCAAATAAATCAGACGATACATGGCATATAAAAGTATCTTTTGATGAAACTACAACAACAGCAGTTCGTCTTACAATGAATAAACAAGAAGCAGATGGAAATGGTGTTGGTCTTTGGGAATGGGAAGTTTATGACAGCATAGATGAAAATGCAACAAATGAATTAAAAAATCTTGCTTTGGATAGTAATATAACTGTATTTTCAGCATTAGAAGCAGCTTCTTTTAGCGCTATGAAAATAAAGGCAGTTAGCAGAAAAGCTTCTATAGATACTACAGATAATCAAAAAGTGAACTGGCAAGTTACAGGTAATACAGCAGAAGGAACTTCTATTGATACAAATGGATATCTTACTGTAGATGAACAGGAAAAGGCAGAATCTATTAAAGTAAAAGCTGTATTAAAAGAAGATTCTACATGTACCTCTGAAATTGCATTAAAGGTAATTCCAAAAAAAGGTTCATCACAGAAGAAGACACTGAAAGTTAAAAACATAGTAGTAGAAGATAAAATATATGATACTACTAAGAATGCAACAATTAAAGAGATTACTTTTGAAGGTGCAACAGACAATGAAAATATTTCTTATACAGCAGAGGCACTTTTTGAATCTGCAAAAGCAGCAGAAAATGCAAAAGTAACAGTAGTTATAACATTAACAGGTAATAGTAGTGAAAATTATATTCTTGAAAGTAATACCATAGAAACAACAGCTACTATTAAAAAAGCAAATCCAGAGTATACACTTCCAGAGAACTTAACAGCTAAAGAAGGACAGACATTAAAGGATGTTACCCTTCCAAAAGGATTTGCATTTAAAGATGATTTAACAACTTCGGTAGGAACTGAAGGAAAGCACGAATTTGAGGTTATCTACACACCAGAAGACACAGAAAACTATAATATAGTTACTGATTTAAAAATAGTAATTACTGTGACAAAAAGTGGTGGCAACATAGACATAGGTGCCGGCAACGGAAGTGAAAATAGCGGCAGCAGTGGTAATGGTAGTGGTAGTGGAAGCAGTGGAAACGGCAGCAGTGGCAATGGTGGTACTATTATTGATAACGGAAACAATGATAATAACGATAATAATAACAATGACAATAATACTACTAATCCAACACAGCCAGATAAAGAACCTGAAAAGGATAATAATACACAAACTGTTACAGAGACGAAACCTGATGGCACAACTATAACAACAGTAACAGAAACTGCACAAAATGGAGATATTAAAGAAACAAAAACAGTGACAATTAATGACAATACTTCTGTACTTACTATTGAAAAAGAAACAACAGATGGGCAGAAAGAAACAAATGCTGTTATTAATGCTGGTTCACAGGAAAAAGTTGTAATTTCAACTAAATTTTTAGAAATTTTGGCAGAAGATAAAGATGTAGATAAATATACTGTGGAAATTGTTTCTGCAACAGTTAATGCAGCACCGAAAAAAACAAAAAATACAGTAGTTGAAATTAGTATTCCAGTTGTTAATGGTGTAAGCATGGAAAAAGTTGTATGTACCAAAGATGGTATAGAGGCAGCTAAGCAGACAGGCAAAGGTTTAAAAATTATTGTAACGATGATAAAAGAGGATGGCAGTTCAGAAAGCAGTGTAGCAGGAATAGAGAATGGTGGTTACGTGGCTACAATTCCAGCAAAACAGCTTGCAAAGATTGATAGTAGTGTAGAAAGCGTGGATTTTGCAATTAGTGTTGTAGGTCAGAAAAAGTTGTCTGAAAATAGTATTGATAAGACATTAAAAACTAAACTGACAAAGAGTGGAAGTAATGCAAAGAAAACTTGTGTAATTTCTACAATCGAGAACAATGCTATTAAAGATGTTGGCATGAATTTTAAAATTGATGTTGTTAACAATACAAATAATGTTGATTTACAAGCTGGTAACACAGTATATCTCTATAAATACAATAACAGTACTAAGAAGTTTGAAGAGATGGCATACAGTAAACAGGTAGTAGCAAAAGATGGTACAATTAATATTTCAGGCTATAGTGACATGAAATATATAGTATCTTCAAAGAAATTAAGTGGAAACTCTGTAACTACAATAAAGCAGGGTATTAGCTTAAAGGCAAATAAAAATACAGTAAAGAAGGGAAACAAATTATCCCTTAAACTTACATTGCCAGATACTGTCAGCACAAAGAAAGAATTTGGAACAGAAAAGGCCACTGTAGTTTATAAATCTAAAAAACCAGATGTTGCAACTGTTTCTAAGAATGGTGTTATAAAGGCAAAGGGAAAAGGAAAAGTAACAGTTACAGCAGTAATAAAGTTATCTAGTGGACGCAAGATAACGAAGAAAAAGCAAGTAACAGTAAAATAAGTAATAAAATATTGTTATAATAATAAGACCTGTAATATGTTGTAATATGGAAAAATATCATGTTGCAGGTCTTGTATTTTGCAAGCTAAAAATACAAAAAATTGTGTCTTGCAAAATACTACAATATTTTCAACTTACATTATGATTCTTAAAAGTTATATTATTAAAATAGGAGATATTATTATGCAAATAAAAGATTATAAATTTTGGTTTTGCACTGGTTCACAAGACCTGTATGGTGATGAATGTTTAAGCCATGTAG
>CANOID010000107.1 GCA_947565985.1 uncultured Lachnoclostridium sp.
TCATAATTAAAGAGGTCCATATTTTCAATGGTTTAGGAGTTTCGCAAATGCCTAAGTACATAATGTATGAAAGGAGTACCAGTGGTGTACTACAATGTTGTAAATGGTGAAATATACAAGAGCGATGAGCAGAACTTTTGGAATTGCAATAGTGGCATATGTATATTTAAATTGTCAGAGTGGAATGAGGACCATAAACTAAGGGAAAAAACAGGTATATGGCATAAAACCGACCAGATACATTTCTGTAAAATGGAAACACATATGAATTATATGTTTGGAACATTCAGAATACCGTCTAAAATAAAGGGTGGCAGAGATATAATATTTGCATTATATATAACACCAAAAAGAATAATTATACTTGATGATGATGGTGAGACACAAGAAGCAGTAAAAAAACTTGTGGCAGGACCATTACGAAAAAATTATACGCTCTGGCGTTTTTTATATGATTTTTTGTTGCTATTTATAAATGAGGATTTAATTTTTCTTGAAAAACTTGAACGTAATATTGCAGTTATTGAAGAAGATGTGCTTGATTGCAGAGCAGAGAAATTTAGTTATCGTATGTTGCATTTAAAAAGATTGATAACTAGATTTTATCATTATTATATACAGCTAAAAGTTGTCGGAGATGAATTGTCTGCTGACGAAAATAACTATTTTCATGATAGAGATATTAAAATGTTTGATATGTTTTCTGATAAGATGGAAAGACTTGCAGATGAAACACAGCTTTTAAGAGAATATGCCATGCAGGTTCAGGATGTATATCAAGCAGAAATAGAAATCAGGCAAAATGATGTTATGAAGGTACTAACAATTGTCACCACAATATTTTTACCTCTTACATTAATTGCAGGATGGTATGGAATGAATTTTGAATATATACCTGAACTTAGATATAAATATTCATATCCTGTAGTTATATTTATAAGTGTATTAATAGTTTTTGCAAGTTTGTGGTACTTTAAAAAGAAAAGGTTCTGGTAAGATATGAATAAAGTATTTTGATTTATCATAGCATAAAGTAAAGCTATTAAGATATTTTTAAGGAGTTTTATGAGACGCAAATTTATTATTACTATTTTGGCTTTACTTGTACTTCTGTTTGTAATCTTTCCTGATATAGCAAGTCATGGGGCAGAAAATGGGCTTATGTTGTGGTTTAATATTATAATTCCGTCTTTGTGTCCCTTTATGATTATTTCTACAATGCTTATAAAGTTAAATGTGACAAATTTTATAAGTAGTATGTTCTATCCTATATTCCATAAAATTTTTAAACTTTCAAAAGATGGTTGTTATCCTGCCGTTATAGGAATGTTGTCAGGTTATCCGCTTGGTGCAAAAACAGTTGCGGATTTGTACAAAATGAATCTATTTTCACGTAAAGAAGCACAGTATCTTCTAGGATTTTGTAACAATGCAAGTCCTATGTTTATGCTTGAATATATAGGTGTAAAGTGTATGGGACTTAAGCAGCCTGTACTTATGCTTGTAATACTATATCTGTCAGCATTTATTAATGCATTTCTTGAATTTTATGCTCCTGAGGATGAAATTTTTAATAAAGGAGATACTAGCATAAAACAAAAAAACTATTCAGTAATGGAAGCTTTGGACGAAAGTATTTTAGGTTCAGCACTCACACTTGTAAAAGTTGGTGGATATATAATATTATTTTCAATTTTTACTGAACTTTTACAAAGTATGGTTACAGTTAGTGATATATTCAAAATCGCTGGTGCTGGTATACTTGAAATTACCACAGGAGGAGAGATACTGGCAGGTGCAGAACTTTCATTGTATGTTAAGTGTATACTTATAAGTGCTTTTTGTGCATTTGGAGGCATGTCAAGCGTGGCACAGACATCAAGTGTCCTTATTGGTACAGACCTTTCTAGTAAAAGGTATATTTTTCTTAAAATAAGGCAAGCGGCAATAGCAGCAGTACTTTCAGCAGTTATCTTTTATATAACATATTAGACATAAAAGTATAATGGGTGTATAATCATATTTGTGGTTTTAAAAGATTTACATAATTAATTATATTTAGAAATTAGAATGGAGGACATTATGGAGAGAAAAAATGCATGGAAAGATTATTCAGCACAAGATGTAAAAGAACTTGAAAATCTTTGCAAAGGCTATCGTGAATTTTTATCTGAGTGTAAAACAGAAAGAGAATGTGTCAAAGAAATTGTAAGGCTTGCAAAAGAAAAAGGATATATTTCTTTAGAAGATGTGTTATCTGCTGGCAAACCTCTTAAAGAGGGTGATAAAATTTATGCTGTGTGTATGAACAAATCAGTTTCGCTATTTAATATTGGAAAGAAGCCTTTAGAATATGGTATGAATATACTTGGTGCACATATTGATTCACCACGTATAGATGTTAAGCAAAATCCTTTATATGAAGAAGGTGATTTGGCATATTTTGATACTCATTACTATGGGGGTATTAAAAAATACCAATGGGTGACTATTCCACTTGCAATTCATGGAGTAATAGTTAAAAAAGATGGTGGAAGCGTTGAAGTGTGTATAGGAGAAAAAGCAGAAGACCCAGTATTTTGTATAACAGACCTTCTTATACATCTTGCGGGAGAACAGATGGATAAAAAGGCAGCAAAAGTTATAGAAGGTGAAAAACTTGACTTGCTTATTGGAAGTATGCCTTTAAATGATGAAGAGAAAGAAGCCGTTAAGAAAAATATATTAAATATATTAAAAGATACTTATAGTATAGATGAAGAAGATTTTATGTCAGCTGAGCTGGAAATAGTTCCAGCAGGTAGTGCACGTGAATTAGGTCTTGATAGAAGTATGATTATGTCTTATGGGCAGGATGATAGAGTATGTGCATACACATCACTTATCGCTATGCTTGAACAGGAAAATGTGGACAAGACTTCTTGTTGCCTGCTTGTAGATAAAGAAGAAATAGGCAGTGTTGGTGCTACAGGTATGCGGTCACATTTCTTTGAAAATGTAGTTTCTGAGCTTATAAATCTTGAAGGGGATTATTCAGAACTAAAATTAAAACGCTGTCTTAAAAATTGCAGAATGCTCTCATCTGATGTAAATGCTGCATTTGACCCATTATTTGCAGACGCATTTGAAAAGAAAAATTCATCATATTGTGGCAGGGGTGTAGTATTTTGTAAATTTACTGGAAGTCGAGGAAAATCTGGTTCTAATGATGCTAATGCAGAATATCTTGCAGCTTTGCGTAAAATTATGGACGATAACAATGTTAATTACCAAATGGCAGAGCTTGGAAAAGTAGATGTTGGTGGTGGCGGTACAATTGCCTATATTCTGTCACTCTATGGCATGGAAGTAATTGATTGTGGCGTAGCAGTTTTAAATATGCATGCTCCTTGGGAAATTACAAGTAAAGCAGATGTATACGAAACTAAAAAATGTTATATGGCATTTCTTAAAGATGCATAAAATATTAGTAATGTTATGTAGATATTGATGCATTTTGTTATAGGCAGATAACTAGTTTTTCTAGACTGGTTTCTGCCTTTTTTAAGTATTTTCCTTTTTTAGTATTATAAGTACATCAGATTTATATTAGGAATAGTTTGCCAGATTAGTACAGCTATGATAATATATAATTAAATAGAGATTGAACAAAAGTCACATAATAATTTAGACAAAGGAATGGTGAAAAAATGGTTGTTGATTTAAAAGAAAGCAGAGAAAAAATTGACAAGATTGATAAACAAATTACAGAATTATTTGAGAAAAGAATGGAAGTTGCAAAAGATGTAGCAGCATATAAAAGGAGTACGGGGAAAAAAGTGTTTGATCCTATCAGAGAAGAAGCCAAAATAAAAACTTTAAAAGAGCTTACAGAAAATGAGTTTAATAAAACTGGTATTGAGGATTTATTCAGGCAAATTATGTCTATCAGCCGTAAATACCAATATCAGGTTCTTGGTACTCAGAATGATGTAAACCAGACTTTTCGTCAAATTAAATCTTTTGATATTGATGAAGATACAAGGGTAGTGTGTTTTGGCGAACATGGTGCTTATACAGAACAGGCAATGGAAGAAGTATTTGGTAAAAATATAACAGCTATTAATAAAGGTACATTTAGGGAAGTAATGGAGACAGTTGCTAATGGAGAAGCAAAATTTGGAGTGCTTCCTATTGAAAATACATCTACAGGTGGAATTACGGATATTTATGATTTATTTCTTGAATATGATGTAACTATTGTAGCAGAACATATTGTAAAAGTCGAGCAGACATTAATGGGTTTTCCTGGTTCAAAACTTGAGGATATCAAAATAGTTTATTCGCATCCACAGGGACTTATGCAGTGTTCAAAGTTTTTTGAAGAACATCCAAGTATATCAACAAAGACATATTCAAGTACATCAGCAGCAGCTAAAAAGGTCGCAGATGATGGCAGCAAAACACAGGCAGCAATAGCAAGCAAGCGGGCAGCAGAATTGTTTGGACTGGATATAATTAAAGAACAGGTGAATCATGAAAGCAAAAATTATACACGTTTTATAATAATTTCAAATCAGAAAGTATTTTTATCAAATGCCAATAAGATAAGTTTATCATTTGAGATAAAGCATGAGTCAGGGTCACTTTATAATATGCTTTCAAATTTTTACTACAATGGTTTAAATCTGACAAAAATTGAATCAAGACCAATAGAAAATAGAAACTGGGAGTATAGGTTTTTTGTAGATATTGAAGGCAATTTAAATGAGCCGGGAGTGGGCAATGCACTTGCAAGTATAAAAGAATTTGCCAATAAACTTGTTGTACTTGGAAATATAGCAACGAAATAAGTAGAAAGGTATAAGGAAATTATATATATGAGAAAAGGACAAGCATATGAGGGCGTTGTAGAATATGTTGATTTTCCTGACAAGGCTGTAGTAATAACAAGGATAGCAGATGAAGATAGCAACAAACAAGAAGATGGCAACAAGCAGCAATGCCATGAATACCATGTTACAGTAAAGGGCGCATTGCCTGGGCAGATTGTAAAATATATTGTTCAAAAAACTCGTCAAGGAAAATATCAAGGACGGCTTTCCAGTGTTATAAAAAAATCACAAATAGAAACAGAAAAGCCTACATGTTCTTTTTTTGGAATTTGTGGAGGTTGCAGTTACCAGACATTACCATATAAAGAACAGCTAGAATTAAAGAAGACACAAGTTTTAAAGTTGATTAATAATGTTATAAAAGATGGTTCTTATATTTTTGATGGTATACTTCCCAGTCCTGATATTTGGAGTTATAGGAATAAAATGGAATTTTCATTTGGGGATGAATATAAAGGTGGACCACTTTCTTTAGGACTGCATAAAAAAGGAAGTATACATGATGTAATTAATGTATCTGGATGTAAAATAATACACAATGATTATTCTAAGATACTTGATTGTATAAGGGAATATTTTTTAAAAATGGGTGTTACACATTATAATAAAAATACACATACTGGTGTATTGCGTCATCTGCTTATACGCAGAGCAGTGTCAACAGGTGAGATTCTTGTGGCACTTGTAACAACATCTGCATTGCAAATTAAGTTAGATGAATTAAGTTTAAAACTTCAAAAATTAGAGCTTGAAGGTTCGTTAACAGGTTTCCTACATATCATAAATGATGGGCTTGGAGATGTTGTAAAAAGTGATGAAACACATATTATCTACGGAAAAGATTGGATTACAGAAGAAATGCTTGGATTAAAATTTAAAATTTCAGTATTTTCATTTTTTCAGACAAATACAAAGGGTGCAGAGGTGCTGTACAGTCGTACAAGGGACTATATATTAGGAGAATTGGAATTAGATAGAAATAGCTCTAATAGTTTAGAGGAACATAGTTCTAGAGTGATTGAAATTCCAGATAACAATTGTATTTTAAAGGGTAAAGTAGTCTTTGATTTGTATAGTGGAACAGGTACAATAGCACAAATAATAGCATCAATTGCAAATAAAGTAATAGGTGTAGAAATTGTAGAAGAAGCAGTGGAAGCTGCAAAGAAAAATGCAGAGTATAATGGGCTAGATAATTGTGAGTTTATAGCAGGAGATGTATTAAAGGTTATAGATGAATTGAAAGAAAAACCTGATTTTATAGTATTAGACCCTCCAAGAGAGGGAATACATCCTAAAGCATTAAAAAAAATAGGTGAGCATATTAGGTCGCAGAAAATTATATATATAAGCTGTAATCCATCCAGTTTAGCTCGTGACCTTATAGAATTTCAAAAATATAGCTATAAAGTAAAACGAGTTTGTTGTGTAGATATGTTTCCTAATGTGCGTCACGTGGAGACTGTGGTAGGACTACAAAGGAAAGATACCTAGAAATCCTTGAATTTACGCACTTTGTGACATTTTTCAGTTTCAATAAAATCGGTGAAAATCATAAGGAAAAGATACTTGTGAAGAAAGTAACCGTAGTTGTGGCATTAGACCTCGGTACGGGGAACACAAAAAATCCTGACAGTGAAAGTGAATAGTGGACTATCAGACAGATTGATAGATTATAGGGATACTTGAATGGAAGTGTCCCTATTTTTTATATTAGGGCATTCCAATAGGGGAATGCTCTTTTCAATTTCAAAACAGGAGGAAAAAGAATGAGTAGTACAGCGTTAGGAGCAGAGAAAGCGACAAAGATTATTTTTATCAGCAAAGCACATGAAAAATTCTACTATGAGAAATTAAAAGAGGTCAGGTATCAGGATGTATACCACAAGGCTCTTGTGTACTGTCTTGGCATCAGCGATGACACAAGAAGGAATATTAAGAGCATCTATGATTTTAAGACAGGCTGTGTAAAAACGGAGTGTCTGCATGAAGGCTGGCAGACCAGCGGGAGCGAGAAAGTAGTCAGAATGGCGTTTAACCTTTACTGCAACAATGCGCCGAGCGTTTCTGATTACGAGGATGTGGAGGAACAGGTAGTCGAGTGCAGGCTTTATACGGTGGAAGAATTATTCTGCTGTGCCTATGCACCTTATTTTTGGCAGGCGGTACAGATACGGTATCCGGAATACGCAACGTATAACCACGATCTGTACGCCATGTTCGGAGGACGGGATTGATGTTAAAGGTCAGGCTTATGGGAACGAAGAACGATATTAAGTGGTTCGGGAAGATTTTACAGAGGAATCCAAAAATCGAAGTGACGGAGTTTTCCGATATGTTCCCAAACAAAGGGACAAAGAAATATTACAGGACTTATGTGGAAGTCAGGAAAAGCAACATAAAAGAAAACCAGTAGAAGCAAAGGAGAATTGAATCATGTGTAAAATAATCGCAGTCGCAAATCAAAAGGGCGGTGTCGGCAAGACCACCACCACAAGCAACTTGGGGATAGGACTTGCAAAAAAGGATAAGAAAGTGCTGTTAATTGATGCGGACGCACAGGGAAGCCTTACCGCAAGTCTTGGATATGCAGAGCCGGACAGTCTGGAAGTCACGCTTGCAACCATTATGGGGAACTTAATCAATGATGAAGAAGTAGAGCCGGGGGAGGGTATCCCATAAGTGCGAACTTAAGAGAAAAATGCACAAAACTTAAGGTTTTGAACAGT
>CANOID010000108.1 GCA_947565985.1 uncultured Lachnoclostridium sp.
GAGAAGTACTCTTTCTAAATGCCGTATATCGGCATAGACATCTTCATGTATTACATCCATAGTGTCTATATATAGTTCTTGGTGTTTGTCCATAATCTGTGGTTGTATTATATTCATAAAATCATGCATAAGCTCTGAGAGATTTACTTCCTGCTCATGAATATTGATTTTTCCATTTTCTATACGTGACATATCAAGCACATCATTAATTAGGGCAAGCAGATGATTGCTTGAAACCATTATTTTCGTAAGACAGTCTTGTACTTTATCTTTCTTATCAATATGACCTGCTGCTATAGTAGTAAAACCAATAATTGCATTCATTGGTGTTCTCATATCATGGCTCATATTGGAAAGAAAATCCGACTTTGCCTTGCTTGCTTTTCTCGCCTGCATAAGTGCTTCTTCAATAACTGTCTTTTGTTCCTGCTCATTCTTTATTTTAACGCTAATATCACGTATTATACATCCGCATATACCTTTTGATAAGGGATAACTTACAATATCCAAATATTTATCCCCTACCACTGCATTGCATGTTGTCTTGCATACTTTATCTTTATAAGCAGATTCATAAAATCTTTGAAGATGTGTCTCACAAGCCATTGGAAACATTTCGCAAAAGTTCCTATTTAATAGGTGTTCTTTTTGAATGTTTTCAACTTCTGCAAAAGCATTGTTAGCATATATTATTTTAAAATCCTTTGGAGAACCTGAAGAATCTAGTTCCATTTGCACAATGCCAAACCCATATGGGCTATTTTCTAAGAATTGTCTTGCAAGTTCATTCCCCAACATATTCTTAATATCGTCCTCCATTCTGTTAAGTACAGATTCTTTTTACTCTAACTTATTAATTGCTTCTATAGTCTGACTGTAATCATTCTGTACTTGGCTATACAGTTCTGGTACTTCGTCAGAATATCCATCACGAAGTGCTTCTGTAAGTTTTGAACTTGATACTTCAAGCATTGAAAAACTCAAGTTCATGCATACACCCTTTAATGTATGTGCAGCTACAAATGCCTCCTTATAATCCTTTTCATCCATTGCCTGACAAAGTTTGTCATAACCACACTGGCTTGGAAATTTTAGTACAAACTTTTTAATAATATTGTCACTGTGCAGGCGTGTGCGTGCTTGGTTGTAATCTCCTTTTAAAGCATTATAACATTCTTCTATTGTCATTATTATGGCTCCTTTCAGTTTTAGCCTATTAAATTTTTAAAAATATTTTATACCTACTATATATTAAATTTATCCATAAGGGATACCATTGATTCCACTTGTGCTTTCTGTTGCTCACTTACAGCGGCTGTTTCCTCTGATGTTGCAGAATTATTATCAACTGCTGCAGATACTTGTGTAATATTGTCTTTTACATCACGCATATGCCCTACTTCTTCTTGCAGTATTGATGCAATTTGACTCATTTTTTGTGTTGCATCCATTGCGTCACCCATTACTTGTGACATATTTTCTACAGTTTCATTGGCAATAGATATACCTTTGTCTACTGCTTCGATTGTAGTTTTAATTAAGTTTGTGGTTCTGCCTGCTGCTTGTGCTGATTCATCGGCAAGGCTCTTTACCTGTTCTGCGACAACGGCAAATCCTCGACCAGCTTCTCCGGCTCTTGCCGCTTCAATAGCAGCATTTAAAGACAACAAGTTTGTTTGTGAAGCTATATCCTCTATATCGCCAATAATTGTACCTATCTGTTCAGAACACCTACTAATTTCGGCAATCGCTTCTTTTAACTCTTGCATTTTTTCATTGCCAGTCTGCAATGTATTCCCTGCTCTTGCTGCAAGTTCAACCGATTCATCGGCAACAGCAGCATTATTTTCCATATTTATCTCCATATCAGCAAATATTTTAACAAGCTCTGACACTTTCAACGCTTGAGATGTACAGCTTTCTGCAAGGTCTTCTGCAGCACATGAAAGCTGTTCTGAACCCTTGTCCACACTGGCAGAAACCTCACGCATTGCTAAGAGCATTTCTCTCATCTTTTCGCCAATACTTATAAAAGATTCCTTAATTCGGATAAATTCTCCAACATACTCTTGTTTAATAGTTATATTGTAATTTCCATTGCTCATTTCGCCTAGAGTGTCAGAAATTTCCTGTATCATACCTATAATGTTGCGTTTCATAAAATTAATAGATGCAACCATCGAGCCGACCTCACTGCTGTCTTCTTCCATATCAAGTGTAGCTCGGAAGTTACCGTTGGCAAGTTCGCCCATCTGGACAGATACTTTTTTAATTGGCTCAAGCAGTTTTGCTTTTGAAAATGCTATTATCTTTTGTACTTCATAAAGTACAGTTAAAAATGAACCTATAAATAGTATCTGTGTCACAATCACTATTATATTGAGGATTTTTCGTTTATTATTTTTTTCTGACTGTATTTTATCAATAATTTCATCAGTCATAGTATTAATTGTATCTACGGTGTTCCTGTATTCGTCACTGAATACATATTCGCACGCTTTGTCAGTATCACCAGCGGATGCACACTGCATTGCACTTTCTTCTAGCGGAACTAAGCCATCTGACAATGCCATTATCTGGTCTAAGCTTTCCCATTCACTGTCAGATATGCTTATCTTTTTTAGTTTTGCTATTGCATTGTCTCTTGACTTATTTTCGTTCAGTTCTTTCACATAGTCGTCATAATAACCTTGGTCGGCAGTTACTGCATACGATTGGACTGAATATGTAAGAATTTTAGATCCATTGCGGTATTGATTCAGTGATTCCGTAGCAGTGAGTTGTTCTGACTGTGCATTGGATGAAACAAAGTTTACAACTATAGAAACAACAAGAAAAAATACTCCTATTAATACTGCCATCAAAGTACACTTTACACGCATTGCTAAGGCTTCCCCCTGACCCATAACGTGTGGCTTTGTATCATTATTTTTTGCCATATTTTTCTTCTCCTTTTCTCCAAAAACATTATCTTTTGGCATGAAACGATTGTTATATTTTATTATAAGCCTAAACAGGGCTTTAGTCAAGCTGACTTAATTTTTCAAATAAAATAATTTATTGTATTTTTTTACCTGAAATTTACTGTTGACTTTAATAGAATATATATTTATAATAATAATTATTATTACTAAGGAGGTGCTTAATGCCATCTATACGTTATAGTAAGCAAAGAGAAGCAATTAAGAATTATCTTTTGTCCTCTAAAGTTCATCCTACTGCTGAAATAGTGTATGAAAATATAAAAGAAATATTTCCTAATATCAGTCTTGGCACAGTTTATCGCAATTTAAACTTTCTTGTAGAGCATGGTCAAGCGTTGCGTCTCGACTGCGGAGACGGTTTTATCCATTTTGATGGGTGTACAATGCCCCATAACCACTTTTTTTGTCATAATTGCAAGATGTTATTAGATTTAGATATGGATTCTATAGAGCATATTAATAAGATTGCTAACGCTGGGTTTAATGGGATTATAGAAGGGCATACAGTTTTATTTTATGGACTTTGTCCTGAATGTAAAGAATTGCTAAAAAAAATTTAAAAATATATGTTGACAATAAATCGTATTAGTGATATTCTATCCAAGAAATCAGTAATCATTATTATTAATAAATAAATAATACTAGGTATTTTTATATATACCTGGAATAATCAAATAAAGAAAAGGAGATACAATTATGGCGAAATATGTATGTACAGTATGTGGTTATGTTCATGAGGGAGACAGTGCTCCTGAGAAATGTCCTCAGTGTGGTGTTCCAGCAGAAAAGTTTAAAAAGCAGGAAGGTGAAATGGAATGGGCTGCTGAACACGTACTTGGTGTAGCAAAGGGTGTTGATGAGGAAATTTTACAGGGACTTCGTGATAATTTTAATGGTGAATGTTCAGAAGTTGGTATGTATCTTGCAATGGCAAGGGTAGCACATCGTGAAGGATATCCAGAAATTGGTCTTTACTGGGAAAAAGCTGCTTATGAAGAGGCAGAACACGCTGCAAAATTTGCTGAACTTCTTGGTGAGATTGTTACAGACAGCACAAAGAAAAACCTTGAAATGCGTGTAGAAGCAGAGTGTGGTGCAACAGCAGGTAAAATGGCTATTGCTAAGAAAGCTAAAGAACTTGGCTTAGATGCAATCCACGACACAGTACATGAGATGGCACGTGATGAAGCAAGACATGGTAAGGCGTTTAAAGGTCTGCTTGAGAGATATTTTGGTTAATTAACAATGCTGTAAAATCAACATTTTTAAAGGTTTCAGGGTATGTTGGAGCAATCCGGCATACCCTTATTTTTGTGCAAGCGGTTGTATCTGAATGTGGGTTTTGATTTTTATTTTTTAGCTTTTTTATAGAAACATACAAGGGTCTGCTTGAGAGATATTTTGGTTAATTAGCAAAACACAATATTATAGTATATTTGGAACAGTAAATATTTGCAGAGATTTTCATGATGCGTTATAATAGTCATTGTCAGAAATATATATGTCAGAATGGAGAATATGTTTTTATGAAACGCATAGAGATGTACAAATTTTACATAAGAAGAATTATCAGAAATTTTACACTTTTTTCAAAATGGGGAATTTTTTCAGTATTTATTGGATTTTTTGTAGGGGGATTCAGCACACTTTTTGCATTCTGTCTACGCCAAGCCACTGGTTTTCGCACAAATAATCCATGGGTAATTTTATTGCTTCCGTTTGCAGGAATAGTTATAGTATTTTTATACAGCATTTTTGAATATAAAAATGATAAGGGCACTAATCTTGTGCTTTCTACAATTCATGCAGAGACAGAATTGCCATTTAAAATGGCACCACTGATATTTATTTCAACAATAATAACACATCTTTTTGGCGGTTCAGCTGGAAGAGAGGGTGCAGCACTCCAGCTTGGAGGAAGTATAGGAAACCAGCTTGGAAGATGGTTTAAATTTGATGAAAAGGACAAAAGAATAGTTGTTATGTGTGGTATGAGTGCAGCATTTGCAGCTATATTTGGAACGCCAATAGCTGCTGCTATATTTGCAATGGAAGTTGTAAGTGTTGGAGTTATGTATTATGCGGCACTTGTACCATGTGTATTTGCATCGCTTGTAGCATCTAAAGTTGCTGTAAATATGGGAATAGGACCTGATTCATTTAATATACTTAATATACCACAATTCCATGTTATTCCTAGTATTAAGATAATTATTCTTTCATTGTTTTGTGCGAGTTTAAGTGTGATATTCTGTATAATGTTACATTCATTAGGTGATTTTTACAGAGCTAAAATTAAAAATCCATATTTAAGAATAGTTGTTTCAAGTATTATAATAATAATTCTTACAATAATTCTCAATACATCAGATTATATGGGTGCTGGTGTTGATGTTATAGAAAAGGCAATTCGAGGAGAAGTTGTTCCTTCTGCATTTTTTTTGAAAATAGTTTTTACAGCACTTACACTTGAAGCTGGATTTAAAGGTGGTGAAATTGTACCATCATTTTTTGTTGGAGCTACATTTGGATGTCTATTTGGGCAGATTGCAGGGATTTCACCTTCGCTGTGTGCAGCAACTGGTATGGTTGCTGTATTTTGTGGTGTGACTAACTGTCCTATAAGTTCAATGCTTATAGCATTTGAGCTGTTTGGCTATGAAGCAGTACAGTATTTTCTTATTGCAATAAGTGTAAGTTATTTTATGTCTGGATATTATGGTCTCTATCATGACCAGACAATAGTATATTCAAAATATAAGACAGAATATATTAATCGCAAGGCTAAGGAGTAGTAGCAGAATTTTAAAAAAGTTCATAAAAACGCTTGACGTATTTTTCCAAATATGTTACTATGCTAGAGGTTTTGCTTAGGACAAACCACACTGCCGTAGACAGCAGGTGCCATATGAATGGCGTAAGGACAAACCGCCTGCCGAGGAGAAATCATTTTTTAAACAGAATTTCTGCCTCTCTGTGTACGTATACAGAGAGTTTTTTTAATAAAGTGTCTGCAAGCAGTGAAAATATGGGCTTGCCCAAGAAAGGAGATTTTACCAATGGCAAAAGTTGAATTAAAACAGCCTGTAGTTGATGAGATTAAAGCAATGGTTGACGGTGCTGTTTCAGTAGTTTTAGTTGACTATCGTGGACTTACTGTGGAACAGGACACAAGGCTTCGTAAAAATTTAAGAGAAGCAGGATGTGAATACAAAGTGTATAAGAATACACTTATGAAACGTGCTTTTGAAGGCACAGACTGTGCACAACTAGATAGTTTGCTTGAGGGTCCTTCTGCTATTGCTGTTTCTAAAAATGATGCGACAGCTCCTATAAGGATACTCAACAATATGGCAAAGGAAGCCAATGTGCTTGAATTTAAAGCTGCTATTGTAGAAGGAACTTTTTATGATACTGATGGAGTTAAGGCACTTGCAAGTATTCCTTCAAGAGAGGAGCTTATCTCCAAGTTGCTTGGCTCTTTACAATCACCTATTACAAATCTTGCACGTGTTCTTAAGCAAATTGCAGAAAAAGGTGACAATGCTGCAGAAGCTTAATTGTTGTGCAGAGTGAAATGTTGGTTACAAGATATTATTAGATTATTAATGGAGGATATGAGATGACTACTCAGGAATTTATTGATGCAATAAAAAGTATGACAGTTTTAGAGTTAAATGATTTAGTAAAAGCATGCGAGGAAGAATTCGGTGTATCTGCCGCTGCTGGTGTTGTTGCAGTAGCTGCTGCTGGCGGAGAGGCTGCTGAAGAAAAGGACGAGTTTGATGTAGAACTTACAGAAGTAGGTCCAAACAAAGTTAAGGTTATTAAAGCTGTACGCGAAATTACAGGCTTAGGTCTTAAAGAAGCTAAAGAAGTTGTTGATGGTGCTCCTAAGGTTATTAAAGAGGCTGCTTCTAAAGAAGAAGCTGAAGAAATTAAGACCAAGATTGAAGCTGAAGGTGCTAAAGTTACTCTTAAATAATAGTTTTATAATTTATCATGGCTGCCAGAATTATCTGGCAGTTCTTTTAATAAAAGACAAAGTACTAAAATAAACAGCATATTTGGCAAATAAAAAACTTCAAAAAAATTAAAAAAAGTAGTTGACAAGATAAAATTGCTGTGGTAATATAAAACACGCTGATGCAAAACAAGACCAGAAATACTTGTAAACAGAGGATTTCAGTCATATTGTTATCAGTAGAACCTTGATAATTGAACAGTAAAACAACCCTGAAAATTCTAAAATAATAGATATCTTTGCTAACACATGCAGCAAAGATATAGTAGAATACAGATGTATGTTTATATGCATCAGTAAAACGGAAA
>CANOID010000109.1 GCA_947565985.1 uncultured Lachnoclostridium sp.
TTTTTGACAAAAAGCGGTCAAAAATCCTCGAACTTAACTGACTGTGAATAGTAACCATTTAGTGAACTACCCATTGTCTAAAGACAATGGGTAGTTCACTTCTTACTTTAAGAAAAGTCTTGCATTAATAGCGACAATGAGATATAATAGCAAGCGTAAAAAAAAGAATAACAATCTTCAAGGCAGGGTGCAATTCCTGACCGGCGGTATATCTTTATAAAGCAAAGACAAGCCCGCAAGCCACAAGGCATGATTTGGTGTGATTCCAAAGCCGACAGTAAAGTCTGGATGAGAGAAGATGATAATATTTATGTAAAAATATGTGACTACAGTTTTTTTATAACTGGCAGTTTCCATTTGCATCTTATTAAATTGTATTAAATTTTCAAGCCTTGGATTTTAAGCCAAGGTTTTTTGTTTTTATATCGATTTATTGGGAATGGAGGTGTTTTTTTGGATGAAAGATATATGAGACGTGCTATAGAGCTTGCACTTGGTGGGCTTGGTAAAGTAAACCCCAATCCACTTGTAGGGGCTGTTATTGTAAAGGATGGCAAGGTGCTTGCGGAGGGATATCATGCAAAATATGGTGAGCTTCATGCAGAACGCAGTGCTTTTTCTAAGTTAGATGAAAATGCTGATGCTCAAAGTGCTTTTGGGGCTGATATGTATGTGACTTTAGAGCCATGCTGTCACTATGGTAAGCAGCCGCCATGTACTCAAGCTATAATTGAACATGGCATTAAAAATGTATTTATTGGTTCACATGACCCTAACAGTCTTGTCGCAGGCAAAGGCGTAAAACAACTTAGAGAAGCTGGTATTAATGTAATTGAAGGGGTTTTAGAAAAGGAATGTGATGCAATAAATCCTGTTTTCTTCCATTATATTATGACAAAAACTCCATATATTGTAATGAAGTATGCGATGACATTGGATGGAAAAATTGCCTGTGATACAGGTGAAAGCAAATGGGTGACAGGTGAAGATGCCAGAAATCATGTACAGAAGACGAGGAATGCACTTACAGGGATTATGGTTGGTGTGCAGACTGTGATTAATGATAATCCAAGCCTTACATGTCGTATTAAAGATGGAAGAAACCCTGTGAGAATTATATGTGACAGTTACTTGAGAATTCCTGATAATTCAGATATATTAAAAACTGCGAATAAAATTAAGACTATTATTGCAACAATATCTAATGATACGCAGAGGATAAGTCAAGTTGAAAGAATGGGAGCAATAGTAGTAAAAACAGAATCTTTTAATGATAAGGTAGATTTAAAAGACCTTATGCATAAACTTGGTGTGCTTGGCATAGATGGTATATTGCTTGAGGGTGGTGGCACATTAAACCACAGTGCATTAGAAGCGGGTATTGTTAACCATGTGCAGGCATATATTGCACCAAAGATATTTGGTGGAAGTGGGAGATATACGCCTGTAAGTGGAAAAGGGGCTATGTCGCCTGATAGTGCATATATGCTTGAAAATTTAAAAATGTTAAAATTTGAAAGTGATATTTTGCTTGAATATGATATTATTAATAAAGGCAGGTAAAACAATGTTTACTGGAATTATAGAAGAAATAGGTACAGTTAGTTCTATTGCAGAGGGAAGTGTGTCAGCGATTATTAATATACAGGCATCTAAGGTGTTAAAAGAGAGTAAGATTGGTGATAGTATTGCGGTAAATGGAGTATGCCTTACAGTAACATCTATACACGATAAAGTTTTTTCTGCTGATGTTATGGCTGAAACGCTTAGGAGAAGTTCACTTGGCAATTTATCAAGGGGAAGCTTAGTTAATCTTGAACGTGCAATGGCTGCTAATGGACGTTTTGGAGGGCATATAGTTTCAGGGCATATTGATGGTATAGGAACAATAGTATCAATGAAACGTGAAGATAATGCAGTGTGGGTTACAATAAATACAAAACAAGAAATTTTAAAATATATTGTGGAAAAAGGTTCTATAGCAATTGATGGCATAAGTCTTACGGTTGCAGGGCTTGACGAGGACACATTTGCAGTTTCAGTAATACCGCATACTGGCTTAGAGACAACTCTTCTTAAAAAAAGTGCAGGAGATATTGTAAATCTGGAAAATGATGTTATTGGAAAATATGTTGACAGGCTTTTAAATTTCAATGACAAAAGTGAAACTTCTCCTATGCTTACTATGGATTTTCTAATCGAAAATGGATTTTAAAATAAAAGTATACAGATAGAAACGAGGTAAAAGATGGAAACTAAATTTAATACGATTGAAGAATTATTAGAAGATATTAGAGCAGGAAAAAATGTTGTAATGATTGATGATGAAGACAGAGAGAATGAAGGCGATGTAATCTGTGCTGCAAGGTATGCTACACAGGAAAATGTAAATTTTATGGCAAGTTATGCAAGAGGTCTTATTTGTATGCCAATGGATGAGGAGTATACAAAAAAACTTGGACTGCGTCAGATGTGCGAAATAAATACTGATAATCACTGTACAGCATTTACTATTTCTATTGACCATAAGGATACAGTTACAGGTATTTCAGCGTATGAGCGTTCAATAACTGCACAAAAAGCAGTTGCTCCTGATGCTCGTCCAGAGGATTTTAGGATGCCAGGGCATATGTTCCCATTACAGGCAAAAAAGGGTGGTGTTTTAGAACGCAATGGACATACAGAAGCAACTGTTGATATGATAAAACTTGCAGGACTTGAGCCTGTAGGGCTTTGCTGTGAAATAATGAAAGAAGACGGAAGTATGGCAAGAACTGAAGACCTTCTTGCATTTGCCAAAAAACATAAGCTTAAATTTGGCAGAATCGCTGACCTTGTACAATATCGCAAAGAACATGAAGTGCTTGTGGAATGTGTTGCAAAGGCTAAAATGCCTACACGTTATGGCGATTTTATGGTGTATGGATATATTAACAAATTAAATGGTGAACATCATGTTGCACTTGTCAAAGGTGATATTACAGATGGAAAACCTGTACTCTGTCGTGTTCATTCAGAGTGTCTTACAGGTGATGCACTAGGTTCTGCGAGATGTGACTGTGGTCAGCAGTATGATGCAGCTATGCGAATGATTGAAAAAGAAGGCAGGGGCGTACTTTTATATATGAGACAAGAGGGTCGTGGAATAGGGCTTATTAATAAAATACGTGCTTATGCATTACAGGATGGTGGAATGGATACTGTAGAAGCTAATCTTGAACTCGGCTTTCCAGAGGATGCAAGGGATTACACGATAGGTACACAAATACTTGTTGACCTTGGTATACGTCAGTTAAGGCTTATGACTAATAACCCATTAAAAGTGTATGGGCTTGCAGGATATAACCTTGAAATTGTTGAGAGAGTTCCATTACAGATAGAGCCAAGCAAGTATGACCTTTTCTATCTTAAAACTAAAAAAGAAAAAATGGGACATATGTTGGATTTATAATATATAAAAATATATATAAACATTGAGGAGGACTTAGTATTATGAAAACATTAGAAGGAAATGTAATAGCAGATGGAAAAATTAAAATTGGTATTGTAGGTGCAAGATTTAATGAATTTATTGTATCTAAGCTTATAAGTGGTGCGAGAGATGGTCTGGTGCGCCACGGTGTAGATGACGACAATATAACACTTGCATGGGTGCCAGGTGCATTTGAAATACCATTTATGGCAAAAAAGATGGCAATGTCTGGAAAATATGATGCAGTTATCTGTCTTGGTGCTGTAATACGTGGTGCGACAAGTCACTATGACCTTGTGTGCAATGAAGCTGCAAAAGGCATTGCAAGTATAGGTCTTGAATCTGGAATACCTGTAATGTTTGGTATAGTTACTACAGACAATATTCAACAGGCGATAGAACGTGCTGGTACAAAAGCAGGCAATAAGGGATATGACTGTGCATTAGGTGCAATTGAAATGATTAATTTGTCAAAACAGTTTAATGCATAGGCATTTAACATTTATTGAGAAAAACAAAAATCGAAAGGATATATAATGTATCAAAGTTTATTTCCAAGTGAAGACTATGACTCGGCATATGATATTGACTTTTATGACTATTATAAAAAGGGGTACAGGGGAATTTTGTTTGATGTTGACAATACTCTAGTTGAACATGATGAACCTGTTACAATACAGGCTATTGAACTATTTGAGCAACTTAAAGAAATAGGCTTTAAGACTTGTATTATTTCAAACAATAAAGAATACAGGGTGAAACCTCTTGCCGATGCACTGGAATCATATTATGTATACAATGCCAAAAAGCCCTCAGCAAAGGGATATATAGAGGGAATGAAACGTATTGGAACTACGAATAAGGACACACTCTTTGTTGGTGACCAAATATTTACCGATATACTTGGTGCCAATAAAGCAAAAATTCATTCGATACTTGTTAAACCTATTGCAAAGCACGAAGAAATACAGATAGTGCTTAAACGCAGACTAGAATATTTTGTGATTAAAAGATACAACAAATTAAAACGTACTTTGTGATTGACTAATATTGACATAAATTATCCAGTAACCTATAATGATAAACTAGTAGTTGCTAAAATATAACAATATAATAATAAGTACGATATTAAGAAAAAGGCAGGTTTGATTATGAAGAAATATGGTGTAAATGAACTTCGTAAAATGTATCTTGATTTTTTTGAGAGTAAGAAACATCTAGTAATGAAAAGTTTTTCACTTGTTCCACATAATGATAACAGTTTATTGCTTATAA
The DNA here is from genome assembly GCA_947565985.1 of uncultured Lachnoclostridium sp. Classification (GTDB taxonomy): domain Bacteria; phylum Bacillota; class Clostridia; order Lachnospirales; family Lachnospiraceae; genus Butyribacter. The sequence continues at coordinate 4,748 of CANOID010000109.1, forward strand.
ATGCAGGGATGGCACCACTAAAGCCATATTTTACAGGACAGGAGATTCCTCCAAGAAGACGTGTGGCAACGTGCCAGAAGTGTGTACGTACTGGTGATATCGAAAATGTAGGAAAGACAGCACGTCATCTTACATTTTTTGAGATGTTGGGGAATTTTTCGTTTGGAGATTATTTTAAGCATGAGGCGATTGCATGGTCATGGGAGTTTCTGACACAAGTAATCGGAATGGAGCCAGAACGTCTTTATCCGTCTGTGTATGGTGAAGACGATGAAGCGTTTAATATATGGGCAAAGGAAATAGGCGTACCCGAAGAGAAGATTACACGTTTTTATCGTGACGAGAATGGAGAGTGCGACAACTTCTGGGAACATGGTGCAGGTCCATGTGGTCCATGTTCAGAGATTTACTATGACAGAGGTATAGAGTATGGATGTGGTAAGCCTGACTGCAAGCCGGGCTGTGATTGCGACAGATTTATGGAAGTCTGGAACAATGTTTTTACACAGTTTGACGGCGATGGACATGGGCATTATGAAGAACTTGCTAATAAAAATATAGATACAGGAATGGGGCTTGAGCGTCTTGCAGTTGTAGTTCAGGGTACGGATTCTGTATTTGATATAGATACAATGAAAGCTATACGCGATAAAATTTGTGCTTTAGCTAACGCAACTTATAAGTCAGATGAGGCAAAAGATGTGTCAATACGTCTTATAACAGACCATATAAGGTCTGCGACATTTATGGTTTCGGATGGAATTATGCCATCTAATATGGGACGTGGATATGTGCTGCGTCGTCTTATACGCCGTGCGGTACGTCATGGACGCAAGCTTGGCATAAGTCATAAGTTTATGGCAGAACTTGCACAGACAGTTATTGATGAATCTAAGGATGGTTATCCTGAACTTGACGAAAAGAAGGAATTTATTTTAAATGTACTTACACAAGAAGAAGATAAGTTTGACAAGACAATAGACCAAGGGCTTGATATACTTAATGGAATGCAGGCGGATATGGATGCTGCTGGCAAGAAAGAGCTTTCTGGGAAGGACGCATTTAAACTGTATGACACATATGGTTTTCCGCTTGACCTTACAATGGAAATTCTTAAAGAAAAGGGTTATAATGTGGATGAACAGGGATTTATGGAATCCATGAAGGAACAAAAAGAAAAGGCGCATAATGCACATAAGACGACTAATTATATGGGTGCAGAGGAAACTGTGTACCAGCAGCTCGACACTTCTCTTAAAACAGAATTCACGGGATATGATAAACTTATTGAGGATTCTGTAATTACAGCTCTTACAACCGAAACAGAAGTTGTACAGGCTCTTACAGATGGTGAAAGCGGCACTATAATTACAAGTCAAACGCCTTTTTATGCAACAATGGGCGGACAGCAGGCTGATATAGGTGTTATTATATCTGGTGAAAACGAGTTTAAAGTTACAGACACAATAAATCTCCAAGGTGGAAAAATAGGTCATGTAGGCAAGGTGGTAAAGGGCATGTTTAAGCTTGGAGATGCTGTAAAGCTTAAAGTATGCGAGGACAACCGCAAGTCAACGGCAAAGAACCACAGTGCTACCCATCTTTTACAAAAAGCTTTGCGTATTGTGCTTGGCACACATGTTGAACAGGCAGGTTCATATGTTGATGCTGACAGGCTTCGTTTTGACTTTTCGCATTTTTCAGCGATGACATTTGATGAAATTAAAAAAGTTGAAGATATAGTTAATAAAGAGATTCAGGCTGGTCTTGAAGTATACACAGACGTTATGAGTCTTGACGAGGCTAAAAAGACTGGTGCAATGGCACTGTTTGGTGAAAAATATGGTGACAGTGTAAGGGTTGTACGCATGGGTGATTTTAGCACTGAACTTTGTGGTGGTACCCATGTACCAAATACAAGTGTTATTTCTTATATGAAAATAGTCTCTGAAAGTGGAGTTGCCGCTGGTGTAAGGCGCATTGAGGCACTTACAGGAGCAGGACTTGTAAAGTATTACAATGAAGTTGAAAACAATCTGAAAGAAGCAGCAAAGGTGGCTAAATCAGAACCAGCACAACTTATTAAGAAAATAAAGTCTATGCAAGAAGAAATTAAATCTCTGTACAGTGAGAACGAAAAGCTTAAAGCCAAACTTGCCAATGAGGCAGCAGGTAATGCAGATAGCCAAATAAAAGAGATAAATGGTGTAAAGCTTCTTGCATTAAAC
>CANOID010000110.1 GCA_947565985.1 uncultured Lachnoclostridium sp.
CACTGTTCTATAGAAATCTTTATATTCTTCATCAGTACAATCATTAGGGTGTTTCATCCACAGCGGTGTAGTTGTGCTTATTGAAACCGGACGCTTGTTAATTTTAGCCTTTTCTTTACGTGGTGAAATTTCAACAGTTTCTTTTTCACCATTTTCATTTTCGCGTTCTTCTGTCTTAGCCTCTTCAATTATAGTTTCAACTAATACATCGTCTTCTCTTAAATCCTCTTTGTCAATTGTTTCGTATTCCTGTTCTGCATTGGCCTTTGAAAGGAATATCTCTACAGGCATAAATGAGCAGTACTTTGTAAGTACTTCTCTTACCCTGTATTCATTGGCAAACTCTAGGCTGTCTTCTGAAAGATAAAGAGTAATTGTAGTACCAACTTCTTCCTTATCACCATTTGACATTTCAAAGTCAATACCGCCTTCAGATTCCCAGTGTACAGACTCTGCCCCTTCTTTCCATGACAGTGTATCAATAGTTACTCTGTCAGCCACCATAAATGATGAATAAAATCCAAGACCAAAATGACCGATTATCTGTTCTTCATTAGTCTTATCTTTATATTTTTCAAGGAAATCTGTAGCTCCTGAAAATGCTACTTGATTAATGTATTCATCAACTTCGTCGGCAGTCATTCCAAGACCTGTATCTGTAAATGAAATAGTCTTGCCCTCAGGGTCAGCAACAACCTGTATTTCTGCTTTAAAATCATCTGGAAGCGTGTACTCGCCCATTATATCAAGCTTTTTTAATTTAGTAATAGCATCACAGCCATTAGAAATAAGTTCCCTTATAAAAATATCATGGTCCGAATAAAGCCATTTTTTTATAATCGGGAACATATTTTCTGATTCAATTGATAAACTTCCTTTTCTGTTCTGCATATCCATCTCTCCTATTCTTTCATTACACTATTATATACCGCACTTAGCATTAGCAACCAATAATATAGACTGCTAACAAATCACAAAAGTAATAATAATACGCAATACAAAAAAAGTCAAGTCTTTTTTAGCACTCTTTTTTAAAGAGTGCTAAAATAAGCTTATAACTGCCGCAATACTTTCATTACACCATCATTATCATTAGTATCTGCGATATATTTTGCCTGTTTTTTCAAATTAGGATGCCCATTTTTCATGCAATAGCTCTCTTTACATACTTTAAACAAACTTACATCATTCAAATAATCTCCAAATGCCATAGATTCTTGTTGACTGATTCCGTATTTATGCTGGATTGCAGCAACAGCATTTCCTTTGTTGGCTGTCTTGCAGGCAATATCAATCCAGCTATCACCCGACAGAACTGCTTCTAAGTTTCCCCCTATATCTGTAAAATACTTCATTGTATATTCTGCCATTGCTCTATCTACAAATACAGCTAATTTTACTATAGTATCTTTTAATATATCCTGATATAAATTTTGTGATGGCAATAAATGGTCATAGTACATTTTAATCTCCTGCCTAGTGTCTGCTTCTGTTATTGTATATGCAGATTTTATGCCGCAAGCAACAGGTATTGTTCCATGTATTTTGTCAATTATCTGTAAACATTTATAAATATCCTCTTTTGACATTTCATTTTTATAAATAATTTCTCCATTTTGAAATACAAGACCCCCATTTTCTGCTACAAAAACTAATTTATCTTTAATAGCCATAAAATCCTCTATTATTGTATAATATTGTCTTCCACTTGCAATTACTGTTTTAATGTTAGGATGATTTTTGACCCAATTAATAAAATCTGGTGGTTGTTTCTTGTTGCTGTCTAATAAAGTACCATCCATATCTAACGCTACAAGCCTTATACTCATTATGTAATCCTCCATTTGTTATTTATTACCTATAATTTAACATATTTTAGTCTACAATACTTCTAGCCTGTATGCAATACATACAAAAGAAAGAATAAGATTTAAACAATATCTAGAATTATACAATTCTTTATATTATAATTATTTTATTCATATAGAAGGAGACAGTATTTATGAACTTTTCGTTTTTAAAGAGTTTTCACACAAAATGGAATGATATTCTTGTTATATCAATAGCATTAAATTAATTGATGTATGGAAGGATATTGAAAAAATATTTAATGATTCTAGAATCTTAGAAAAATTTACACCAGAACAGTTACAACAAGAAAAAGAACACCTATATAAAGTACTAGAACAAGACTGTCCAAAGGAAATGTGCTACATTGAAATAGAATATGAATGTAGTAAAGATATCAGTTTGACATTCTATTCTAAAGAATATTTAAAATCTCGTCCAGAGACACACACAGGAAGTTCATCTTTTATTCTAATGCATTCAAAACATAACAAAGAAACTGGAACACATAATCTTAGACTTAAAAGCTATATAATGCAGACACCTTTTTCTCCAGATACGTCAAAAATTCCAGCAGAATTATTTCTGTACTGTGAAAATGAAAAAGAGTGGATTGAAACAATTTTATAATATATTGCAGTAAAAGCCCCATTGATAACAATATGTACCAACAGGGGCTTTATTTCTGTTTTATTTCAATCTTTACTTGTATCTGCCTGCAATATCTATTCTAGTAAGTGCCTTTTTCAATGCAAGCTCGGCACGTATCATGTCTACAGATTTTTCACCGCTCTTCAAACGGCGTTCTGCACGCTGCCTTGCCTCCTCAGCACGATTTACATCTATCTCATTTGGCCATTCACATGACTCAGCAAGTATAGTAACCTTGCTTTTTGTAATTTTAACAAATCCATCATGGAGTGCAGCTTCCTTTTTACCATCGGGCTGCTTTATATGAAGTATGCCCGGCGTAAGTATTGCTGTAAGAGGAATGTGGCCAGCCAGCACACCAATCTCACCCTCTGTAGTTTTCATCTCTACTATTTCTACATCACCGTCAAAGAATACACGAGTAGGGGAGATAATCTGCAAGTTGAACGTCTTGTCAGCCATATCAATGTCTCCTTTGCTTGATTTTACTTTGACTTCATTCTCTGGACAACTTCATCTATTGTGCCAGCATTAAGGAAGAGATTTTCTGGAATATCATCGTGCTTGCCATCAAGTATCTCTTGGAAACCACGTACAGTTTCACTAACAGGCACATATTGTCCTGGAAGACCTGTAAACTGCTCTGCAACGTGGAAAGGTTGTGATAAAAACCTTTGCACTTTCCTTGCCCTGTTTACTACAATTTTATCATCTTCAGAAAGTTCATCCATACCAAGGATTGCAATAATATCCTGAAGTTCTTTATATCTTTGCAGTATTTCCTGTACGCCACGTGCCACTTTATAGTGGTCCTCACCAACTATATGAGGGTCAAGTATACGTGATGTAGATTCAAGCGGATCTACTGCTGGATAAATACCAAGTTCTGATATAGAACGTGAAAGAACCGTTGTAGCATCCAAATGGGCGAATGTGTTAGCTGGAGCTGGGTCAGTAAGGTCATCGGCAGGCACATATACTGCCTGTACTGATGTAATTGAACCTTTCTTTGTTGAAGTAATGCGCTCCTGCAATGCACCCATCTCTGTCTGAAGTGTAGGCTGGTAACCAACCGCACTAGGCATACGCCCAAGCAGTGCTGAAACCTCTGAACCAGCCTGTGTAAAACGAAATATATTGTCAATAAATAAAAGTACGTCTTTACCTGAGCGGTCACGGAAGTTTTCTGCCATTGTAAGACCTGTAAGACCTACCCTCATACGTGCTCCTGGTGGTTCATTCATTTGCCCGAACACCATCGTAGTTTTATCAATAACACCAGATTCAATCATTTCATAGTATAGGTCATTACCTTCACGTGTACGCTCGCCTACACCTGTAAATACTGAATACCCACCGTGCTCCTGTGCAATATTTGTTATAAGTTCCTGTATAAGCACAGTCTTGCCTACACCTGCACCGCCAAACAGACCAGTTTTACCACCTTTTTGATAAGGACAGAGCAAGTCAACAACCTTTATACCTGTTTCAAGGATTTCTGTAGTTGTAGACTGTTCTTCAAATGCTGGTGCTTTCCTGTGTATCGGGTCGTACTGTACTCCTTTAGGAGCTGGCTTCTCATCAATCGGCTCACCAAGCACATTAAACATACGTCCCAAAGTTGCTTCGCCAACCGGCACCTTGATAGGTCCGCCTGTTGCCTTGGCTTCCATACCACGGACAAGTCCGTCTGTCGGACCCATGGCAATACAGCGCACAGTATCGTCACCCAGATGTTGTGCCACTTCAACTACAAGCTTTTTACCATCATTTAAAGGTACGCTTATAGCATCATTAATCTCTGGAAGTTTACCTTCTGGAAACTTTATATCCAAAACGGCACCGATAATCTGGGTAAGCTTACCTGTATTTAATTCTGCCATCGTTTTTCTCCTTTTTAATTAATTTTTAAGCAGGATACTGCTTTTATGCTACTTTTTTTTACACTTATTATGAAATAGCTGACGCACCTGCAATAATCTCTGTAAGCTCCTGTGTTATGGAAGCCTGCCTTGCCCTGTTGTATTTAAGTGACAAATCACTAATCATATCTTCTGCATTACTTGTAGCAGAATCCATTGCTTGCATACGTGCACCGTTTTCACTTGCATAGGATTCTGTCAATCCTCCATATATAAGGCTGTTTATATATTTAGGGACAATAGCATCTAAGGCTTCTTCTGGTTCTGGCTCATAATTCATAAGAGTTATTTTATCAAGTGGGTCTTCTGCACTTTCTTCCTGCTCTGATACTATATCCGAGGCATCTACTGGCAGGAGTTTAATTAATGTAGGTATCTGCACCACAGTATTTTTAAATATCGTATATGCAAGATATATTTCTCCTATTTCCCCTCTTGTAAATTTACTTAAAACCTCTTTGCCAATGTCCATTGCATCACTATAGAGAGGTTCATTCATCGCTTCTGAATAATCACCAGCTATTTCATAGCCCTGCCTTGCGAGGGAGTCACGTCCTTTTGTCCCTACTGCATAGATAACTGTATTTTCTTTTTTAAAACGTTCATCTTTAGAAACCAGTTTTACTATGTTGGAATTATATCCTCCTGCCAATCCCCTGTTTGAAGTAATAGTTATTACTGCCTTCTTGTCAGACTGACTTTTTTGAAGAAACGGATGTGATAACTGACCTGATTTTGCAATCATTCCAGCCACAGTTTCATACATTGTTTCAAAATAAGGTTTCGATACTTCCGCACCAACTTTAGCTTTCTGCAGTTTTACAGAGGATACAAGCTTCATCGCTTTCGTAATCTGTCCTGTACTTTGGACACTTTCTTTACGCCTTTTAATATCTCTCATTGAGGCCATATTGAAACACCTCTCTATCTGTTCTTAGCAAAATCCGCCTTAAACTCCTCTATTCCTTTAATCAGTTTTCCTTCAGTATCATCACTGATAACGCCCTCAGTGCGTATAGCGTCTGGCACTTCAGGATACTTTGTATCAATATATTCAAAAAGACCTTTTTCAAAATCAAGTATATCTTCTATTTCTATATCGATAAGATATTTTTTAGTAGCAGCATAGATAATCATTACCTCGTTCTCTACTGGCATAGGATTGTACTGGTCCTGTTTAAGAATCTCACGTATTCTTTCACCTTGTGCAAGCTGTGCTTTTGTTTCAGGGTCAAGGTCTGAGCTAAACTGTGAGAAAGCCGCAAGCTCTCTAAACTGTGCAAGCTCAATACGTATTGGTCCTGATATCTTTTTCATAGCTTTAATCTGTGCAGAACCTCCAACCCTAGATACCGAAAGACCTGCATTAATAGCAGGACGGAAACCTGAGTTAAACATTTCAGTTTCAAGATAAATCTGACCATCTGTTATAGAAATGACATTAGTAGGAATATACGCCGATACATCGCCTGCCTGTGTCTCTATAATAGGAAGTGCCGTAAGAGAGCCTCCACCTAATTTATCTGAAAGTCTTGCTGCTCTTTCAAGAAGCTTAGAATGTAAATAAAATACATCACCAGGATAAGCTTCACGTCCAGGTGGACGTTTAAGCAACAGAGCCATTGTACGATATGCTGCAGCGTGTTTTGTCAAATCGTCATATATTACCAGTACATCCTGTCCGTTCTCCATCCACTCCTCACCTATTGCACACCCTGAATAAGGGGCAATATACTGGAGTGGAGCAAGTTCGCTTGCAGTAGAAGCCACAATAGTTGTATAATCCATAGCCCCATATTCTTCAAGCTTATTTACAATAGAAGCTACAGTAGAAGCTTTCTGTCCTATTGCAACATATATACATTTAACATGTTGACCTTTCTGGTTGATAATAGTGTCAACTGCAATAGCTGTCTTTCCTGTCTGGCGGTCACCGATAATCAGCTCACGCTGTCCCCTTCCAATAGGAACCATTGAATCGATAGCCTTAATGCCTGTCTGTAATGGCGTATCTACTGATTTTCTCGAAATAACACCTGAGGCAACTCTCTCTATCTGTCTTGTCTTTGTAGTTTCAATAGGCCCTTTTCCATCTATAGGCTGTCCTAGAGCATTAACTACACGGCCAAGCATCGCATCTCCAACAGGAACTTCTACAACCCTGCCTGTCGTCTTTACAATGTCACCTTCATTAATATTTCTATGGTCACCTAAGAGTACAGCACCAACATTGTCCTCTTCAAGGTTTAGCACCATGCCATAAACTTCATTTGGAAATTCAAGAAGTTCACCCTGCATAGCTTTTGCCAGACCATGAATACGGGCAATTCCGTCAGCAACCTGTATTACAGTACCTGTATCAGCAACTTCAAATTTGGTACTATAGTTCTTAATCTGTTCTTTAATTACAGAACTGATTTCTTCAG
>CANOID010000111.1 GCA_947565985.1 uncultured Lachnoclostridium sp.
TGCGGTTTGATAAATACCATAGGTTTAACTGCCTGTGAAGCAGCGTATCGTTTTGGAAATAATTGGTATGAGGAGATGATTAAATATGTCAAAGATAATATCTGGTTTATGAAAGAATACCTCGAAAGGGAACTGCCACAGCTTACAATGGCAGAACCAGAAGGAACATATCTTGTCTGGGTAGATTTTAGAAGACTCGGATTATCAGAACAGGAGTTAGAAGAATTAATTGTGAAAAAGGCAAATCTTTGGCTAGATTCTGGGGCAATGTTTGGGAAAACCGGAGAGGGCTTCGAGAGATTTAATGTAGCTTGTCCAAGAGTGACTTTAGAGAAAGCTTTGACACAGTTAAAAGAAGCAATTCGTTCCAGATATTATTTTTATGGACAAGAAGAAGCTTTGAATATTCATGCAATAAATCAAACATATTCTAATATAGAAACACCATTGGATTTATATGATGCATTATCTGAGATTTGGTGTGCCGAAACTTGTGCACCAAGAATGAGAGATGAATGGAGCATTCACAATATTACACTAGGGCAATGTTCTATTACTGCTTTTTTAGCACAAGATATTTTTGGAGGTGAGGTTTATGGCATGGCAACAGACAACGGAGGAGTCCACTGTTATAATGTAATTAATGGAATTGTTTTTGACCTTACAAGTGAACAATATGGGCATCAGGTAAAAAATTTGTGTTATAAGAATAATCCTTTGCAAGACAGGGAATCTGCAGAACATTTTGGCAAAGAAGAAAAAAGAAAGAGATATGAAATATTAAAAGAAGCGTTAAAGCAAAAGTAAAATAGGTGGGAATACAATTATGCTAAAAGTATTTTTGGTAGAAGATGAGATTATTATGCGTGAAGGCATACGCAAAAGCATAGATTGGAATGCAGAAGGGTTTGAATTTGCAGGTGAAGCAAGTGATGGCGAGATAGCCTATTCATTAATACAAAAGATAAAGCCAGACATTTTAATTACGGATATTAAAATGCCATTTATGGATGGTTTGGAATTAAGTCGCTTGGTCAAACAGGAGCTCCCAGATGTAAAGATTATTATTTTAAGTGGGTATGATGACTTTAAATATGCTCAAGAAGGAATTGATATTGGAATTACAAAATATCTGCTTAAACCTATTGTAGCAGCAAAACTTCTAGAGGAAGTAAAAAAGGTAGCACAGCAAATTAAAAGAGAAAAAGAATTTCAGCAGACTTTTGAACAGGAGCGGATTGAAAATGCAAAACTTACAAGCCAGAAGTTTTTTAGAAAGCTTGTTCTTGGTAAAAACAAGGCTTCTGAAATCTTAAAAGAGGGCAAGCAGATTGATATGGACCTAGCGGCAGATAAATATAATATTATGCTTTTTCAGATATTTGCAGCAGAAGATGCAAAACAGTATGCTATACAGAGAAGCCTTGCAATACATAATATAGAGAAATTGGTAGAAAGTATGCCAGAAGTTCTTTTAATAGAACTTGAAGTAGAAGGATGGGCGATAATTTTAAAGGAGACAGGAGAAAGAAAGCTAGAAAAAGTTTTTGATGTGTTTACTATAAAACTTTGTGAAATTTTAGAAAGTTATAGTGATGTAGAGTATTTTGGTGGTGTAGGCAGTCCAGTTGAAAGGCTTAGTGAACTAGGCAAGTGCTTTGAAGAAGCAGACCATGCTTTTGCATACCGCTATCTGGAGAAGCGAAACCAGATTATATTAAGTAGTAGTCTCTTTAAAGAGTCTAGTTCTTTAAAAGAAACAGAGATGGACACAGAACTGGAATTAGGTGCTTTTGAAGTAAAGAAATTTGACCACAATATAACAGAACGATTTTTAAAAACAGGGCGTAAAAGTGAAACTATGCAATTTGTAGACGATTATTTTAAAAGTTTTGGCACTCATGCCACTAATTCTTTTTTATTTCGTCAGTATGTAATTATGGATATGTTTTTTGCAGCAAAGGCACTGTTAGAAGAACTTGGATATGGAGCGGATATCTTTATGGAGCGTTGTGGAAATTTACAGAAAATGGGTGCTATGTTTAATACTGAAGAATCTAGCAAGGAGTATTTAATAAATGTATTGGAAACTACACTTGAACTGCGAGATACAGTCTCCGAGAAAAAGTATCATTTTCTATTGGAAGATGCTAAAGGCTATATTAAGAAACATTATGACGATGAAAATATTTCATTGAATTCTGTAGCATCAGAAGTTAATATGAGTCCTAATTATTTTAGTAGTATTTTTAGGCAAGAAGCAGGGCAGACATTTGTTGAATATCTGACACACGTGCGTATGGAAAAAGCTAAAGAGCTGTTGCGTACTTCATCTATGAAAACGTCAGAGGTCGCATTTGCAGTAGGATATAAAGACCCACATTATTTTAGTTATTTATTTAAGAAAACACAGGATGCTACACCAAAGGAGTTTCGCAATCAGATTTAATGCTGTGTATATAAGCATGAAAGGTCAAGAAGAAAATATGAAGAAAAAAAGCTCCCCACTGCAAAAACGCCTGTATATGCTTATGCTTGTATGCCTTGTGCCTCTCACGGCGATGACTCTGTATCTTTTATATATATTTAATAATTTTTCAATGTGGTATAATTCCATTGTAGAAAATATTACAAGCATAAGCAATTACAGTATAGATTTTAAAGAAGACATGGATTATACTATGTATATGATTGTTGTCAATATGGAACGTGCTGAACAGTTGGTTGATACTCAACAACCACATCTTATGATTAATGAAGCGAGAAAAGATTTTCAAGCACTTTACGATTCTTCCAAGCTTGATAATTCTAAAAGTCAGATTGTCAATATTTTAAAAAGTCTTAATACATTGGAAAGCTGTGTGGAAGAAATTGAAGCAGATGCACTTGTGAGTGGCTCATATTATAAAAATATGGAGCGTCTTGATATGAATATACGTGTATTGACTGAAATAATTCAGGAACAGATACAAAGGTATATTAAATATGAGACCGACTGTTTGGAGGTTTTACGAAAAGGTATCAGTTCTGATGTATCTTCTGCAATTAGTACAAGTGTTTGTGTGTTTGCTATCATTTTATTAGCAGCAATTTTTACCAGTCGCAAAATTATGACAAGTATTACAGAGCCTATACGTAGATTGTCGGATGCAACAAAACAGGCGGCAAGCGGGGATTTTGCAGTTAGAGCAAAAGAAGATAGTGATGATGAACTTGCGATTTTGAATACAAGCTTTAATTATATGGTAGAAAAAATCGGAAATCTTATAGATGATATACGTATTGAGCAACAAAATTTAAGACAGACAGAGTTAAGGCTTATGCAGGCACAGATTGCACCGCATTTTTTATATAATACGCTGGACAGTATTATTTGGCTGGCAGAATCAGGTGAAAATGAACAAGTAGTAAAAATGGTATCTGCGCTTTCGTCTTTTTTTCGTGTGGCATTAAGCAGAGGACGAGATTATATTACACTGGCAGAAGAAGAAATTCACGTAAAAAGTTATTTAGAGATACAGCAATTGCGTTATCGAGATATTCTAGAGTATACAATACAAATTCCTGAAGATTTACATGAATATCAGATTTTAAAATTAACACTTCAGCCTTTAGTTGAGAATGCTCTTTATCATGGTATTAAGAATAAACGCGGAGTTGGATATATCAAAGTTACTGGTATAAAACAAGAAAAAACTTTGGTCTTTTGTGTGTATGATAATGGAATTGGTATGACAAAGGAGCGTCTTTCGTATATGCAGGCTGTGATAAATGGAGAGTGTATCAGTGAAAAAAATACTTCCGGCTTTGGACTTGCTAATGTGAACCAGAGACTTAAACTTAATTATGGCTCTGCATATGGGCTTGTGCTTGACAGTGTATATGGTGCATGGACGAAAGTTACTGTCACAATACCAATAAAATCATAAAAAAATCAACTTTTTTCATAAAAAATTTTATTTTTTTCATACATTATTTATTATTTCATAAAAAAATATACTTATTTCCGAAAGCATTCTGTAGAAAATACCAGCAAATTGCACTAAAATACATTTACCATTTATTAATATTTTATCAACATTGCATATGCTAGCAGGAAGGAGAAGACCATGAAACAGAAATTGGTATGTATTTTTTTTATATTTCTGCTTTTGTGTTCTGTGAAGGGTTGTGCAATGCCAGATTATATTTCAGATAAAGATAAATTGAATGGCAGTACATTGACAGATAATGATAATTTTGATAATTTTATTGTTGTAGGATATTCACAGGTTGGTTCAGAATCGGACTGGCGCAGTACAAATACAGATTCATTTAAACAAGCATTAACTCCACAGAATAATTATTATTTAATTTATGAAGATGCCCAACAAAAACAGGAAAATCAGTTAAAATCAGTACGCAATTTTATACTTCAGGAAGTAGATTATATTGTATTAGACCCTGTTGTGGAAACTGGATGGGACACCGTACTTTCTGAAGCAAAGGCAGCAGGTATTCCAGTTATTATAGTAGACCGGCAGGTTGTTGTAGAAGATGAAGATTTATATACTTGCTGGATTGGAAGCAATTTTAAAAAACAGAGCATTAAGGCTGGAAAATGGCTGGAAAATTATCTGAAAAAAAAGGGTCGTAGTGATGAGAAAATTAACATTGTAACAATACAGGGAATCCCTGATTCTACTGCTCAGATTGGTAGAACTAACGGGTTTAAAAAAATATTGTCTAAAAACAAAAATTGGAATATGTTGGAATATCAGAATGGTGAGTTTACACAGGCAAAAGGTCAAGAAGTCATGGAGTATTACCTTGATACTTATGAAGATATTGATGTAGTTGTCAGTGAAAATGACAATATGACTTTTGGTGCATTAAAAGCCATAGAGGCAGCACAAAAAACCTGTGGTCCAGATGGTGATATTATTATTATCTCATTTGATGCTGTACATGCAGCATTGCAATTTATGCTAGATGGAAAGATTAATGTTGATTTTGAATGTAATCCAATGCTTGGACCTATAGTTAAAGAAAATATAGAACGGCTGGAGAAAGGTAAGGCAGTGAAAAAGAAACAATATGTAGATGAGAAGTATTTTGATAGCACTATGGATTTGGAGAAGATTCTAAGTGAACGAACCTATTAAATTTATAAGGAGGAATAAGATAAAAATGGGTAACAGACCAGAAATTAAAGTAGGTATTGTGGCAGTAAGCCGTGACTGTTTTCCAGAAAGTCTTTCAGTAAATAGAAGAAAGGCACTTGTAGAAGCATATAGTGCAAAATATGATGCAAATGATATTTATGAATGTCCAGTCTGCATTGTAGAAAGTGAAATTCATATGGTGCAGGCATTGGAAGATATTAAGGCAGCAGGATGTCAGGCACTTTGTGTCTACCTTGGAAACTTTGGACCAGAAATATCTGAAACGCTTTTAGCTAAGCATTTTGACGGACCTAAAATGTTTATTGCAGCAGCAGAGGAAAGCGGTAATAATCTGGTACAGGGACGCGGTGATGCTTACTGTGGTATGCTCAATGCAAGTTATAACTTACAGCTTCGCAATATAAAAGCATATATCCCAGAATATCCAGTAGGAGATGCTGATGACTGTGCGGATATGATTCATGAATTTGTGCCAATTGCAAGAGCTGTGTATGCACTTGAACATCTAAAAATTATAAGTTTTGGACCAAGACCATTAAACTTCCTTGCATGTAATGCTCCAATTAAACAGCTTTATAATATGGGTGTTGAAATTGAAGAAAATTCTGAGCTTGACTTGTTTGAGGCATTTAATAAACACGCAGGGGACAAGCGTATTCCAGAAGTTGTAAAAGAGATGGAGGCAGAGCTTGGTGCTGGCAATAAAAAGCCAGAAATTCTTACAAAACTTGCACAATATGAACTTACTTTAAAAGACTGGATTAATGAACATAAAGGTTACAGAGAATATGTAGCAATTGCAGGGAAATGCTGGCCGGCTTTCCAGACGCAGTTTGGCTTTGTACCTTGTTATGTAAACAGCCGTCTTACAGCACAGGGTATTCCAGTATCATGTGAAGTTGATATATATGGATGTTTAAGTGAATTCATTGGAACTGTTATAAGCGGTGATGCTGTAACACTGCTTGATATCAATAATTCAGTGCCAAAAGATATGTATCAAGAAGAAATTCAAGGAAAATATGATTACAAATTGACAGATACATTTATGGCATTCCACTGTGGCAATACAGCTTCGTCAAAGCTGTCATCATGTGAGATGAAATACCAAATGATTATGGCAAGGACACTTCCAGAAGAAGTTACACAGGGAACACTTGAAGGAGATATAGTGCCGGGTGATATTACATTCTTCCGTTTGCAAAGTACAGCAGATAACAGGATTAGGGCTTATATCGCAAATGGTGAAGTACTTCCAGTGGCAACACGTTCTTTTGGTTCAATAGGTGTATTTGCAATTCCACAGATGGGACGCTTCTACCGTCATGTATTAATTGAAGGTGGATTTCCACACCATGGTGCTGTAGCATTTGGACACTATGGAAAAGAACTGTTTGAAGTGTTTAAATACATTGGTGTGCCAATGAATGAAATTGGCTATAATCAGCCTGAAGGTGTAAGATATCCAACAGAAAATCCTTGGGCATAAATTTTTTTAATGGAGGGTAATAATGACTGATTTAGAACTTCAGAAAAAGGCAGTTGAAGTTAGAAAAGGAAT
>CANOID010000112.1 GCA_947565985.1 uncultured Lachnoclostridium sp.
GTTTGCCATTCCTTTTATAAGTTCCTGTAACCCTTTTCTTCTGTAATTGATTCCTAAACCAATATCCGTGACAATTTATAATTTTTTATAAGTTTATTTCAACTGTTAAGTACCTCCTCTACTCTCAAGAAACAAATGCCGTTCTTGCTCTATTTAATATGTGCAATACTATCTTCTATATATATTCTTCCTTCACCAATCAAATTAATTGCCTGTGGCAAAATTTTCCACTCTGCCTGTTCCATTACACGTTTTTGAAGAATTTCTGGTGTATCGCCTTCACATACTTCAACAGCTTTTTGTAAAATTATAGGTCCATGGTCTGCTTCTTCATCTACAAAATGTACAGTAGCCCCTGTTATCTTGTTGCCTGCTGCAAGTACGCTTTCGTGGACTTTAAGCCCATAATATCCCATTCCGCAATGTGCTGGAATAAGTGATGGGTGTATATTTATAATGCGATTTCTGTACTCTTTAATTATTTCAGGTGGAACTACCACAAGATAACCAGCAAATACTACTAAGTCGATTTTATACTCTTTAAGCGTATCTATCATTGCATCAGCAAACTGTTGTTTATTTGCATATTCCTTTGGATTTATACATATGCCATCAATACCAGCTTTACTTGCACGTTCAAGTGCAAATGCATCAGATTTATTGCTGATAACTATGGCTATTTCTGTATTTTTAATTGTACCATTTGCTATACTATCAATAATTGCTTGGAGGTTTGTACCACCGCCAGAAACACACACAGCAATCTTTTGCATAACAATACCATACCTTTCTTTTATTAGTGTTATACTAGTGTTATACCTTTTTGCCCTTCTGTTATCCTGCCAACAATAAAGGCTTTCTGACCTGAATCGTTTATAAGGTTTACTGCCTTATCTGCATCTGAGCTATCTACTGTAACCATCATTCCTATGCCCATATTAAATGTATTATACATTATATCTTTTGAAATATCCCCATCTCTTTCAAGCATATCAAATACAGGAGGCACTTCATAACTGTCCATTTTTATCTGTGCATGTACGCCTTCGTGCAACATACGTGGTATGTTTTCATAAAATCCACCGCCTGTAATGTGGCAGCAACCCTTTATGCTAACACCGCCTTCTTTAACTGCACGCAATGCTTTTACATATATAGTTGTAGGGGTAAGTATAACTTCACCAAGACTTTTACCTCCGAGGGATTCATATGTTCTTCTAAGGTTTTCATCTCGGATATCAAATACCTTGCGCACAAGGGAAAATCCATTACTGTGCAATCCTGATGATGCGATACCTATAATTATATCACCTGATGTTATACTTTCTCCTGTAATCATTTCCTTGCGGTCAACAATGCCTGCTGCAAAGCCTGCAAGGTCATATTCATCTTCTGGATAAAATCCTGGCATTTCGGCTGTTTCACCACCTATAAGTGCTGCACCTGCCTGTCTGCATCCTTCTGCAACACCACTTACAATACTTTCAATCTTTTCAGGCTTATTCTTTCCACATGCTATATAGTCAAGAAAAAATAATGGTTCACCACCAGCACATGCGATGTCATTTACACACATTGCAACACAGTCAATTCCGACAGTATCATGCTTATCCATCTCAAAAGCAATTTTAAGCTTTGTTCCTACCCCATCTGTACCTGATACAAGTACAGGCTGTTCCATATTTTTAAATGGCTCTAGCGAAAATGCACCCGAAAAACCTCCGATTCCTGTAAGAACTTCGCTTCTCATAGTGCTTTCTATATGCTTTTTCATAAGCTCTACAGCTTTATAGCCCGCCTCAATGTCTACACCTGCATTTTTGTAATCCATTATTGCCTCCATTCTGCCTGTCTAAGGGCATACGCATATTGTATTTTTACCAAAATTTACTTCATTGTACCATAAACAAATCAATTTGTCATTGTAAAAAATAAAAATTCCACTAAAGCGTGTTACAAATACCTTAGCGGAATGTTCTCAATTATGTAGAAAAAACAATTTATCTTTTTAGTTTAAGCTTGATTTCCCGAAAGTTTTTCTGAAAAGCTTTTCATAGCTTCTGATATTTTAATCTGTTGTGGACAGACTGCTTCACAACTGCGACAACTAATACACGCTGATGGCTGTTTTTCCTTTGGCATTGTTGAAACAACCATTGGTGCTATAAATCCACCTCCTGTAAAATTATATTCATTGTAAAGCTCTAAAAGCTTAGGTATGTCAAGCTCCTTTGGACAGTGGCTTGTGCAGTAGTGACAATCTGTGCATGGAAGTTTTCCATTCAATATTCCATCTGCAATATCTAATATTACTTTCATTTCTTTGTCTGATAATGGTTTATCGGTTTCATATGTTTTAATATTGTCCTGTAACTGCTCAAAATTTGACATTCCAGAAAGCACCATTGTCACACTTGGAATAGTCTGCAAGAAACGAAATGCCCATGCTGGAATATTTTCATCAGGTCTTACTTCTTTTAGTTTCTTTTCTGCATCTTCTGGAAGCTTCGCAAGTTTTCCACCACGCAGTGGCTCCATTACCCATACTGGAATATTATACTTAGCCAAAAGTTCTGTTTTAGCTTTTGCTTCTTGGAATGACCAGTCAATGTAGTTTAACTGTATCTGACAAAATTCCATCTTCTCACCATACGCTTTTAAGAAACGCTCCATTACTTCACAACTTCCATGAGCAGAAAAACCAAGGTGGCGTATACGTCCATTTTCTTTCTGTTTTAACAGATATTCATATATGCCATATTTCTCATCAAGATAAGCGTCAATATTCATCTCACATATGTTGTGGAATAAATAAAAATCGAAGTATTCCACTTTACATTTTTCTAACTGCTTTTCAAATATTTCCTCAACTTTGTCCATATTTGAAAGGTCATATCCAGGAAATTTTGTAGCAAGATAAAAACTGTCGCGTGAATATTTGCTTAAAACCTTACCCATAACCAGCTCTGAATTTCCGCTGTGATATCCCCACGCCGTATCATAGTAGTTAATTCCATGCTCCATCGCATAGGCAACCATTTCTGCTGTTTTTTCTTCATCAATCTTAGCATCATCACCATCAAGTACGGGCAGACGCATCGTACCCATACCAAGTGCTGATAATGTTAAATCCTGAAATTTTTTAGTCACCATTAGTTTGTCCATCCTTTCTCAAATTAAATACAGCTAGTTAATCCCCACGCCCAGTTTATACTTTTATTGTATTCTATCAAATACTATTAAAAATATCAAATTTTAATAGTGTAACTTTTTTCAAATGTTTCTCCAACTTTTAATTCATTACCATATTCTCTTTCCTGCAAATTACCCATAAAGCCTTCCCTATCACATCTGCCATACCATGGTTCAATACAAATAAATGGAGCTGCTTTTTTTGCTGGTGACCAGATGCCAAGCAGTGGTGTGTCAAAAGAAACTGACAAATACTCCTGTTTTTGTGGATTTTCCAGTGAAACCTCTTTAATACCAGCCGCATTTAAAACTAAAGCATCTTTATCAAAAATCTCATCTGTTACGTTAAGGCGACCATCTTTTAAAGAAAATGTATTTACTATATCTCCTAACAGTCCATCTACTGTAAGCTCGCCGCTGTCTATACTTTCTGCGTCTGTATGCAGGTTAATAAAATATCCATCCTTGCTGCCTGTTCCATTCTCTGGACATAAAAATGCAGGATGTGCTCCAAGTGAAAAATACATTGTCTGTTGTGAATTATTATGTACTTTCCAAATTACTTTTATTGAATTGGCTTCAAGCTGGTATCCAATTTCAAATTTAAAAATAAATGGATATATTTTTTGCGTTTCTTCAGTGCTTTCAAGTTGAAACCAAATTGAATCTTCTTTCTTTTCTGTAAGTGTAAATTCCATATCCCTTGCAAATGCGTGCTGTGCAATTCCCTCATACCATACATTTTCATGTTTATATTTCTGTCCGTTTAGCTTTCCTACAAATGGAAAAAGCACTGGTGAAACCCTGTTCCAGTATTTCTCATCTCCACTCCACATATACTGCCTGTTATCACTATTTCTTATAAGGCTCACTAGCTCTGCCCCTTTTTTGTTAATTCCAGCTTCAAGCACTTCATTCTTAATTATATAATCTGCCATAATATCCTCCTATTAAAATTTTTATTGATTATATAAATTTTACCATATATCATTTGTAAATTAAACATTTATTTTGCATATCGAACAATAGAACAACGAGCAGATAAAACTTAATTTTATCTGCCCGCAGTATTTTTATGCAAAAATATAATTGTATTTCTTAATATATTGCATATAAATTATTGAAAGATTATTTTTTAAATGTTACCTTTTTACCTGCACCTTTTGCTCTAATAATCTTTTTATATGTTTTAATTTTACCTTTTGGTACTTTAACAATTGCTTTACTGTTTATTCCCTTAAATGCATTACTGCCAACTTTTTTATCTGTAAGTTTTTTAGTCTTAACTATAATCTTCTTTAAGTTTTTGCAGCCCTTAAATGCATTCTTGCCAATACTTATAATATTTTTGCCTATTGTAACTTGTATAAGTTTTTTGTTATCTTTAAATGCATTCTTTGCAATAAATGTGACATTATATTTTTTGCCTCTAATTTTAACAGCCGCAGGAATAACTACTTTTTTAATATTTTTCTTAGCCCCCATGCATTTTACTGTCTTTGTGCCGCTTACTGATGTCACCTCGTAATTAATACCTTTAGCCACAAATTTTGTACCTTTTTTAACTTTTGGTAAATTGGTGCCAGAATTATCTTCTGGAGAGTTTGTTGCAACAGGATGGTCTGTTACGGATGGTTTATCAGTAACAGATGGTCTTTCTGAAGGAATAGGTGTTGCTGTTGTTGAAGGAACACTACTTGGTTTTGCACTTGGTGTCGCTGTAGGAATAGGTGTCGCTGTTGATATTACAGTGCCAGAACCACTAGAACCAGAGCCACCAGATGTTGAACCACCAAGTATAATCGAATTATCTGTAGACTTTGGTGTTACATCTGCATAACAAAGAACATATGTGGAAAACTTGCTACCATCAAAACTAATGCTATTATTATTTTTATCATAATCACATTTAACTTTTGAAGGTTCAATTTTGCCATTTTTATTTTTGTGAAGGCAGATAATATAATATGTTCTTACTGCACCATTCTTTACTGCTGGAATACTATCAGGCAGTTTCATGCTGATTTTTACTGGCTTTGTAAGCTCGTTTACGGATGTTTTTACAATTATATTATTATTTTGTGTATACTTACAAATACTAAACAATGATATATCAAGTGTCATTGCAGCCTTTACTTCTACAGTTGCACCACTATTACTACTTTGTACTTCTTTCTTTATTTCTTCTAGTTTGATATTATTCTCTTTTCTTTCATCTTCATCAACAATAGCATCAATACCATCAGACTTTTTATCAACTTTAAGTGAAATATCTATAGATGCTTCATTTTTATTAATAGCATCTATTGCTTCTTGTGCCTTGTTTTTCTCCTCTTGAGTTAAACTACTGCTTAACAGGTCTTTTAATGCAGATGCTACATCTTTTTTAATATCCTCTTGAATACTTGTAAAATCTGTGTTACCTAAACTCGCTTCACCAACATTATCTTTTATAGTAGTTTGATCTTCTTTGACTTCTGTTGATGTATTATCAGGATTATCTGGTTTTTCTGGCTCTGTTTCTTCAACCACTTCAAAAACAGGTTTATCTATTCCAGTAGATACTGCCCTTATATCATCATAGTAAAGTTCACCACTTACTGTATCTTCACCATTTGCAAATGCAGAAGAATCACCAATTGCATTTACCCATAAACCAAAGCTGCTCATCTTCTTTAAAGCTTCACCAGTTAATATATTGTTGCCACTCTTAAATTCACTAAAAGGAAGTGTTACTAAAAGTGGCGTAGTTGCATTGGCATATTCTGGATATAGATTTAAATATGCTTCATAAGTACCTGCACTTGTAGTAATCTGTATAACTGTTTTCTGATTTTTGCCATCAGGTTTTACCCAAAATTTTAATGCATCATATGAAGACCAGTCTGCCTCTTTAGGCATTGTAGCACCTGCCCATCCTGTCTTTATTTCATTATAAGCAAACTTTAAGGCATACTCACCTTCATAGCAAGGGTCTTTTACAAGTGACAAATCAACTGTACATCCTGAATCCTTATTTGTTGCCCACTTTCCAAGAAGAAGATTTAAAAGTCCACTGTATGATTCAAAATCATCCACTTGTTCAGGAAGCATCTTTCTTTCTTCAATATTAAAAATAATGTTTATCTCTTGATATAACTTATTATCTATATACAGACCAATCTTGCCATCTGCAGTCTTTCCAAGAGTATCTAGGTTTTCTTTTGTAATTGTAGCTGTATAAATCTTTCCTGTAGAATTTTTAGTTGCTGCAAGTTCTACTGTTTTACCATTTCCTGCAGCACGCAATGACACAATTTTATCAGTTACTATATTAAGTCTTGCTGTAATTGTTGTTTCTTCAAGAATTCTGCTGCCTGAAACAGGTGATGTTATATAGCCATCAATTTCTTGCGTTGTTACAGATGGTGCTGTTATAGTAGAAAAACTATTAACGATGCCT